>NZ_CP137852.1:366250-732500 GCF_033547095.1 Sediminicoccus rosea | reverse complement strand
GCCCTTCTCGGCCTCCCAGGTCGCGGTCATGGCCGCGCTCTTCTCGGCGAGTTCCGAGAGCTCGGCCTCCAGCTTCACCAGCCGCTCCTTCGAGGCGGCATCCTCCTCGCGCTTCAGCGCCTCGCGCTCGATCTTGAGCTGGAGCAGGCGGCGGTCGAGCTCGTCCAGCTCCTCCGGCTTGCTGTCCACCTGCATGCGCAGGCGCGACGCCGCCTCATCCACCAGGTCGATCGCCTTGTCGGGCAGGAAGCGGTCGGTGATGTATCGGTTGCTGAGTGTCGCAGCGGCCACCAGCGCGCCATCGGTGATGCGCACGCCGTGGTGCAGCTCATACTTCTCGCGGATGCCGCGCAGGATGCTGACGGTGTCCGCCACACTCGGCTCGCCCACCATCACCGGCTGGAAGCGCCGCGCGAGGGCCGCGTCCTTCTCGATGTGCTTGCGGTATTCGTCGAGCGTGGTCGCGCCGATGCAGTGCAACTCGCCGCGCGCCAGCGCCGGCTTCAGCAGGTTGGACGCATCCATCGCGCCATCCGCCTTGCCCGCGCCGATCAGCGTGTGCAACTCGTCGATGAAAAGGATGACCTGCCCGGCCGCCTCCTCCACCTCTTTCAAGAGGCCCTTCAGCCGCTCCTCGAATTCGCCCCGATACTTGGCGCCAGCGACCATGGCGCCGAGATCCACCGACATCACGCGCTTGTCCTTCAGCGCCTCGGGCACGTCGCCCTTGGCGATGCGCAGCGCGAGGCCCTCGACGATCGCGGTCTTGCCCACGCCCGGCTCGCCGATCAGCACCGGGTTGTTCTTGGTGCGGCGCGCCAGCACCTGGATGGCGCGGCGGATCTCCTCGTCCCGCCCGATCACGGGGTCGAGCTTGCCGGTGCGCGCGGCCTCGGTCAGGTCGCGGGCGTATTTCTTCAGCGCGTCGAAGCTGTCCTCCGCGGCCGGCGCATCCACCTTGCGGCCCTTGCGGAGCCGGGTGATCGCCTCCTCCAGCGCATCGGGCGTGGCGCGCCCGGCCTTGAGCGCGCGGGAGGCCGCGCTGTCGGCGATGGCGAGGCCGAGCAGCATGCGGTCCTGCGCCACATAGGCGTCACCCGCCTTGGTCGCCGCCTGCTGCGCGGCATCCAGCGCACGCACCAGCTCGGCCGTGAGCTGCGGCGCCTGGCCGGCGCCCGCACCCTGCACGGCGGGGATCTTGCGCAGCTCCGCCTCGATGGCGCCGCGCACGGCATTGGCGTCGCCGCCCGCCGCGGCGATCAGTCCGGTGGCCGCGCCCTGCTCGTCATCGAGCAGCGCCTTGAGCAAATGCCCGGGCGTGAGCTGCTGGTGGTATTCGCGAATCGCGATGGTCTGGGCGGCCTGGATGAAACCACGGGCGCGCTCGGTGAACTTTTCGATATCCATTTCAGGTCCCTCCTGGAGGCGACAGATCCAGCGGAACCCCCGATCGGGCAGCACCGCCTTGCCCATATTGTGGGAACGCGCGAGCCTGGGATTCAAGGGCAATCGGGAGCTGAGCCATGCGCGTCGAACACATCTACCGCTACCCGGTGAAGGGCTTCTCCGCCGAGGCGCTGGAGGAGGTGAACCTCAATCCCGGCGAATGCCTGCCGCATGACCGGCGCTTCGCCCTGGCCCAGGCGGATTCAGGCTTCGACCCGACGGCGCCGGTCTGGATGCGCAAGACGAACTTCGCCTGCCTCATGGCCAATGCGCGCCTCGCCAGGCTGCACACCGCCTATGACCCGAAGACCGGCGACTGGGTGATCCGCCCCACCGGGGGCGAGCCCTTCATCGCCAATATCCACACCGAGGCGGGGCGCGCGGCCGCCGAGGATTGGCTGACCACGTTCATGGCGGAGGAGGCACGAGGCCGGCTGCGCTTCGTCGAGGCGCCGGGCTACAACTTCACCGACATCCCGCAGAAATCCGTCTCCATCATCTCGCTCGCCAGCCTGCACGCGCTGGAGCGCGCGGCGGGCATGCGGCTCGATCCCATCCGCTTCCGCGCGAACATCTATGTCTCCGGCGGCAAGGAATGGGGCGATTTCGACCTGATGGGCCAGGAGATCCAGCTCGGGCAGGCCAAGCTGCGCGTCTGGAAGCGCATCGTCCGCTGCCCCGCGACCGAGGTGAACCCTGAGACGGCCGAGCGTGACGCCAAGCCGCCCCGCGTGCTGCGCGAGAATTTCGGCCATGCCGATCTCGGGGTGCAGGCCGAAGTGCTGGAAGGCGGGCGCGTCGCGGTCGGAGATGCGCTCGAGGCGCTGGCCCCGGCATGACAACAGAGGAAGGAGAACAAGAATGTTGAAGCGGTCCCTGGCCATGATCGGCCTGTCCCTCACCCTGCTCGCCGGCTGCGCGGCCGTGCCGCCCGGCGCCAGCCTGCCCGCGGGCTCGCCCGGCTCGCCGCTTGATGCACAGGGCCGCGCCATGGGGCCCTTCCGCGGTCCGGCCTTCGAGGTGCGGCCCGATGTCTCCATCTCGAGCTGCCTCGTCGTCTATCACACGGGCGCGGATTTCCCCTTCTCGCTGCAGACGCCGGGTGCGCTGGTGGCGATGGGCGGCACCTGCCCCTCCACCTTCTGGCAGGCCACCGCGGCCAATGCGGAGGATCTCGGCCTGCGGGGACGGGTGAACATCGCAGGCATCGGCCCCTGCCTGCTGCCGCAGGGCCCGTCCCGCATGGGCGCCGCGCCGGGCTGCTACTGAAGCCGGCCAGGGCCGGGGGGCGTCAGCTCTCCGGCCCGTCCAGGATCCATTGCAGCGGGGCCACCGCCAGCGCCGCCACCAGGCGCAGCACGGGAAGCTGCGCCTCGGAATAATGCCCCGCCGCGTGCAGCAGGTTGAGGGCGCCCAGCGTGTGCCCGTTCCAGCGGACCGGGACGTTCACGCAGGATTCGCAGCCAAGCGAGAGGATCAGCTCATGGTCCGGGAAGGCGCGGATGATCTCCTCCCGGTTCCGGCAGAAGCGCACCTCGCCCGCCTCGACCACGCGGCGGTAATAGTCGCTGCCGCGCTGCACCGGCTTGTAGCCGCCCACCGGATATTCCACCGGCCGGCTGGAATGGTAGCGCCGGTTCAGGGTGCGGGATTCGTCCAGCAGAAGCACGGTGAAGAGGCGATGGCCCACCAGGCTCGCCAGCGCCGCATCCATGGCGGCGAGGCCGACGGCGGGCTGGCCCGGTGCGGCCAGGGCCTGGGCGAGATCCTCCAGCGTCATCGCGCGGACCGATCGCGTTGCATGCCAAGCCTCCCTGCCGTTTCGCGGGAGCATGGGCCGGAGCCGGCGAAAAGGGAACCGGGCAAAAGAAACGGGCCGGTTGGTTGTCCAACCGGCCCGTGGCCCGCGAGGGACCAGTCTGGCTTCGGCTTGCCGGGAAATAGCCTCCGCCTGATGCCGCTCGCGAAGGCCCTCGCGGGTCGCTGGGCGGCAAGGGAAGATTGCGGCCCTTTTTCCTGCCCAGAGGTGGGAGAATGGTGAACTCCACGCAATTGTGAGTTGAGAACTCGGACATGTGGACACTTTTAGTGTCATAAATATCTGACAGTTCATCTGCCGGGAATCGCAACAAATCCGCGCTTTGGCAGGGCTGGCCTGGGACGCGGCGACGGCAGCGCGCGCCATGACGGGCGCCGCCATGGCAGCGGCACCGGCCCAGGGTGACACATGAGAGAAAAAATATTTTAGCGGCTGACACGCTTCCAGGTCAGCACCAGCACATCCCGGCTGGAGGGCAGCGCCGGGTCCACCGGCTCCACCGGCGTCACCCCATGCATCACCCGCTGGTCGTCCAGGATGGCGAGGTCGAGCAGCCCGTCCAGGGTGAAGCGCGCATGCTCGGCGCCGGCCTCATCCGTCACCAGGGTCTCGCCGCCCTGCAGGTTGGTGCGGGCCAGCATAGCGATGAGCACCACATCCACCCCGTCATGATGCACCCCCTCCGGCGTCGGCAGGCCGGGGGCGCCGGGCGCGGCCTCCACCCGGAACTGGTGCATCTCGACGAACCAGGGCGTGCCGGGCTTCAGCCCATCCGCCACGCCGCGCCCAAGGGCCAGCAGCCCCTGGCAGACCGGGTTCAGCGCCACCGCGTCCTCGACCGGGGCGAACCAGCGATCCACGCCGCCATTGAGCTTGTTGTGGACCGAGGCCTGGAAATGCGGCCGGTGCAGCCCGCGCCGATGCCCAGCCTCGCCCGGCAGGGCCAGGAAATTGGCGAGGCGGCGGCGGCGGTAGCGGCCGCCATCGGCCATGAAGCCGTCCATCTCCAGCCGCTGCCAGCTTTCGGCGAAATCCCGCAGCGCGGCGCCGGGGGCGCCGAGCAGGGCCTGAGTCGCCTCGGGCCGCAGCCGGGAGAAGCCGCGGGCCTGGACCTCCGCCAGCGCGGTCACGGCGCGTCGCCGATCGGCGGTGCCTCGGTCACGCCGGCCAGCACCTCGGCCACGTGGCGCACGCGGATGGCGCTGCCCTCGCGCTTCAACCGCCCGGCCATGTTGAGCAGGCAGCCGAGGTCGCCCGCCAACAGCGTGTCGGCGCCGGTCGCCGCGATGTCGCGCGTCTTGTCGCTGACCATACGGGTCGAGATCTCGGGGTATTTCACGCAGAAGGTGCCGCCGAAGCCGCAGCAGATCTCGGGCTCGGCCATCTCGGTCATGCCGAGGCCCTGCACGCTCTCAAGCAGGCGGCGCGGCTGCGCCTTCACGCCCAGCTCCCGCAGGCCGGAGCAGGAGTCATGGTAGGTCACGGTGCCGTCATAGCTCGCCGCGACGCGCTCCACCTTCAGCACATCGGTCAGGAAGGAGGTGAGCTCATGCGTCTTGCCGGCCAGCGCCTCGGCCTGGCCGCGCGCCTCGGGGTCATGCTCGGCGAAGAGGCTCGGGTAGTGGTGGGAGATCATGCCGGCGCAGGAACCGGAGGGAGCCACGACATAATCATAGGGCAGGAAGGCCGCGATCACCTGCCGCGCGATCTCCTGCGCGCTGGCGCGGTCACCCGAGTTGAAGGCGGGCTGGCCGCAGCAGGTCTGGGCCAGCGGCACCACCACCTCGCACCCCGCATCTTCCAGCAGCTTGATGGCGGCAAAGCCGACCGAGGGACGATACAGGTCCACCAGGCAGGTGACGAAGAGGGCGACGCGGGGCCGCTTCTGGGTGCTGTGCGACATGCGGGAAGCCTAGCGGCCTTCGGCGCGCCCGGAAATCACCCGGGCGCAGCGCTGCCATGCGGGAGGGAGATCAGCCGCTGCGGGTTGCGGTGAGCTTCCAGGTGGGGTCCTTGGCGGTCAGGTCGCGCTGGAAGGTCCAGATGTCGATCACCTCGGTGATGGCATCCGAACCGGCGACGATCTCGCCGCCACGGGCGGTCGTCATGTTCACCTGGTCGGAGACGAAGCGCACCGTGACATCGGCGATGGTGCCGCGCAGCTCCGCGCCCTCCAGCGCCATTTCGTGCATGGAGCGGATCTCGGTGCGCTGGGTCTCGCCCGCCGTCTCGCGGCTGGCCACGGCCTGCTCGAAGCCGGAATAGGTCTCGTCCGAGAGCAGGGCGCGCAGCGTCTGCCGGTCGCCCTGGGCGAAGGCGGCGACGATCATGCGGAAGGCGCCCTCGGCCCCGTCCAGGAAGCCATTGGGCGAGAAGCTCGGGTCCTGCGCGACGATCTGCGTCAGCGCCTGGCCGGCCGGGCTTTGCGGGCTGGGCAGGTTGCGCCGGGCGCCGCTGCCGCGGGCAGGCATCACCTCCTCCGCCATGCCCTCGATCCGGGCGGCCCTGGCATCGGGCATCCCCTGGGGCTGCGGCGGCCGCTCGAAGCCCTGCCGCTTGCCCAGCACGCTGCGCAGGCGCAGGACCAGGAAGGCCGCGACCATGGCGAAGAGAATCAGATCAATCGGGAAACCGCCCTGCATTGGGACCTCCAGTGGCCCTTCTACTTAGTCACGGCATGGACCAGCCGCAACGCCCCCGTCACGGATTCTCCGCCGCCGGGCCTTTTCCATCCCTCCTTGCGGCAGGCCCGGCCGCCCGCTACCCAACGGGACATGATCTTCCTGCGCCACGGGCAATCCGAGTTCAACCTGCACTTCACGGCCACCCGCCGCGATCCCGGGATCGTGGACCCGAAGCTGACGCCGCTCGGCCATGAGCAGGCGGCCCGCGCGGCCGAGGCGCTGGCCCGCCGCGACATCCGGCGCATCATCGTCTCGCCCTATACCCGCGCGTTGGAGACGGCGACGCCCGTGGCGCGCGCCCTCGGCCTGCCGCTGACGGTCACCCCCACGGTGCGGGAGCGCTACGCCTTCACCTGCGATGTGGGCTCGCCGATCAGCCGGCTGCGCGAGACCTGGCCCGAGGTCGGCTTCCACAGCATCGAGGAGATCTGGTGGCCCGCGATCGAGGAGCCGGCCGAGCAGGTGGAGGCCCGCGCCCGCCTGTTCCGCGCCGAGATGGCGGCCCTGGATGACTGGGCGCATACGCTGGTGGTCTCCCATTGGGGCTTCATCCTCGCCTTCACGGGCAAGTCGGTCATGAATGGCGACATGATCGAGGCCAACCCGACCGAGGCCCATCCCGAGCAGGTGGTCTGGAAACACCACTGAATCTCCCCCGTGGCGCGCCCCTTCCAAGCGGCGCCGTTTCCCGCGAAGCTCCCGGCAAAGAAAACCGGAGGCCGCCCATGTCCCTGATCACCCGCCGCACCGCGCTGGCCCTGCCGGGCGCCGCGCTCGCCGCACCCACCCTGGCCACCCCCGCCTTGGCCCAGGCCGAGTGGCGCCCGACCCAGCCCATGCGCATCATCGTGCCCGCCGCCCCCGCGGGCACGACGGACATCATGGCCCGCATCCTGGCGCCGCATCTCCAGGCGCGCTTCGGCTCCAATGTGGTCGTGGAGAACCGCTCCGGCGGCGGCGGCACCATCGGCACGCTGGAAATGCTCCGCGCGCCGGCCGATGGGCATGTGCTGCTCTCGGGCAATATCGGCCCGCAGAGCATCGCCTATTCGCTGTTCCGCAACCTGCAATACCGGCCCGAGCAGCTGCAGCCCGTGGGCAACATGATCCGCGGGCCCAATGTGCTGCTGCTGCATCCGAGCATCCCGGCCACCACCGTTCCTGAATTCGTGGCGCATCTGAAGCGCAATCCGGGCCGCCTGGCCTATGGCTCCTCCGGCGTCGGGCAGTCGCCTCACCTCTCGGGCGTCTGGTTCAACCAGTTGACCGGCACCGAGGCGACACATGTGCCCTTCCGCGGCGCCGGCCCGCTGATGATCGACCTCATCGCGGGCAACATCCAGTTCAGCTTCGACAACCTCACCACCTCCGTCCAGCAGATCCGCTCCGGCCAGGTGCGGGCGCTGGCGGTCACCAGCGCCGACCGCAGCGCCCAGATGCCGGAGCTGCCGGCGCTTCGCGAGACCATGCCGGAGCTCGCGAATTACGATGTCAGCACCTGGTTCGGCATGTTCGCCGCCGCGGGCATCCCCGCCGCCGCCTTGCGGACGCTGAATGCGGAGATCAACGCGCTGCTCGGCACCGAGGAGACCAAGGCTCGCTTCGCCCAGATGGGCGGCGTGCCCATGCCGGGCAGCCCGGAGGATTTCGCCGCCTTCGTGCAGGGGGAAATCACCAAGTGGCGCGGCGTGATCCAGCGCGAAGGCCTTCAGATCGACGTCTCCTGATCCGCGGCGCGGATCCCGGCACCCCTGCCCGGGGGCCGCTCCGGCCGGTATGACGGACCAGTATCCAGAGGGGAGTGACCGCGCATGACCGACCTGATCGTGACCGGCGGCGTCGTCATCACGCTCGACGCCGAGCGCCGCGTCATCCCCGATGGCGCGGTGGCGCTCCGCGGCGGGCGCATCATGGGCGTGGGGAGCGCGGCCGAGATCGCGGCCCGCTTCCCCGACCCGGCGCGGGTTCTGGATGCGCGCGGCAAGGCGGTGCTGCCCGGCCTGGTGGACACCCACGCCCATGCCGGGCACGGCCTGGTGAAGACCATGGGCAATGGCGACAGCGCCGCCTGGAGCGAGGCCTGCCGCGTCATCTACAGCAGCGCCTCGCCCGCCTCCTTCTGGTTCGCCGAGGCGCGGCTCGCGGGGCTGGAGCGGCTGAAGGCCGGCGTCACCACCGGCGTCTCCGTGCTGGGCGGCGGGGACTGCATCATGCGCCTGGACACGCCCGCCGCCGGCGAGGCGCGGGCGCGCGCCATCGCCGAGATCGGTATCCGCGACATCATGGCGGTCGGCCCCCGCCGCCCACCCTTCCCGCATGACTTCGTGATGGAGGATGGCAGCACGCGCGCCATCCGCTTCGAGGACATGCTGGAGACGATGGGGTTGCTGTTCGAGCGCGTGCATGACCGCGGCCGCATGCGGCTGTGCACCTTCATGCCCGTCTATCGCGAGGCGACGCACGACGCGGCGAAGGTCGCCGAGATCAAGGCCCAGGGCCGGGCCGTGCGCGAGTTGGGCGCGCGCTTCAAGGCGCGCTTCCACCAAGATGGCCATCGCACCCACAGCATCGTGATGGCCGACCAGATGTTCGGCCTGCTCGGGCCGGACGCCTTCCTCTCCCACTGCACCGACCTCTCCGACGAGGACATCGCGACGCTGGCGCGGACCGGCGCGCATGTCATCCACAACCCCATGGCGGTGGCCGCCGTGCGCGGCTTCTGCCCGGTGGTGAAGCTGCTCGACGCCGGCGTGAACGTCGCCATCGCGAGCGACGGCACGGCGCCCGACCGCAGCGGCGACATGTTCCGCCATGCCTTCGAGGCGATGCGCTACGCCCAGCGCGCCGCGCGCGACGACAGCCTGATCCCGCCCGGCCGCGCGCTGGAGATGATCACGATCGACGCCGCCGCCGCGCTGGGCATGCAGCGCGAGATCGGCAGCCTGGAAGAGGGCAAGCGGGCCGACCTCATCACGGTCGACCTCACCGCGCCGCACATGGCGCCGGGCAACATGCCGGTCTGGCGCGTGGTCTGCTACGCGACGGCCACCGATGTGCGGGACGTGGTCGTCGGCGGCGAATTGCTGATGGAGGGCCGGCGCCTCACCCACCTGGACGAGGCGGAGATCCTGGCCGCGGCCGAGGCGGAGACGGTGCAGATGCTCGATCGCTCCGGCCTCGCGCATCTCACCGTCGAGGACCCGGGCTGGCGGCGCACGCGGCGTTAGGTAAGCTTGCGCCGAACGAGAGGTTCCGCGCTTGCCGCTCTGGGTCGCCATCACCGTCACCGCCGCGCTGTTCCAGACCTGGCGCACCGCCCTGCAACAGCGCCTGCGCGGGCAATTGTCGCTGAACGGCGCGGCTGTCGTGCGCTACCTCTACGGCGTGCCCTTCGGGCTGATGATCCTCGGCGGCTACTGGCTGCTGATGGGCAGCAGCTTCGGCGCGCCCAGCGCATACTTCTTCCTGCTCTGCGCGCTGGCCGGCATCACGCAGATCTTCGGCACAAACCTGCTGATCTCCTCCTTCGGGCCGCGCGGCTTCGCGGTCGGCACCGCCTATGCCAAGACCGAGGCGGTGCAGGCCTCCATCATCGCCGTCATCCTGCTGGGCGAGGTGCTGCCGCCGCTCTCCTGGGTGGGCATCGGCATCAGCGTCTTCGGCGTGATGTATCTCTCGCTGGCCGGCAAGGGGCTGCGCCTGCCCGACATCCTGCGCGCCACGCTGCAGCCGGCGGCGCTCTGCGGCATCGGCGCGGGCTTCTGCTTCGCCTTCACCGCCATCTGCGTGCGCAAGGCGAATTTCGAGCTGGAGGGGACGGACCCGGTGCTGAAGGCGCTGTTCTCCGTCGTCGTCACCAACACCATGCAGACCTGCATGCAGGGCGGATGGCTGCTGCTGCGCGAGCCCGCGCAGGTGATGGCGGTGTTTCGCTCCTGGCGCAGCTCGGCGCAGGTGGGCGCGCTCTCGGCGGCGGGGTCCTGCTGCTGGTTCATCGGTTTCGCCCTGGCCCCGGTGGCGCTGGTGCGCGCCGTGGGCCAGGTGGAGATCATCTTCACCCTGCTCTTCAGCCGCTTCTTCCTGGGCGAGAAGCTGAAGGCAAAGGACGTGACCGGCGCGCTGACGGTCGTGGCCGGCGTGGTGCTGGTGCTCGCCGGCAGTCTATAGTTGCGGCGCGGCCGCTAGGCGAAGAGCTTCAGCACCGCGGCGCGGTCCACCTCTTCCAGCCTGGCAGGCGTCCAGGCGGGCTTGCCGTCCTTGTCCACCAGCACGCTGCGCACGCCCTCGCGGAAATCCGGGTGGTCATGCACGACGGTGCGGGTGAGCTTCAGCTCCTCATCCAGGCACTGGCGCAGGTTCATGCCCGCACCGCGCTTCAGCAATTCGAGCGAAACGCTAAGGCTGGTGGGCGACATGCGGCGCAGGACCTTCACCTGCGCCTCGGCCCATTCACCGCCCGCCTTCTCCAGCGCGGCGATGATGCCGAGCACGCTGTCCTGCGCGAAGGCATGATCGATTAGCGCGCGGTGCGGCGCGAAGCTCGCCTCGGGCAGCGGGGCGGCGAAGCGCCCGATCACGCCGGCATCGCCGGTCTCGACCAGCGCGGCCCGCAGCGCCGCGAAGTTCTCCCGCAGCACGTAATGGGTGGCGAGGCCCGCATGCACGCAATCCGCGCCGGAAAGCCGCGCGCCGGTCAGCGCCAGCCAGGTGCCGAGCTTGCCCGGCAGGCGGGGCAGGATGTGGCTGGTGCCGACATCGGGGAAGAGCGCGATGGCCGTCTCGGGCATCGCCAGCAGCGCATGCTCGCTCACCACGCGCGGGCCGTTGTGGATGGCAAGGCCGATGCCGCCCCCCATGCAGACGCCATCAATCAGCGAGACCCAGGGCTTGGGGAAGAGGGCGATGCCCTCGTTCACCGCATATTCCTCGGTGAAGAAGGCCTCGACAGGCGCGCGGTCCCCCGCGACGGCGGCGGCCCGCACGGCCCGCACGTCGCCGCCGGCGCAGAAGGCCCGCCCGCCGGCGCCTTCCAGCAGAACGAGCTTCACGGCTGCGTCATCCTTCCATTGCGCGATGGCGGCGGCGAAATCCCGGATCATGCCGATATCCAGCGCGTTCAGCGACTTGGGGCGGTTCATCAGGATGGTGCCGGCATGGCCCTCGCGGTTCAGGATCAGGCTCGCTTCGGTCATGTTGCTTCCTCACTCATGCTGCTTCGGCGGTAGCGCGGGGGGGCGGGCCTGTCCAGCAGCCCGTGTGCCGAAAACCTTGCGGAACCCGTGCCATGCCATCAGGTTGTGCCGGTCACCCCCCGAGGAGGAAAATCCATGGCATTCATTCACCGCCGCGGCCTGATGCTGGGCGCCGCCGCCCTTGGCCTGGCTTCGCTGGCCGGCCGGGCCCAGGCCCAGGCACCCGCCGCCGCACCCGCAGCAGCCCCCGCAGCAGCCCCCGCAGCAGCCCCCACTGGCCCCTTCACCCTGGCGCCCCTGCCCTATGCCTTCGACGCCAACGAGGCCGCCATCGATGCGCGCACGATGGAGCTGCACTGGCGCTTCCACCATGGCGCGCAGGTAGCCAACCTGAACCGCGCGCTGGTGGGGCAGGACGCCTTCGCCGCCATGCAGCTGGACGAGCTGCTGATGAATCTCTCCCGCGTGCCGGATGCGGTGCGCGGCGCCATCCGCAACAATGGCGGCGGCCATGCCAACCACACCATGTTCTGGGAGATCATGGGCGGCCGCGGCGGCGAGCCGACGGGCGACCTGCTGGCCGCCATCAACCGTGACCTGGGCGGGATGACGGAGTTCCGCAACCGCTTCAACACCGCCAGCATGGGCGTCTTCGGCTCGGGCTGGGCCTTCGTGACGGTTACGCCTTCGGGCCAGCTCGCCATCGCCACCCGGCCCAACCAGGACAGCCCGCTGATGGACGGCCAGCGCGTGCTGATGGGCAATGACGTGTGGGAGCACGCCTATTACCTGCGCTACCAGAACCGCCGGAACGAGTATGTCTCGAGCTGGTGGAACATCCTCAACTGGGACAAGATCGCAGCGCGCTACGGTGCCGCGATGGCCGGCACGCTGCGGGTCTGAAAATGACGAGGGGGGCCTTGGCCCCCCTCGCCTTGCAGCGGGCCGGAAGGGCAGGTCAGCCCTTCTTCGCCTTGAAGGCCGTGAAGTGCGGCGCTTCCTTCACGATGCGGTTTTCCATCTTGATCAGCATGCCGCCCTCGGCCGCCGCCTTGAGATAGGCGCCCCAGGCCGGGTCCGCCGCCATCGCCGCGCGGCGCTGCTCGCGATCGCCCTGGTCCTTGTAGCCCCAGAGATGGACGACGGTGTTCAGCTCGCCCTCGATGGTGGTGTACCAGCCCAGGCAGTTCTCCAGATATTTGAGCTGGAGCGGCCAGGCCTTTTCCTCATAGAGCTTCACGAAATCCGCCATGCGGTTCGGCAGGCAGGTGTAGATGCGCAGGTCAACGATCATCGCGATTTCCTCCAGCGAGAACGCCGCATGATCCGCGAAATCCACGAAGGGGCATAGCACCCCCAACGCAAGAGGGGCGGCCCGCCCGCGCGATCCGCCCCCCGGAGCCTTCCGGTGGCTTCGCCACCGGGAGATGAACCCAACTCACACGCTCAGCGCCAACCCTGGGCCCCCACGAAGGCGCGCACGATTTCGTGGGGATGAAAGACGGGGTCCCCGCGCAAGCGCGAAGCGATTTCGCGGGGAACTACTGGATATCCACCGGAACGAGGTCCTGGAACCAGGATTGCGCGCTGGTGAAGCCCCGCACCCGGCGGTGCATCGCGCGCGGATTCAGGTCGTGCACGATGTAGAGCCAGGGCGGGTTGTCCACGAGGCGCGTATGCGCCCGCGCATAGGCCGCGTTGAACTCGCTCTCATTCGTCGCGCGCTCGAGTGCGGCGAAGGCCGTCTCGAACTCGGGGTCATTGAACTGCGGCCAGTTGAAGCCGTTGGGCGGCACGAAGGCCTGCAGGAAGTAGCGGGCCATCACGCTCGGGTCGCTCGAGGGCGAGGAGGGGTTGAGTGCCAGCGAACCCGCCAGCACCGGTGCACCCGGCGAGCTGCGCGTCGCCTGCAGCAGCGTGTTCCACTCCGTCACCTCGAAGGTGACGTTCACCCCGCAGGCCTGGCGCAGGTTCTGCTGCAGGAACTCGTTCATCGGCAGCGGCAGCATCTGGCCCGAGCCCGAGGTGGAGATCATCACCTTGAAGCTCAGCGGGCGCTGCGCGTTGAAGCCGGCCTCGGCCAGCAAAGCGCGGCCGCGCGCGGGGTCGAAGCTGTACCGGTTCTGCGGCGTGCCGAAATTCGGGTCATTGGGCTTGAGCCAGCCGACCGAGGGCTCGGCCGTGCCGTTCAACAGCTGCACCAGCCCCGCGCGGTCCACGCAGTAGTTCAGCCCCTGGCGGACGCGAACATCCCGGAAGGGCGTCTCGCCGCCCATCTGGAAGAACCAGGGCCAGACATGCGGGTAACTGCCCGTGGTGATGTTGAAACCCGCCTGCCGCAGCGAGGGGATGGCGTCCGGCGGCGGCACCTCGATCCAGTCCACCTGGCCCGAACGGAGGGCGGCGAGGCGCGTGGTGGCTTCCGGCATGGGCAGCAGCAGCACGCGGTCGAGGCGCGGGATGCGCGTGCGATCCCAATACTGGTCATTCTTGGACAGCTCGGCCGAGGTGCGGGGCACGAAGCGGCTCAGGCGGAAGGGTCCGGTGCCGGCCGGCGGCAGGGCCGCCACGCGCGCCCAGTCGCGCCCACCATCCTCGAAGCTCTTCGGCGAGGTGAAGAGGATATAGACCGCCATGTAGGGGAAGTAGGAGGCGACGCGGTTGGTGCGGAAGGCGATCGTCCGCTCATCCACCTTGCGGTAGCTCTCCATGATGGGGATGCGCGCGCGCGTGATGGCGCTTCCCTGCGCCTCGAATTGCGGCGACTGGTTGTTGAAGTAGCGCTCGAGGTTCCAGATCACCGCATCGGCGTTGAACGGCGTGCCGTCATGGAAGCGCACGCCCTCGCGCAGCGTGAAGAGCCAGGTCTGCGGGTCATTGGGGTCCTGGCGCCAGGATTCCGCGAGGCCGGGGCGCAGCCCGGCGGGCCGGTCGGCGCGCGAGAGATCCCAGAGGACGAGCCCTTCGAAGACCGGGTAGCCGAGGAAGCGCATGCCCTCGAAGCCGTTATTCGGCATGCCCGTCGTGGTCGGCACATCGGCCGCGGTCATGGCGATGCGCAGCGTCTTCAGCGGCGCCTGCTGCGCGACGGCGGGAAGCGCCATGAGGGTCGCGGCGATGCCGAGCCCCATGGCCTTGAGCGTGAATCTCATGAAGCCCCTCCTGGTTTTTGGACGGCGCATGCGACCAGCGGCAGCCACGCCGTGCAAGGGGAATTCCGCGGCCGTTCCGCCCCCAGGGTGCCGCCGCCTGGGCAGAAAAGCGGCAACCTGCCCTGGAAGCGGGGCCATCACCCCTCCAGCCGGTAATCCTTGAACTGGCGCTTCAGCTCCGCCTTCCAGAGCTTGCCGGTCGCGGTCATCGGCAGGGTCTCCACGAATTCCACCCGGTCGGGCATCCACCATTTGGCGATCTTGCCCTCCAGCACGGCCAGGATGCTCTCCGGCGTAGGGCTGGTGCCTGGCTTCTTCACCACCAGCAGCAGCGGGCGCTCATCCCATTTCGGGTGGTGCACGCCGATGGCCGCCGCCAGCGCGACATCCGGGTGGGCGAGGGCCAGGTTCTCCAGCGTGATGGAGCTGATCCATTCGCCGCCGGATTTGATGACATCCTTCGCGCGGTCCACGATCTCGACGGCGCCCAGCGCATCCTCCGTCACCACATCGCCGGTCGAGAACCAGCCATCGGCGCTGAAGGCGGGGTCATTGGGGTGGTTGAAGTAGCTGGCGGCGACCCAGTGGCCCTGCACCTCCAGCTCGCCGAAGGCCACCTCGTCCCGCGCGATGGGCTGACCCTGCGCATCGAGGATGCGGAAATCCACGCCGAAGGGCGGGCGGCCCTGCTTGCGGCTGTAGTCGAGCCAGCGCGCCTCGTCCCAATCCGCCGTCTCGGCCTTGCGGGAATTGAGCGCGCCCAACGGGCTCAGCTCCGTCATGCCCCAGGCGTGCAGGATGGGGATCCCGTATTCGCGCAGGAAGCCCGCCGTGATGGCGACCGGCAGCGCCGTGCCGCCCACGACGAGCCGCGGCGGCGCGGTGAATTTCCGCGCGGGGTCGGCGCGCAGCCAGGCCAGCAGCATGGTCCAGATGGTGGGCACGCCGGCCGAGAAGGTGACCTGCTCCTCCTCGAAGAGCTTGAACAGGCTGGCCGGGTCGAGCTTCGGGCCCGGCAGCACGAGGGAGGAGCCCGCCATGGCCGAGGCATAGGGGATGGACCAGGCGTTCACATGGAACATCGGCACCACCGGCATCGCGACATCGCGCGCCGCCAGCGCGAAGACATCGGGCTGGATGGCCGACATGGCGTGCAGCACCGTCGAGCGGTGGGAATAGAGCACGCCCTTGGGCATGCCCGTGGTGCCCGAGGTGTAGCAGAGCGAGGAGGCCGCGCGCTCCTCCAGCAGGGGCCAGGCATAGTCGCCATCCTCGGCCGCGGTCAGCGCCGCCTGGTCCAGCACCGGCACCGGCAGGTCGGGCCTGGGCGCCGGGCCCATCAGCACGACCGCGCGCAGCGAGGGCGGCAGGAGGTTCGCCACCGCCTGCACCGCCGGCAGCACCGAGGGGTCCACGAAGAGCACCACATCCTCGGCATCGGCGAGGATATAGGCGATCTGGTCGGCGAAGAGCCGCGGGTTCACCGTGTGCAGCACGGCGCCCATGCCGGAGACGGCGTAATACACTTCCAGATGCGCGCGGGAATTCCAGCTCATCGTCGCCACGCGGTCGCCGCGCCGCACGCCGAGCCGCGCCAGCGCCTGGGCCAGGCGCTTGGCGCCGTGCTCCACCTCCGGCCAGGTGCCGCGCGTGGCGGCGCCCTCGGGGTCCACCGAGACGATCTTCGCCCCGGCATGGTGCCGCGCCGCATGGCGCAGGATCGAGGAGACGAGGAGCGGGTGCTCCTGCATCAGGCCGAGCATGGTGATCCTCCCTGGTGGTTTCTTGGGAGGCATCCTGGCGCAAGCCGGCCCGCGCCGTCCATGGCGCGGGTGCGACCGGGGCTACCAGCCCAGGCGGCGCGGGTCCCCCGCCGGGGGCGGGGCGAAGGGGCGCGGATTGTTGGAGGGCGGAAGGTCGAAGCGGCGCGGGTCGTTCGGCGTCAGCTCGCGGTCCAGCACGATCTGGCCCGAGGTGGTCTGGTAGCCGCGCTGGAAGCTCGGCGGGCCGAAGGGCATGTCCGGCACGCCGGACGAACCGGGCGAGGTGTCCACCGAGCCGCAGGCGCCGAGCAGAAGCAGCAGGCCGAGCGGGAGAACGCGCATCATCATCACTCCGGTCGAATATTGGCGCTGCGGATCAGTTCGCCCCACATGGTGGTCTCCCGCGCCAGCAGGTCGCGCACGGATGCCGCATCGCCGGTGACGATGTCCACCCCCTGCTCGGCCATGCGGGACCTCAGGGTCGCATCTTCGGTGGCCGCGCGCAAAGCGGCGCCGAGCCGCGCCAGCACCGGCGCCGGCGTGCCGGCGGGCGCAAACAGGGCCTGCCAGAACACCGCCTCGAAGCCCGGTACGGCATCGGCCACCGGCGGCAGGTCGGGCACCAGGGCATTGCGCTCGCGCGAGGAGATGCCGAGGCCGCGCGTGCTGCCCTCGCGCATGGTGGGCAGGGCCTCCAGCAGGGCCTGGAACATCGCCTGGATGCGGCCGGCGCGCAGCTCCAGCAGGGCGGGGGCACCGCCGCGGAAGGGCACATGCACCACGTCGATGCCGGTGCGCGCCACCAGCAGCGCCTGGGCCAGGTGGTTCACCGCCCCCGTACCGCTCGATCCGAAATTCACGCGGCCGGGATTGGCACGGCAATAGGCGATGAACTCCTCCGTCGTGCGCGCCGGCACGGCAGGGTTCACATGCAGCGCGAAGGCGGTGCGGAACACCATGCCGACGGGCACCAGTTCGCGCATCGGCTCGCGGGGCGTGAGGTTGGGCTGAAGTGCCGGGTTGATGGCGAGGGTGGAGGTGCCCATCAGCAGCGTGTAGCCATCGGGCCGCGCCTGCGCGACATGCGTGTTGGCGACCGCGGTCGCCGCACCCACGCGATTCTCGATCACCACCGGCACGCCCAGCTCGCGCGCCATGCGCTCGGCTACGGCGCGGCTGGTCACATCCGTGACGCCGCCCGGCGCATAGCCGGAGGCGACGGCGAGCGCACGGCTCGGGAAGGCGTCCTGCGCGGCGGCGGCGAGGGGGACAAGGCCGGTGACGAGGGCGGGCGCGGCGAGCACGGCGCGGCGTGATGGCATGGGGAAATCCTCCGTTCTTCTTGGTTCGGGCGAGCGTCACATTTGCTTTGCCCAGGCGTCATCTGGATGCAACATAGACCGACTAAGCCGCGCCCCGGCAGATGGGATGAGGCCATGCTTGAGATCGAGGGTCTGACACGGCGCTTCGGGCGTGTGAAGGCGGTGGACGGCGTCAGCCTCACCGTGCCCGCGGGCCAGATGGTGGGCGTGATCGGCCGCTCCGGCGCGGGCAAGTCCACCCTGCTGCGCCTGATCAACCGCCTGGCCGAGCCCAGCGAGGGCCGCATCCGCTTCGAGGGGCGCGACGTGACGGCGCTGCAGGGCCGCGCCCTGCGCGACTGGCGCACCGGCTGCGCGATGATCTTCCAGCAGTTCAACCTGGTGCAACGCCTCGACGTGCTCACCAACGTGCTGATCGGGCGGCTGAACCACCGCCACGGTGTGATGGCGCGGCTGGGCTCGCTTTTCTGTCAGTTCTCGGCCGAGGAGCGCGCCATGGCGCTGGCCGCGCTCGAACGCTTCGACCTGCTCTCCACCGCGCTGCAACGCGCCGACACGCTCTCGGGCGGGCAGCAGCAGCGCGTCGCCATCTGCCGGGCGCTGATGCAGCAGCCGCGCCTGATCCTGGCCGATGAGCCGATCGCAAGCCTGGATCCGCGCAATGCGCGCACCGTGATGGATGCGCTCGCCGAGGTGAACCGGCGCGACGGGCTGACGGTGATGGTGAACCTGCATCACCTCGACACCGCCCGCGAATACTGCACGCGCGTTATCGCCATGCAGCAGGGCCGCGTCGTCTTCGACGGCGCACCCGCCGAACTGGATGCCGCGCGCATCACGCAGATCTACGGCATCACCGAGGCCGAGTTCCAGGCCGAGGCCGCCGCCGCCGTGAACGCCACGCCCGCCCCCGGCTTCGTGCCGCAGGTGGCGCTGGCCTGACCCACACCCAAGGAGAGATCCACCGATGATCAACCGCCGCTACCTCGGCGCGCTGGCGCTGGGCG
The DNA here is from genome assembly GCF_033547095.1 of Sediminicoccus rosea. Taxonomy (NCBI): domain Bacteria; kingdom Pseudomonadati; phylum Pseudomonadota; class Alphaproteobacteria; order Acetobacterales; family Roseomonadaceae; genus Sediminicoccus; species Sediminicoccus rosea. Next base: position 714,115 of record NZ_CP137852.1, on the reverse strand, counting down.
CCAGCGTCGCGCCGCAGCTGGCCGCCGCGCAGCGCGCCGCCCCCGCGACCATGGCGCCCGAGGCCTCCGCAGGCCAGCGCATGCGCCGCACGCTCGACACCGACGTGACCATGCCCGAGCCCGGCCGCCGCGCCTGGGCCGCGCAGGTGCCGCAGATCCGCATCGGCCTCCTGGGCGGCGAGAACGAGGCCGACCGCATGGGCCGCTTCGGCGCCTACCAGAACCTGCTGCAGGAGACCTTCCAGCTCCCCGTCCGCCTCTTCGCCGCCAGCGACTACGCCGGCGTGCTCCAGGCCTTCTCCGCCGGGCAGATCGAGTTCGCGAGCATGGGCCCCTCCGTCTATGCCGGCACCTGGATCGACACCAATGGCGGCGTCGAGCCCCTGCTGGTGGCGGAGGAGCGCGATGGCTCCATCAGCTACATCGCGGTCATGGTGACGCGTGCCGACAGCGGCATCACCAACCTCGAGCAGATGCGCGGCCGCAGCCTGGCCTGAGCCGATGCCAATTCCACCTCGGGCTACCTGGTGCCGCGCTTCGCGCTGCGCCGGCAGGGCATCGGCGTGGAGAGCGGGCAGTATTTCGCGCGCACCGGCTTCGGCGGTGGGCATGAGCAGGCGGTCGTCGCCGTGCTGCAGCGGCAGTATGACGCTGCCGTGACCTGGGCCTCGGGCCAGGGCGACGTGAATGAAGGCTTCACCCGCGGCAACCTGCGCGCGATGGTGGACAAGGGCATGCTGAACATGCGCGACCTGCGGATCATCTGGCAGAGCGAGCCCATCATCAACGGCCCGATCACCATGCGGACCAACCTGCCGCGCGCCTTCCGCGACGACATCGTGAACTTCCATCTCGCGCTGCCGAAGACGCACCCCACGATCTACCAGCAGATCGAGCGCGGCGGCGGCACGGGCTATCGCGAGGTGACGCATGCGCAGTTCCAGTTCCTGGTGGACATGCGCCGCGAGGAAGCCGCCGAGCGGAGAAGAAGGTCCTAAGTCTCGCCCTCAGACGCTGGGCGCGCCGGCCGCCGTGCGGCCGGATTCCGCGATGGAGTGTGTGATGACCAGTGGTACTCTGCATCGTCGCGCCCTGCTCGGCGGCGCGGCCCTTCTGCCCCTCGCCGCGCAGGCCCAGCCCGGGCCCGCATGGCGCCCGCGCCGCTCGGCCGAGGGTCCGCACCCCATGCCCGAGCCAGGCCGCCGCGCCTGGGCCGAGCAGGTGCCGGCCATCCGGGTTGGCCTGATGGGCGGCGAGAACGAGGCGGATCGCCTCGGCCGCTTCGACGGCCTGCGCCGTCTGCTGGAGGAGACCTTCCGCGTCCCCGTCCGCCTCATGCCGGCCAGCGATTATGCGGGCGTGATGCAGGCGCTCTCCGCCCGGCAGATCGAGTTCGCCGCGCTCGGCCCCTCCATCTACGCCGCCGCCTGGATCGACACGAATGGCGGCGTGGAGCCGATCCTCACCATCGAGCAGATCGACGGCTCCACCAGCTATGTCTCCGTCATGCTGGTCCGCGCCGACAGCGGCATCACGAATCTCGAGCAGATGCGCGGCCGCAGCCTGGCCTGGGCGGATCCCAACTCCGCCTCCGGCTACCTCATCCCGCGCTTCGAGCTGCGGCGCGCCGGCGTGGGCGTGGAGCCGGGGCAGTTCTTCGGCCGCACCGGCTTCGGCGGCGGGCATGAGCAGGCGGTGGTCGCGATGCTGCAGCGGCAATACGACGCGGCGATGACCTGGGCCTCCGGCGTGGGCGAGATCAACGAGGGATTCAGCCGCGGCAACACGCGCGCCATGGTCGAGAAGGGCATGCTCCGCATGTCCGACGTGCGGATCATCTGGCAATCGCGCCCCATCCAGAACGGGCCCATCACCATGCGCACCGACCTCCCTGCGGAATTCCGCGAGGACATCATCCGCTTCTACCTCGCCCTGCCCCAGGCCAATCCCGCCGTCTTCGAACAGATCGGCCGCGGCACCGGCGCCGGCTTCCGCGAGGTGCGCCATGCCGACTACGAGGTCTTCGTCGAGATGCGGCGCGAGGAAGCCGCCGCGCGGCGGCGGCGCTCCTGATGCCCTCGCCCGCCGTCGCGGCGCAGGAGGCCGCCTTCCGTGACCTGCGCCGCCAGCGCCGCCAGGCCACGCTGCTCGGCCTGCTGATCCTGGCCGCCTGCCTGTTGCTCGCCGCCTGGACCAGCGAGTTCTACCCCGCCTCGCTGGCCGCCGGCGTGCCGCGCATCGGCGAATACTTCGCCCGCATCACGCCGGCGCTGGAGTGGGACAAGCTCTTCGCCGGCGTGGACACCGAAGGCAGCCTCGCCTTCTGGTTCTACCGCCTGGACGCCTGGGCGCTGCTGCTCTTCGAGACGGCGCAGATGGCGGCACTCGCCACGCTGGCCGGCGCCGTCGTCGCACTGCTGCTGGCCTTCCCGGCGGCCAAGAACAGCGGGGCGCCGGCCTGGGCCTACCAGCTGTCCCGCCGCTTCCTGGAAGCGACGCGCACCGTGCCGGAGATCGTCTTCGCGCTCATCTTCGTCTGGGCCTTCGGCGTGGGCGCCCTGGCCGGCATCCTCGCCATCGCGCTCCACACGGCGGGCGCGCTCGGCAAGCTCTTCGCGGATGCAATGGAGAATGTGGAGATGCGCCCCTGGGATGGCGTGCGCGCCGCGGGCGGCACCTGGAGCGAGGCCTGCCGCTTCGCCCTCCTGCCCGCCGCCCTGCCCGACCTGCTCAGCTACGCGATGCTGCGCTTCGAGATCAATCTGCGCTCCGCCAGCGTCATCGGCTTCGTCGGCGCGGGCGGCATCGGCGAGGAGCTCTACAAGGTGATCTCCTTCAACTACTACGAGGAGATCAGCGCCATCCTGCTCCTCATCATCCTCTCGGTGATGGTGATCGACATGCTCTCCGAACGTCTCCGCCGCCGTGTCATCGAGGCCGTGGCATGAGCGCACGCATGCCCCCCGCCGAGGTCGCCGCCTGGCAGGCCCGCATGCCGCGCGCCTTCGGCCCCACGCCCCAGGGCCGCGCGCTGCGCTGGCTGGGTGGCCTTGCCTTCCTCGCCTGGCTGATCGGCACGCTCTGGTGGTTCGACGTCTCGCCCCGGCGCATGTGGAACGGGCTGGAGGGGCTGCTCGTCATCACCCGGCTGATGATCCCGCCCTCGCCCGGCGAGCAATGGGTGGAGATCCTGCAGGGCCTGGCCGAGAGCCTGGCCATGGCCTTCCTTGGCACCTTCATCGCGGCCCTGATCGCCGTCCCGCTCGGTTTCCTCGGCGCCAACAACGTCGTCACGAACACGCTGTTCCGCTTCTCGCTGCGCCGCGTCTTCGACGGCTTCCGCGGGGTGGACCAGCTGATCTGGGCGCTGGCCTATGTGCGCGCGGTGGGGCTGGGCCCGCTCGCCGGCGTGCTGGCCATCGCGACGGCCGACATCGCCGTGCTGGCCAAGCTCTATGCCGAGGCGATCGAGAATGCCGAGAAGAAGCAGGCCGAGGGGATCGCCGCGGCCGGCGGCTCGCCCACGCTGATCATGCGCTTCGGCCTGCTGCCGCAGGTGGCGCCCGTCATGCTGGGCCATGCGCTTTATTTCTTCGAGAGCAACACCCGCTCGGCCACCATCCTCGGCGTCGTCGGCGCGGGCGGCATCGGGCTGCAGATCGCCGAGCGGATCCGCGTCCGCCATTGGGACGAGGTGGCCTTCATCATCATCCTGATGGTGCTGATGGTGGCCGCCATCGACTGGCTCTCGGGCCGGCTCCGCCGGCGGCTGATCGGCGCCCGCTGAACCGGGCTGGAGCGAGGTTGCAACGCGTGGCATAGAAGGGCCGCGCGGGCGTGCCGGAATGGTAGACGGAAGGGTCTTAAAAACCCTCGGCCGCAAGGCCGTGCGGGTTCGAGCCCCGCCGCCCGCAAGCCTCTCCCCGGGCCGTCATTCCAGCACCCAGCCCGGCCGCAGCGTGATCTCGGCGCGGGTGCAGATATTGATGTTCCGCGCCTCCTCCGCATTGCCATTGTCGAAGACGATCCGCAGGTCGGCCTCGCAGGGGATGTCGCTCATCAGTTCGCGCCGCTCGCCGGACGCCATGGGCCGCTCGCCCAGCTGGTTCTCGCCCCAGTCGCTGTCCTGCACGGCGGAGAGATAGACCTCGCGCACCGCGCGGCCATGCGCGTGCACCAGCGTGACGCGCCGCGCCGGGGCGAAAGCGATGGGCTCGCCCCCGCAGATATCCACCTCCGTGCGCTCCTCCACCGGGTTGTCGGCGAAGACGGCGCGCAGCCGCATGCGGCAAGCGGGGTTCCGGATACGCAGCAGGAAGCTCTGGCCGGGATTGAGCACCGTCGCACCCAGCCGGTCGGCGCCCCAGGCCTCGCCCGTGGTGGCGTAGAGTTCGCGCAGCACGCGGCGCGTGCGGTTGGCCACGGTCACCTCGCGCAGCGGCACCGAGGCATCGCCGAAGACGATGCGCGGGCTGGCGCAGAGGTCCACCTGCTGCCGCGTCTCGGCCGGGGCGCCGCGGAAGACGGCGCGCGCCTCGAAGCGGCATTCCGTCTCGCCGCGCAGGCGGAGGTTGAAGCTGTCGCTGCCCGGCACGGTCGCGGCACCCAGCCGGTCCGGCCCCACCACGCCGGGGCGCGCGAGGAAGAGCTGCATCAGCTCCACATCCGTGTTGTTCACCACCTCGACCGCGCGGGTGTTGCGGTCATCCAGCACCAGTTCCCGCTGGGTGCAGACCTCCACGCCGCTGCGCATCTCGGCGCTGCCATCCTCGAAGACGGCGCGCATCTCCATCTGGCAGGGGCCACGGCCGAGGCGCAGCGCGAAGCTGGCGCCGGGGCGGACCACATCGGCACCCAGGCGGTCCGGCCCGGTTTCGCGCGGCGGGCCGTTCCAGAGATAGAGCTCGCGCAGCACGCTCTCCGAGTTGTTGCGCAGCAGGATGTTCCTGTCCTGCGCCGCAGGCGCCTGCGGCCGCGCGGGCTTGTCGGCTGGCTGCGCGAAGACGGGAGAGCCGGCCAGGAGGAAGACCAGCAGCATGCGGCGCAGGGGAAGCGTCATCGCGGAATGACCCGGGCGGTCACGGGCGTGCCTGCCTCGATCACAAGCTCGCCCGCGCCGCAAAGCTGGACCAGCCGGATCCTCTGCTCGCTGCCGTCGGCAAAGACGGCGCGCAGGGAGACGCCGCACTGCCCCATGCCCAGCGTCAATTGGCGCCCGCCGCCAGCGGGCAACGCCTGGCCACCGAGCCGTTCCTCGCCCTCCGCCGTAAAGCCCTGATTCCAGAGAAAGAACTGACTGATGGGCAGGGTCGTCGCGTTGCGGAGCGTCACCGTGCCAAGGTCGTAGAACGGCGGGGCGAGCGGCGCCGGAGGGGCGAATTGCGCTGCGGCGGGAAAGGCCAGGAGCAGCAGGAGGGGCCAGATCTTCATGCGGGCGGCAACAGGATGACGCGCGCCCCGGCGCGGCGGTCCACGCCCCGCCGCTCGCGCTCCGTCGTGAAGCCGCGCGTGCGTGCCTCGGCCCGGATGCGGTCGCGCTCGATGCCGAGCTGCGAGAGCTGCTGTGCCACCGCGCGGGCCCGCCGGGCGGCCAGGCGGCTCGCCGTCTGCGCGCCACCTTCGGGCGAGGCGGCGAAGCCCAGCACGCAGATGTTGCGGTCCAGCATCGTCTTCGCTTCCTCGGCCAGCGGCACGAGGGCGGCACTGGCCTCCGGCGTCAGCCGGTCGGCCCCGCGGGCAAAATCCACCGAGAGGGCGCCGTCCTGCAGCTGCTCGGCGCCGACGCAGGAGAAGTCGCGCAGCTGGGCCAGCGCGGGGGAGGAAACCAGCATGAGGATGGCGAGGAGGCGGATCATGTGGCGGCCAGCAGCCCGGCCTCGCGCAGGCGGCCGAGCAGCGCGGCCGCCTCCACCGCCGGATGGGCGCGCTTCAGCTCAGCCTCGGTGATGTCGGGGCGGGCGAGCAGCCATTGCGCCGCCTCGGCCTCGGCCGGGTTCAGCGGCATCGTTCCGGCCGCGGCCTTCAGCACCCATTCGGCGCCACGCCGCACGGGGCGCGCGCCGCCCGGGATGACGCGGAAGGCGCCGCCATCGCCCGCATCCTCGCCACCCGCGGCGGGGGCGGCCATGCCGCGCCAGGCGAGCAGGTCATTGCCGCCGCGGTGGAAGCGGAAGTCGGCCACATATTGCTCCAGCACCGCCATCACCTTGGGGTCCTTTGCGAGTTCGGCGACGCGCGCGCCCAACTGCCCGGCGCGCTGCGTCAGGGCGAATTTCGCGGCCGCGCTGCCATCCTGCCGCGGCAGGGGCTGGCGGAAGACGGCCTCATACAGCACGCGCTCCAGCAGGATGTTCATCACATCCATCCCGTTCGGCGCATGCGCGCCATAGGCCACGTGCACGCTGGCCGGCGCCTCGGCCAAGGCGTCGTGATACCAGCCCCGCGGCAGGTAGAGCAGGTCGCCCGGCTTCATCAGGATCTTCGCGCGCAGCTTGCCCTTGTGCTGCTCGTGATGCGCCTGGTCCTGGCTGCGCCAGAGCGGATGGCTGATCGGCCATTCCGCCCGGCCCTCCCAGATGTTCCAGTATTTCTCGCCCTCCACCTGCACGGCCCAGACGTCATGCGTGTCGTAATGGGCGGGGAAGGCCTTGTGGCTCTGCCAGGAGATGTAGACATTGGCCTGTGCCTTCCCCAGGCCCGCGCTCTCGATCGCGTGGCTGACGGAGGCGAGGCCGGGCGTCAGGCTGTCCACATCGTTCATCACGATGCTGGCGCCCTTCTGCACCCATTCGCGCACGCGCTCGGTCACCGGCTGCATGAGCTGGGTGTTCGAATCGCGGCCCGTGGCGCGGGTGCAGTATTGCTCGGCCGGTATGGGCTTGCCGTCCAGCACGAGCTGGAGCGAGTGGCTGGACCAGGCATGCGTCATGTCCAGCAGCCGGTTGATCTGCCGCCAGGAGAAGACGGCGGCGAATTTCGCCGGGTCGCCCTTCAGGTGGAGGGGCTGCCGGTCATGGTATTCGGCGAAGAACTGCTCGACCGGCATGGGCGCGAGCAATTGGGCGAGCGTCATTGTCATGGGCGAAAACCTAACCCAACCGGATGCGGCATGCCACGCCCGTGCGGCCGATCCCCGCACGCCATGCTTGCGCCCGGGGGGCGGAAAGCCGGAAGCTGCCCCCTCAAGGAAGGACGCCATGCCAGAAGCCCCGATGAGCCAGTCGCCGGATTCCGTGCGGGAGGAGGTGCTGCGCGCCGCCCGCGAGGGTCTGCCACCCGCCGCCGCCGCCCTGCTGCCGGCGCTGCACGCCGCCATCCCGACCGCGGAACTCGCCGCCCGCCCGCCCGAATCGCTGCGCGAGGCCGCCGCCTCCCTCGCCGCCCTGGCCGCCCGGCGCGCCCCCGGCGAGGCGAAGCTGCGCCTGACGCCCCCCGGCTCGGGCCGGGGCGCGCATGGCGTGGCCGAGATCATCGTGGGGGACATGCCCTTCCTGGTGGATTCCGTCCTCGCCGCCCTCACGCGCCAGGGCCGCGTGGTGCGCGAGTTCCTCCACCCCGTCCTGCCGGTCACGCGCGATGCCACGGGCGCGCTGCTGGCCCTGGGCGAGGGCGAGGCGCGCGAGAGCATGATGCGCGTCACCATCGGCGCCAGCGCGGGGCATCTCCTGCCGGGGATGGAGCCCCAGGGGCCGCATCACGGCTGGCCGGAGGTGGAGGCCGCCCTCGCCCGCGCGCTGCATGACGTGGGCGTCGCCGTCCGCGACTTCCCGGCCATGATGGCCCTGCTGAACCAGGCCGATTCGGAGATGCAAGGCGAGGCGGAGGACGGCGAGTTCCTGGCCTGGCTGCGCGAGGACAATTTCGTCCTGCTCGGCCATCGCCACCTGGTGGTCGAGGGCGGCGAGGTCCGGGTCCTGGAGGCCGAGAATCTCGGCCTGCTGGCGGACCCTGCCCTGCCCGTCTTCGACGCGCTGGCCGCCCTCCCCGCCCTGCCCGAGCGCGCGCGCGCCGCCTTCGCGGCGCCGCATGCCGTCACCGTCGCCAAGGCCAACATGCGCAGCACGGTCCACCGGCCGCAGCATGCCGACGTGATCGCGACGCGCATTCAGGATCCGGCCGGCCGCGTGACCGGCGTGCGCCTCTTCCTCGGCCTCTTCGCCGCCGCCGCCTACAACCGCAACCCGCGCTCCATCCCGCTGCTGCGCGGCAAGGTGGAGCGCATCCTCGCCACCGCCGGCGTCTCGCCCTACAGCCATGACGGCCGCGCGCTGCGCAACATCCTCGACACCTGGCCGCGCGACGAACTCTTCCAGGCGAGCGAGGCGGAAATCCTGGAAGGGGCGCGCATCGCGCTCGACCTCTCCATCCGCCCGCGGCCCGCGCTGTTCTTCCGGCCCGACCCGTTCGGCCGCTTCGTCTCCGTCATCGCCTGGCTGCCGCGCGAGGGCTTCGACACGCGGCTGCGCTCGCGCGTGGGCGAGATGCTGGCGCGCGCGCATGGCGGGCGGCTTTCGGCCTTCTACATCGCGCTCGGCGATGCGCCGCTCGCGCGGGTGCACTACATCATCGGCACCGATCCCGGCACCGCCCTGGTCCCCGACCACGCCGCGCTGGAGGCCGCCGTCGCCCAGGCCGCGCGCAGCTTCGGCGACCGGCTGACCGACGTGCTGGTGGAGGAGCGCGGCGAGGCCGCGGCCGGCGCCGCCCTCGCGCAATGGCGCGATGCCTTCCCGCCCAGCTACCGCGAGACCGAGACGCCCGGCCAGGCCGTGGCGGACCTCTCGCTGGCGGAGGAAGCCCTGGCCAGCGGGAGGATCGAGGCGGCGGTGCAGCAGCCGCCCGGCTGCCCGCCGCAGCGCATCATCCTGCGTCTCGCCGTGCCCGGCCATGCGCTGGCCCTGGCCGATGCGCTGCCGCTCTTCGAGAGCCTCGACCTGCGCGCGCTGGAGGAGGTGCCGCACCGCCTCTCGCCGCAGGGGGCGGCCAGCGTCTCGCTGCATGTCTTCACGCTGGATGCCGGCACCCCTTTCCGCGCCGAGCGCGCGGCGGCGCTGCTCGCCGCGCTCGAGGCCCTGCTCGCCGGCGAGGTGGAGGCGGATGGCTTCAACCGGCTGGTGCTGCGCGCCGGCCTCGACTGGCGGGAATGCTGGCTGCTGCGCGCCATGTATCGCTGGCTGAAGCAGGTGGGCTTCCCCTTCGCGCAGGAAAGCGTGACGGCCGCGCTGGCCGCCCAGCCCGAGGCGGCACGCCTGCTGGTGGATCTGTTCCACGCCCGCTTCCGCCCCGATTCGCCGGGCGATGAGGCCGCCCTGGACGCCGCCTGGACCACCCTGCTCGACCAGGTGGCCGATCCCGACACGGACCGCATCCTGCAGCGGCTGCGCGCGCTGCTGGACGGCATGCTCCGCACCAATTTCTACCAGGGCAAGCCCTACCTCGCCTTCAAGCTGGATTCCGCGCTGGCGGGCGAGATGCCCAATCCGCGCCCCTGGCGCGAGATCTTCGTCCATAGCGCCAGCATGGAGGGCTGCCACCTGCGCGCCGGTCCCGTGGCGCGCGGCGGCATTCGGTGGTCCGACCGGCGGGAGGATTTCCGCACCGAGATCCTGGGGCTGATGAAGGCGCAGCGCCTCAAGAACGTCGTCATCGTGCCGACCGGCGCCAAGGGCGGCTTCGTGCTGAAGGGCCATGTGCCGACGGATCGCGAGGGCTTCCAGGCCACCGGCATCGCCGCCTATCGCACGCTGGTGCGCGGCATGCTCGACCTGACCGACAATCTGCACGGCACGGAGGTGGTCACCGCGCCCGGCATCCGCCGCCGTGACGGCGACGACCCCTATATCGTGGCAGCGGCCGACAAGGGCACGGCCACCTTCAGCGACATCGCGAACGGGCTCTCCGCCGAATACGGCTTCTGGCTGGGCGATGCCTTCGCCTCCGGCGGCTCGGCCGGCTATGACCACAAGGCCATGGGCATCACCGCGCGCGGCGCCTGGGTGATGATCGAGCGGCATTTCGTGGAGACGCTGGGCCGCTCCATCCATGACGCGCCCTTCACGGTCGCGGGCGTGGGCGACATGTCGGGCGACGTGTTCGGGAACGGGCTGCTGATCTCGAAGCAGGCGAAGCTCGTCGCCGCCTTCGACCACCGGCACATCTTCCTCGACCCCGATCCCGATCCGGCGCGCAGCCATGCCGAGCGCGCGCGCCTCTTCGCGCTGCCGCGTTCCTCCTGGGCGGATTACGACGCCTCGCTCATCTCGGCAGGTGGCGGCGTCTTTGCGCGCAACCTCAAGACCATCCCGCTGAGCGCGCAAGCACGCACGCTGCTCGGCATCACCGCCGAGCGCGCGGAACCGGCGGTCGTGCTCCAGGCCATCCTGAAGCTCGACACGGACCTGCTCTATTTCGGCGGCATCGGCACCTATGTGAAGGCCAGCACCGAGACCCAGGCCGAGGCGGGGGACCGCGCCAATGACGCGATCCGCGTGGATGGCCGCGACATCCGCGCCCGCGTGGTGGGCGAGGGCGCCAATCTCGGCGTGACGCAGGCGGGCCGCATCGAGGCCTCCCGCGCGGGTGCGCGCATCAACACCGATGCGCTGGACAATTCAGCCGGCGTCAGCACCTCCGACCATGAGGTGAACATCAAGATCCTGCTCGCCGATGCCGAGGCCTCGGGCGTCATGACGCGCCGCCAGCGCGACGAATTGCTGGAGAGCATGACGGATGAGGTCGCGGCCCTGGTGCTGCGCGACAACCACCTGCAATCCGTCGCCGTCACGCTCGAGACGCGGATGGGGGCCGCCGCGATGCCCGCCCAGGCCGCGCTGATGGCGCGGCTGGAGGCGGAAGGCCTGCTCGATCGTGCCCAGGCCGGCCTGCCCGACGCCGCCACCATGGCGGCCCGCGCCAAGTCGGGCGATGCGCTGACGCGGCCCGAGATCGTGGCGCTGCTGCCCTTCGCCAAGCTCTGGCTGGGCGAGGTGATCCTCGCCTCGCCCCTGCCGGATGAGCCGGTCTTCGCGCCGCTGCTCACCGCCTATTTCCCGACCGCCCTGCAGGCGCCGGGCTTCGCCGACTTCATGGCGCGGCACCGCCTGCGGCGGGACCTGATCGCCACCGCTCTCGCCAACATGGTGGTGAACCGCCTGGGCTGCGCGGGCCTCGCGCGGCTCGTCGCCGGCGCCGAGCCGGCCGAGGTGGTGGCGGCGACCTGGCTCGCGGCCGAGCTCTTCGGGCTGGAGGCGCGCTTCGAGGCGGCCGAGGCCGCAGCACCCGGCCCGCGCCTCACCGCGCAGGCCGTGCTGCGCGAGCTGCTGGAGGCGGCGGCGGTGGAACTCCTGCCCGCCACCCGCGCCGGTCTGGAGCCTGCCATGGCGAACCTCGCCATCGGCGTCACCGCGCTGAGCGAGGCGGCCATGGCCGAGGCGGCCGAGGACCCGGCCCTGCCCGCGGGCCTGGGCCGTTTCGTGGCCGCCGCACCGCGCCTCGCCGCGGCACCTGCCATCGTGCGGCTGGCGGCGCAGAGCGGTGCCGGCGCCGCCGCCGCCGCGCGCGCCTGGGCCGAGGTGGGCGCGGCCTGCCAGCTCGATGCGCTGGCCGAGGCGGCGCGACGCATGTCCGCCCCCGGCGCCTATGGCGACCGCGCGCGGGCCGCGCTGCTGGCCGATCTCCGCGCCACGCAGTTCCGGCTCGCCGCGCAGCGCCTGGCCGGCGCCAGCGCCACCCTGCCCGAGGCACTGCGCCCCGTGCTGGCGGATGCGGCGATGCAGGGCGACCTCGCCGCCGTCACTGTCGCGGTGCGTGCCCTGGCAGCGGGCGCGTGACGCGCCGCGAATGGGCCTGGGCGAGCTATGACTGGGCCAACAGCGCCTTCCCGACGGTGGTCTCCACCTTCGTCATCGCCGCCTATTTCACCCGGGGCATCGCGCCCGATCCGGTGACCGGGCAGGTGATGTGGGGCTGGATGCAGGCGCTGGTGGGGCTTGCCATCGGGCTGCTCTCGCCCTTGCTCGGCGCCATCGCGGATGCGGGCGGGCGGCGGCGGCTGATGCTGCTGCTCTGCACGCTGCTGACGGCCTTCTTCACCGCCGGGATCTGGTTCGCGAAGCCCGAGCCCGGCTACGCCGCCTGGGCGCTGCTCTGCGTGGCGCTGGGCACGCTCTGCTTCGAGCTGGGCACCGTCTTCTACAACGCCATGCTGCCCGATGCGACGACGCGCGAGCGTCTGGGCCGCGTGTCGGGCATCGGCTGGGCGTTGGGCTATGCGGGGGGCCTCGCCTGCCTCGTGCTCTGCCTCGCGCTGCTGGTGCAGCCCAACCCCTCGCCCTTCGGGCTGGATCGTGACGCGGCCGAGCATGTGCGGGCCACGGCGCTGCTGGTGGCGGCCTGGCTGCTGCTTTTCGCCTGGCCCGTGCTGGTCTTCCTGCCCTCCACCCAGGGCCCGCGCACGCCGCTGCGGCAGGCGGCGACGGAGGGCATCGCCGACCTGCTGCGCCTGCTGCGCGGCCTGCCGAAGCAGAAGCTGATCGGCCGCTTCCTGCTGGCGCGGCTGTTCTACACGGATGGCCTGAACGTGCTCTTCGCCTTCGGCGCGATCTACGCGGCGGGCGTCTTCGGCATGGGGTTCGAGGAGATCCTGCTCTTCGGCATCGCGCTGAACGTGACGGGCGGCATCGGCGCGGCGCTGGGCGGCTGGGTGGAGGAGCGGCTGGGTGCCCGCGCCACCATCCTCACCGCTCTGGTCGCGCTGATGGCGATCGGCGGCGGGATGCTGCTGGTGGAGAGCAAGGCCGCCTTCTGGGTGCTCGGCGTGCTGCTCGGCCTCTTCTTCGGCCCTGCCCAGGCGGCGAGCCGCAGCCTGATGGCCCAGGTGGCGCCACCGGGCGAGATCGCCGCCTATTTCGGCCTCTTCGCCCTCTCCGGCCGCGCCACGGGCTTCCTCGGCCCCGCCGCGCTGGCGCTGGTGACGGATGTCACGAACAGCCAGCGCGCCGGGATGGCCGTCGTGCTGCTGCTGCTGGGCGTGGGGGCCGCCATCCTCGCCACGCTGCCGCGGGCGCGGGATGGCTGAACCTCAGAGGTGCTTCGCGAAGAAGGAAAGCGTGCGCTCCTGCGCCACCTCGGCGTCCTTGGGCACGTAGCTGCCCCGCTCCTCGCAGCCGAAGCCATGGCCCGCACCCTGGTAGACGAAGACCTCCACTTCCGGCCGCGCCGCCTGGATGGCGCTGACATCGGTGAGCGGGATGGACCCGTCCACTTCGCCGAAATGCAGTTGCACGGGGCAGCGCGGCGCCTCGTCCTTCGCCGCCACGATGCCGCCGCCATACCAGCCGACGGCCGCCTTGAAGGCCGAGCTGCGGACCGCGCCATGCCAGGAGACGGTGCCGCCCCAGCAATAGCCGACGATGCCGCGCGGCAGCCCGGCCGGCAGCGCCCCGGCGGCGGCCAGGATGTCCAGCAGCGTCAGCTGCTCATCGATCTGGCTCCGCAGCGTGCGGCCCCGCGTCACGTCATCGCCCGTGTAGCCCAGCTCCACGCCACGCTCCGTGCGGTCGAACAGGGCGGGGCAGATCACGGCATAGCCGGCGGCGGCGAAGCTGTCGGCCACGCGGCGCATATGGCGGTTCACGCCGAAGATCTCCTGGACGATGACAAGTCCGGCCTTGGCATCGGCCGGCCCGGCGCGATAGGCGGCCAGGCTGTGGCCATCGGCGGCGGTGAGCGTGATCTGCATGGACGAATCTCCCGGGGGTGATGCTAGATTCCCAGCATGGGCGAGGTCGTGAATCTTCGGAAGTGGCGCCGCGCGCGGGAGAAGGCGGAGGCCGAGGCGCAGGCCGCCGCCAACCGCGCCGCCTTCGGCCGCACCAAGGCCGAGAAGCAGCGCGCGGCCACGGAAGCCGCCCAGCGCGACGCCCTGCTCGAGGGCAGCCGGATGGATACTCCCGAAAAGCCCTGAATCAGGACGGCGGGTGCAGTTCGGCCCGCGCGCGGGAGAAGCTGCGCCGGCCGCGCTTGAAGCCCATCAGCACCGGCGAAATCCCGCGCAGCGCGGCCACCGGATCGGGCGCGTCCACCACAACCAGGTCGGCCGGGTTGCCCACTGCGATGCCGTATTGCTTCAGCCGCAGCACCTTCGCGGAATTGGCGGTGAACATGTCCCAGGTCTGCCGCAGCTCATGCGCATCGCCGCGCTGCACGACATTCGCGTAGAGATTGGCCATGCGGATCAGCTGCGCGTCGCCGAAGGGCGTGAAGGGGTTCTGCACATTGTTGGTGGAGAGGTTGCACAGCGCGCCCTGCGCCATCAGCCGGTGCGCATCCACCACGCCGCGGCGGATATTGTGGTCCTGGTCACGCCCCATCAGGAAGAGGTCGGTCGCCGGCAGCACAGCCAGCGCCACCCCGGAATCAGCCATCATCTTGCCGATGCGGTCCTGGTGCTCGGGCGTCGCACTCGCGATCTTCGTGCCATGGCCGAAGGCGACGCGGCCGCCCCAGCCGATCCGGTCGGTGATCTCGCAGACCAGGCGCAGATCGAGGTCATTGGGGTCGAACCCGCTGTCCAGGTGCATGTCCACATCCACGTCGAACTCCTGCGCGAGTTCGAAGATGCGGCGGATCTGTCCCGCGCGGTCGCGGTCGTAATTGGGTGCGGCGCCAATCACCGTGGCGCCGGATTTCAGCGCCTCCACCATCAGCTCCTCGGTGCCGGGGCTGTCCAGCAGGCCCTCCTGCGGCATCACGCAGATCTCGAGGTCGATGGCCCATCTGTAGGCGTCCACCAGCGACTTCACGCCCTGGAAGCCGCGCAGCCCGACCAGCGGGTCCACCTCGGCATGGGTGCGCATGGTCATGGTGCCGTGGCTGATCGCCTTCTCGATGGTCGCGCGGGCGCGGGCGTTCACATCCTCCACCGTGAAGCTGTGCTTCACGGCCGAGACGCGCTCCATCGCGCGGTGCGGGTTGCGGCCGGGCGCGCAGCCGCAGCGGTCGATGATGCCGCTCTTGTCGAGATGGATATGCGTCTCGATGAAGCCGGGGGCGACCAGGCAGCCGCCCGCATCCACCACCTCGCCCGCCGCACTGCCGAGGTCGGGCGCGATGGCGGTGATGACGCCGCCCGTCACGCCGATATCAGTCAGCGTCTCGGCATCGGCGAGGCGGGCGCGGCGCAGCAGCAGGTCGAATTCCATCGGGCAACTCCTTCGGCTTCGCGGACGTTCGCCGAATTCGCGGCATATGACCACCCGAGGCCGGCAAGAGGATGAGACGGCTTCGATCCCGCCCCGATCCGCGCTAGGATGCGGGCGTGGACACCCCTGGCCCCGCCCGAGCCTTCACCGCGCCCGCCCCGGCGGAGGGGCGCTGATGTCCCGCCGGCAGATGGAAATCACGCCGGAGCTGATGCTCCGGGCCTATCGCATCGGCCTGTTTCCCATGGCCGAGAGCCGCGACGCGCGCACCCTCTACTGGCTCGATCCCGAGATGCGCGGCGTGATCCCGCTCACGGGCTTCCACCTGCCGCGCCGCCTCGCGCGCCGGGTGCGGCAGGCGCCCTATCGCATCAGCGCGAACGAGGCCTTCGCCCAGGTCATCGCCGCCTGCGCCGCGCCGCGGGCCAGCTCTGCCGACAGCTGGATCAATGCCGAGATCCAGGCGCTCTTCACCGCATTGCACCGCCAGGGCCACGCCCATTCCATCGAGGCTTGGCAGGGCGAGGTGCTGGTGGGCGGGCTCTATGGCGTCTCGCTCGGCGGCGCCTTCTTCGGCGAGAGCATGTTCAGCCACGCCGATGACGCCTCCAAGATCGCGCTGGTGCATCTGGTGGCGCGGCTGCGCCTGGGCGGCTTCACCCTGCTGGACGCCCAGTTCCAGACCGCGCATCTCGCGCAGTTCGGTACGCAGGAGGTGCCGCGCGCCCTCTACAAGCAGCAGCTCGCCACCGCCGTGGAGGTGCCCGCCATCTTCCCCGCCGATCCGGACCCCGAGGCCCTGGCGCGCGAGATCGCGGCGCTGCGCGCCGAGGGCTGAGCGCTGGGGGCTGGGCCGGGGTTCAGGCTCGGCGCTTCCTCCTCTACCCTGCCGCCATGACCGAACCCGCCCCGGAATTCAGCCTGATCGCCCGGCATTTCCGCCCGCTGGCCGGGCCAGGCGCGCTCGGCCTGCTGGATGACGCGGCACTGCTGACGCCGCCGCCGGGGCAACAGCTCGTCCTCGCCGCCGATGCCATGGTGGCGGGCGTGCATTTCCTGGCCGACGACCCACCGGAGACAATCGGCCGCAAGCTGCTGCGCGTGAATCTCAGCGACCTCGCGGCCATGGGCGCCGCGCCGCTCGGCTACCTCATGACCATCGCGCTGACGCCGGGCACGGACGAGGGCTGGCTCGCCGGCTTCACCGCGGGCCTCGCGGCCGATCAGGCGGAATTCGGGTTGCAGGTGCTGGGGGGCGACACCGTCTCCACACCCGGCCCGCTCAGCCTGTCCCTCACCATCCTGGGCCATGCGCCGCCCGGCGCCGCGCTGACCCGCGCGGGGGCGCGGCCGGGGGATGACCTCTGGGTCAGCGGGCGGATCGGCGATGGCTGGCTCGGCCTGCGCGCCGCGCGGGGCGAGATCGCCGACCCGGATGGCGCGCTCGCCCGCCGCTACCGCCTGCCCGAGCCGCGCCTCGCCCTCGGCCTCGCGCTGCGCGGGCTGGCACGGGCCTGCATGGATGTCTCGGACGGGCTGCTCCAGGATGCCGGGCACCTGGCCCGCGCGGGCGGCTGCGCCGTGGCGGTCGAGGCCGCGCGCATCCCGGTCTCGGACGTCACGGCGCCCATCGCCGCGCTGGCGAGCGGCGGCGACGATTACGAGCTGCTCTTCGCGGCGGCGCCGGAGGACCGAGCGGCGGTGGAGGCGGCGGGTCTCGCCGCGCGCACCCCTGTCACGCGCCTCGGGCGGTTCACGGCGGGCGCGCCGCATGTGAGCCTGCGCGACGCCACCGGCCGCGACATCACGCCGGCAAAACTCGGCTGGAGCCACCTGTGACGCAAGACGACGCCCAAGAGAAGCAGATGAAGGCGACCATCTGGCGCCTCTTCTTCTGCCAGGCCCTGATGAACGCGACGATGGTGGGCCAGGCCGCGATGGGCGCCCTGATCGGCCACAGCCTCTCGGCGGATCCGGCGCTGGCCACCCTGCCCATGGCAGTGCAGATGACAGCGGTGATGGCGGCCTCCATCCCGGCCTCGATCATCTTCGGCCGCTATGGCCGCCGCGCCGGCTTCATGCTGGGCGCCATCGTCTCGCTGGCCGGCTCGCTCACCTTCGCGCTGGGCGTGTGGCAGCAGGATTTCCTGATCTACTGCCTGGGCTCGGTGCTGGCCGGTGCCGGCTTCGGCATCGCGCAGCATTACCGTTTCGCCGCGGCGGAGGCCGCGACGCCGGCCTATCGCCCGCGCGCCATCGCCCTCGTCATGGCCGGGCCGGTGCTGGCCGCGGCCTTCGGGCCGGAGATCGTGAAGCACACGCACCAGGTCTTCATGCCCTACATCTTTCTGGGCACTTATCTGGTCCTCGCGCTGCTGCCGGTGATCTGCATGGTCCTGCTGACCGGCCTGACGCTGCCGCCGCCCCCGCCGCGCGCCGCCGTCACCACGCCGGTCACCGAGATCATGCGCCGCCCGGCCTTCGTCACCGCCGTCGTCGCCGGCATGGTGGCCTATGGCACGATGAACCTGGCCATGACGGCCACCCCGCTGGAGATGCTGTTCTGTGGCTTCTCGGTGGGTGCATCCGCCACCGTCATCCAGGCGCATGCCATCGCGATGTACGCGCCCGGCTTCGCCACGGGCCACCTCATCACCCGCTTCGGCGTGCGCCCCGTGATCGTGGCCGGCGCGGTGCTGACCGCGGTCTCCGTCGCCGTCGCGCTGATGGGCGAGACCTTCTGGCACTTCGCCATCGGCCTCGCCATCCTCGGCGTCGGCTGGAACTTCATGTTCGTGGGGGCGACCTCGCTGCTCGCCACCGCCTATGCGCCGCATGAGCGCGTGCGGGCGCAAGCGGCCAACGACTTCATCGTCTTCGGCACCGTCGCCTGCACCGCCTTCCTGTCCGGCTATGTGCATGCGCGCTTCGGCTGGAGCCTTCTGAACCTCACCCTGCTGCCGCCGCTGGTGGCGGCGCTGGCGCTGCTGGCCTGGCAGAAATCGCGCGGCGTGAACGCCAGCCCGGCGGCGGCGCGCTAGAGCGTGATCCGCTGAGGTGGAATCACCGAAGCGGTGAAGCAGCCTCACGCTCTAGCCGCGCCGCCGGCCGGCGATCAGAAGCGGCCCCAGACCGGCGATGCGGAGTTCGGCATCATCGGCAGCGACGGATCGCCCCGCAGATCGGGCGAGGTGACATCGCCCTCGCCGGTCTGCTGCGGGCGACGGGGGTCAATGGCGTTCAGCCGGTCATTCCGCTGGTCCAGTTGCATGCCGCGCTGCAATTGCCGCTCGGCGATGGCCTCGGGCGGCGGCGGCGGCTGGCCGGGCAGCAGGCGCGGCGCGATCGGGATCGGCGTGGTGATGGGCGTGGGCAGCGGCTGCGCCGGCGGCGCGGGCGGCGCGGGCGGCGGCGCAGCGCAGGCCGCGGCCAGCAGGGCAATGAGAAGGCTCGGGTGACGCATGGCGGGGTTCCAGGAGAGGGACGGAGGCTTTGGCGCGCGGCGCGAAGCTTCAGCCTAGCCACTCCCCCGGGGCTTGTGCAGCCTCCCGCAGGATAGCTTGAGGGTTGCCTTGACGGGGCACGAGCCGCTTGACCACAAGGCGCCGCACCCCCAAGGCAGCCCGATGACCACCTCGACCGACTTCCTCCCCCCGCGCCCGGCGGCGCCGGCGCGCTTCCCGCGCGGCATGCGGGCACTCTACGCCTCGGCGACGGACCTGCTGAGCCTCTTCCCAGAGACCGCCTTCCGCCACCGGATGATGCCCTTCAGCGCCATCTCCCAGCGCGTGCTCATCGTGAACGAGCCGGAGATGGTGCGCCGCGTCTTCATCACCGGCCGCGCCGAGTTCGAGGCGAAGAGCCGGCATTTCCGCCAGGCGCTGGAGCCGGTGATCGGCGACAGCATGTTCCTCAACAGCGGCGAGGTCTGGCTGACCCGCCGCGCGCTGATGGCGAAGCTGCTGCACCCCTCGCGCACGCCCGGCTTCCACCCGCTCTTCGTGCAGGGCGCCGAGGAGCTGGCGCGGAGCTGGAACGGGCGGGTGGATGTGGCGGCCGGCTTCGCGGCGGCGACCGCGCTCGCCGTCATGCGCGCGCTGTTCGGCGATGCGGCGCGGCCGGAGGATGCGGCCAAGCTCGCCCGCAGCTTCACCGCCTATGAGGGGGCGGTGCTGGCGGTGGATTTCGCCCATGTCTTCGGCCTGCCGGAGAAGCTGACCGGCTGGCAGTTCCACACGGCGCGCCGCCATGCCCGCGCCATCCGCCGCCTCTGCTCGGCCTGCATCGCAGCCGCCGGCCCCGATGTGGGCGGCCTCTTCGGCGAGCTGCGCGCGGCGCTGGCCGAGGATGGCCGCCCCCTGCTCGACCCCACGCAGCTCATCAACGAGGTGGCGATGCTGCTGCTGGCCGGCAGCGAGACCTCGGCCAATGTGCTGACCTGGACGGTCTATCTCCTGGCGCTGCACCAGCCCACGCGCGAGCGCGTGCTGGCCGAGCTGGGGGCCGTGCTGGGCGGCCGCGCGCCCGAGGCGTCCGAGCTGAACGCGCTGCCTTTCACCAAGGCGGTGATCCAGGAGGCGATGCGCCTCTATCCGCCCGTGCCCTATCTGTCCCGTGAGGCCGCGCGGGCCGAGCGCATCGCCGGCATCCAGGTGAAGCCCGGCGAGACGGTGATGGCCCTGCCCTGGCTGCTGCACCGGAACGAGCATCTCTGGGAGGCGCCGCACGCCTTCCGGCCCGAGCGCTTCCTGCCCGACGCGCCGCAGAAGCCGCCGCAATTCGGCTACCTGCCCTTCAGCATCGGCCCGCGCGTCTGCGCCGGCGCCTCCTTCGCCATGGCGGAAATGCTGGTCTTCATGGCCGTGCTGCTGCCGCGCCTCGATTTCTCCATCCCGCCCGGCGCCGCCCCGGTGCCGCGCGCGCGCCTCACCCTGCGGCCGCGCGGCGGGATGCCGCTGATGGTGACACCCCGGTGATGCGGCTCGCCGGGCTGCTGCTGGCCGGGGGCGGCGCGGCCTGGCTGGCGCAGGCGCAGGGCGCGCAAATGGCGGTGCTCTGGCTGCTGGGCGCGGGCCTCGGCCTCGTCTTGTTCCAGTCGAGCTTCAGCTTCGCCGGCGGCTTCCGCCGCCTGCTGGCCGAGCGCCGCAGCGCGGGCTTCCGCGCCATGCTGCTGCTGCTGGCGCTGGCCTGCCTGCTCAGCCTGCCGGCCATCGCGGCAGGGAGCGTGCTGGGCCAGCCGGTGCGCGGCTTCGTCTTCCCGATCGGCTGGGGGTTGCTGCTGGGCGCCTTCCTGTTCGGCATCGGGATGCAACTGGGCGGGGGCTGCGCCTCGGGCACGCTCTACACGGCGGCCGGCGGGCAAGGGGCGCGGATGTGGATCACGCTCGCCGCCTTCATCGCGGGCGCCACCTTCGCGGCTTACGATTCCGAGCGCTGGTCGGGCTGGGCCGCGCTGCCGCCCGTCTCGCTCACGGCCCATCTCGGCCTCGGCGGCGCGCTGGTGGCGAGCCTCTTCGCCCTCGCGCTGGCCTGGGCCATCGCCACCGGGCTGGAGCGGCGGCGGCATGGCGCGGTGGAGCCACTGGCATGGCGCGGCGCGCTGTTCCGCCACCCCTGGCCGGCGGCCTGGGGCGCCATCGGCCTCGCGCTGCTGGGCTTCGCGACACTGCTCCTGGCCGGGCGGCCCTGGGCGATCACCGCCGCCTTTCCGCTCTGGGGCTCCCGCGCCATCGAGGCGCTGGGCTGGGATGACCCCGCCTTCTGGCCCTATTGGGAAGACCCGACCCGCACCGAGGCGCTGCTGCGGCCCCTGCTGGCCGACCGGATGACGGTGATGGATCTGGGCCTCATGGCCGGCGCCTTCCTGGCAGCGGCGCTGGCTGGGCGGCGGGGCGATTGGCGCATGCCGCGCCCGGGGCCGGCGCTGGCCTCGCTCATCGGCGGGCTGCTGCTGGGCTATGGGGCCATCATCGCCTTCGGCTGCAATATCTCCGCTTTCCTGGGGGGAATTCTCTCGGGCAGCCTGCATGGCTGGGTGTGGATCATCCCGGCCCTGGCCGGAAATGCGCTGGGTGCCCGGCTGAGGCCGCTCTTCCGGCTGGAGGGACCAGCCCTGCGTTAATGCCGCAGTGCAATGTAAAAACCGACAATTGACGCTTTCGTGTCGTGCATTATGTTCCGGGCGCATCGTCACGTGCCAAAGGAACACCCATGCGGCCCCTTCCCGCCCTGCTCGCCGGCCTCACGCTCGCCTTCGCCATGCCCGCCGCGGCCCAGGCGCCGCTCGCCGCGCAGGGCTGCGTCGGCTGCCATGGCCCGAATGGCGCGGGCCAGGGCGGCGTCCCCGCCCTCGCGGGGCGGGACCGCGCGGAGTTGATCGCGCAGATGAACGCCTTCCGCGCCAATGAGCGCCCGGCGACCATCATGGGCCGCGTCGCGCGCGGCTACACGGAGGCGGAGATCATCGCCACCGCCGAATACTTCGCCCGCCAGCCGCGCTGAGGAGACCCGCCATGACCCATACCCTCCCGCGCCGCGCCCTGCTCGCCGCCGCCCCGCTCGTCGCGGCCCCTTCCGTCTTGCGCGCCCAAGGGCCGAACGCCACCCAGGCGCGGCTGCTCGTCATCGGCGGCGGCTTCGGCGGCGCGACCGCGGCCAATTTCGCCCGCCGCACCTATCCCTGGCTGGATGTCACGCTGGTCGAACCCAAGCGGCACTTCGTCACCTGCCCCTATGGCAACCTGGTGCTGGCCGGCACGCGGCAGATCGGCCAGATCACCCATGGCTATGACGGGCTGCGCGCGCGTGGCGTCCGCGTGGTGCATGACTGGGCGACCGGCATTGATGCCGCGGCGCGCCGCGTGCGCCTCGCGGGTGGCGAGACGCTGACCTATGACCGGCTGATCCTCTCGCCCGGCATCGCGCTGCGCTGGGGCGCCATCGAGGGCTATGACGAGGCCGCCTCGGAGATCATGCCGCATGGCTGGGTGCCAGGCGATGGCGCGCAGACCCTGCTGCTGCGCCGCCAGCTCGAGGAGATGCCCGATGGCGGCGTCGTCGGCCTCGCCATCCCGGCCAATCCCTTCCGCTGCCCGCCCGGCCCCTATGAGCGGATCAGCATGATCGCGAGCTACCTGAAGCGCCACAAGCCGCGCTCCAAGATCCTCGCCCTCGATGCGAAGGAGGCCTTCAGCAAGCAGGGCCTGTTCCAGGATGCCTGGGCGCAGCTCTATCCCGGCATGATCGAATGGGTGCCGAGCAACCGCGACGGCAAGGTGACGAAGGTGGATGCGCGCGAGCGCGTGCTGGAGACGGAATTCGGCACGCGGCACAAGGTCGCCGTCGCCAATGTCATCCCGCCGCAATCGGCCGCGCGCATCGCC
The DNA here is from genome assembly GCF_033547095.1 of Sediminicoccus rosea. Taxonomy (NCBI): domain Bacteria; kingdom Pseudomonadati; phylum Pseudomonadota; class Alphaproteobacteria; order Acetobacterales; family Roseomonadaceae; genus Sediminicoccus; species Sediminicoccus rosea. The sequence goes on along the minus strand of NZ_CP137852.1, from coordinate 691,533 downwards.
AGCGAGGCGGGGCTGACCGACCAGTCCGGCTGGGTGCCGGTGAACCCGCGCACCTTCGAATCGCGCGTGGCCCCCGGCATCCATGTCGTGGGCGATGCGAACATCCCGGGCCCCATGCCGAAATCGGGCTATATCGCCAACAGCACGGCCAAGCAGGCGGTCGCATCCGCCGCAGCCCTGCTGCGCGGCGAGACCCCGCCCGAGGCGGTCTACTTCAACACCTGCTACTCGCATGTGGGCGAGGATTACGGCATCTCGATCGTCGGCGTGTTCCGCCCCAATGCGGAGGGCACGGCGATCGCCGAGGTGCAGGGCTCGGGCGGCGTCTCGCCGCGCGGCAACCTGCCCGAGCAGCGCAAGCTGGAGGCGCTCTACGCCGATGCCTGGTATGACAGCATCACCAAGGACATGTTCGCATGAAGCGCCGCGCGATCCTGAGCCTCGCGCTGCTGCCCTTCGCGGCGGCGGCGAGCGACGACGTGCTCAATGCCGCCATCCGCGCCGAGATCGGCGATGCCGCCCCGCGGGAGGGCGGCATCACGCTCCGCGTCCCGCCCGTCGCGGAAAATGGCGGCCAGGTGCCGGTGACGGTGCTGGTGGACAGCCCGCAAAGCGCCGAGCGTCACGTGACGGCCATCCACCTGTTCGCCACGCGCAACCCGACGCCGGGCATCGCCTCCTTCAAGCTAGGCCCGGCGCTGGCGCGGGCGGAAATCCAGACGCGCATCCGCATGTCGGAGAACCAGACCCTCGTCGTCCTCGCGCGCATGAATGACGGCAGCGTGCAGCGGGCCACGGCCGAGATCCGCGTCGCCACCGGGGGCTGCCTGACATGAGCACGCCACTCGCAGCCCCGCGCATCCGCGCCCCCCGCAGCGCCCGCGCGGGCGAGGTGGTGGAAATCCGCACGCTGATGGAGCACCCGATGGAGACCGGGCTGCGCCAGGAGGGAGGCCGCACCATCCCGCGCGACATGCTGACCCGCATGCGCGTGCGGCTGAACGGCGAGGCGCTGCTGGAGGCGGAGTTCCGCAACGGCACCGCCGCCAACCCCTTCCATGTGTTCTTTGTGCGCATCGATCGCGCGAGCGAACTCGAATTCACCTGGACGGATGAGGCGGGCCGCACCGCGCGCGCGACCCACCGCATCGCCCTGGCCTGAGATTCAGGCGGCCAGGCTGTCCAGCGCGGCCTGCACGCCACCCTTGGCATGCGGCACGCCGGCAATGCCGAGCGCCATCTCGACCGCGCCCAGCGTGCCGATGATCATCGGCTCGTTCAGGTCGCCCAGGTGGCCGATGCGGAACACCTTGCCGGCCAGCTTGGAAAGGCCGGCGCCCGTCGAGACGTTGAAGCGCTCCAGCGCGATCTTGCGCACCGCGTCGGCGTCATAGCCCTCGGGCATCAGGATGGCCGTCACGCTGTCCGACCAGCGCTCGGGGTTCTGGCAGAAGAGTTGCGGGCCATTGTTCCCGGACCAATGCTGCACGCAGGCGCGGACCGCCTTGGCGAGGCGGGCATGGCGGGCGAAGACATTGTCCAGCCCCTCCTCCACCAGCATCAGGCGCAGCGCTTCCTGCAAGCCGTAGAAGAGCGTGGTCGGCACGGTGCCGACGAAGCTCTTCTGCCGGCGGGCCAGCATCTCGGTCCAGTCGAAATAGTGGCGCGGATGGGTGCTCTTGCGATGCGCCTCCATCGCCTTCTCCGAGGCGCCGGTGAAGCTGAAGCCGGTGGGCAGCATCAACCCCTTCTGGCTGCCGCCGACGCAGACATCCACGCCCCATTCATCCATGCGGAAATCATAGCAGCCGAGCGAGGAGATGGTGTCGCTCATCAGCAGCGCCGGGTGCTTCACGCGGTCCATCGCGGCGCGCACCTGGTCGAGCGGCATGCGCGTGCCGGCCGCCGTCTCGTTGTGCACGCAGCAGACGGCCTTGATCTTGTGGCCGGTATCGGCGGCGAGCGCCGCCTCGATGGCCGAGATCTCCACGCCGCGGCGCCAATCGGCGGGGACCTGCTGCACCTCGAAGCCCAAGGTGCCGCACATCTTGGCCCAGCTATCGGAGAAATGCCCCGTCTCCGGGATCAGCACGAGATCGCCGGGCGAGAGGGTGTTGACCAGCGAGGCCTCCCAGGCGCCGTGGCCCGAGGCGGTGTACATGAAGAGGTGGTGCTTCGTCTTCAGCACCTTCTTCAACCCCTCGAAGCAGGCGTCATAGACGGCGAGGAAGGCCGGGTCGTTGAAGTCGATGCTGGCGCGCGCGGTGGCGGCCAGCACCGAATCCGGGATGTTCGTCGGCCCGGGATTGGCAAAGAACAGGCGGCCGCGCGCCATGGGGCGTGCGGGCTTGGGGCTGATCGAACCGTCCATCGTGTCTGGCTTTCCTGCGCGTCGTTCCCGGCAGTATTCAGCGGAATGGGCCGCGCATCAACGCTCCAGGCGGACGCCGGTGCGCGCCACCACCTGGCGGTACTTTTCCACCTCGCTCGTCAGGAAGGCGCGCGTGCTCTCGGGCGTGTTCTCGCTCGCCCAGGGCAGCACGCCGGCCTGGAGCAGGCGCTCGCGCAGCGTCGCATCCGCCACGGTCGCCACCAGCGCGCGGTTGAGCTGCTGCACCACCGCGGGCGGCATGTTCGGCGGGCCGATGATCATGTTCCAGGTCGAGAGCTCGAAGCCCGGCATCGCGCCCTCGTTCAGCGTCGGCAGGTCGGGGAAGGAGGGGAAGCGCTCGCGGCTCGTCACCGCCAGGCCGCGCACCAGCCCGCCACGGATCTGCGCGGCGGCGGAGGCCAGCACCGCGATGCCGAACTGCCCCTCGCCCTGGTGGATCGCCGTCAGCATCAACCCGCCGCTGCGATAGGGCACATGGGTGAAGCGCGCGCCGAGCTGCAAGGCCAGCATTTCCACGCCCAGATGCGGGATGGAGCCGACGCCCGAGGTCGCATAGGCATATTGCTCGGGGCGCGAGGCGCGCAGCACGGAAATCGCCTGCTGCGCCGTGGTCGCGGGGAAATTGGGGGCGGCGATCAGCACCATCGGCGCGGTGCCGATCATCGCGATCTGCGTGGAATCGGCCACCGGGTTGAACGGCGTGCCGCCCTCCAGCGCCGCGGGCGCGATCGCGTGGGAGCTGACCTCGATCAGCATCAGTGTATGGCCGTCCGGCGCCTGGCGACGCAGCCAGTCGCCCGCCACCACGCCTGAGGCACCGGGGCGGTTCTCCACCACCACCCGCGCCTCGGGGCCGATATTGGCCGCGAAGCGCTCGGAGATGAGGCGGGAGGCGATGTCCGTGCTGCCGCCGGGCGCGAAGCCCACCGCGAGCGTGATGGGGCGTTGCGGGAAGCTCTGGGCGCTCACGGCGAAAGGCGTGGCGGCGAGCAATCCCAACGCGGCGAGCGCGAAGCGGCGAATCATGGCGGTCCTCCGGTTTTTCTGACCGGAGGTTAAGCCCCACCCGGGCGCGGCATGCAAGCGCATCGCCAGGGGCGATGGTGCGTCGCGCCCGCCATCGCCGGGCCCGGCCGCCGCTTCGCCCTGGATGCCCTCCGCCTCAGATGGCGGTGCCGCCCACGGTCAGCCCGGTCATCTTCAGCGTGGGCTGGCCCACGCCCACCGGCACGCCCTGGCCATTCTTGCCGCAGGTGCCGATGCCCGGGTCCATCGCGCTGTCATTGCCGATCATGCTGACCTTGGTCAGCGCATCCGGCCCGTTGCCGATCAGGGTCGCGCCCTTCACCGGCGCGCCGATGCGGCCATTCTCGATGATGTAGGCCTCGCTCATCGAGAAGACGAACTTGCCCGAGGTGATGTCCACCTGCCCGCCACCGAAATTCACGGCATAGATGCCCTTCTTCACGCTGCCGATGATCTCGGCCGGGCTGTGCGCGCCGCCCAGCATGATGGTGTTGGTCATGCGCGGCATCGGGATGTGGGCGAAGCTCTGACGGCGGCCATTGCCGGTGGGCGCCACGCCCATGAGGCGCGCATTCTGCCGGTCCTGGATGAAGCCGCGCAGATAGCCATCCTCGATCATCACGGTGCGGCCCGAGGGCGTGCCCTCGTCGTCCACGGTGAGCGAACCGCGACGGTCGGCGATGGTGCCGTCATCCACCACGGTAACGCCGGGGGCGGCGATGCGCGTGCCGACGAGACCCGCGAAGGCGCTGGTCTTCTTGCGGTTGAAGTCGCCCTCCAGCCCGTGGCCGATCGCCTCATGCAGCAGGATGCCGGGCCAGCCCGGGCCCAGCACCACCTCGGTCTCGCCGGCGGGCGCGGGGATGCTCTGGAGGTTCACCAGCGCCTGGCGCAGCGCCTCCGCGACGCCCGCCTGCCAGCCGCCATCGCCGATCACGCGCGCATAGGCGAAGCGCCCGCCCGTGCCGAAGCTGCCCGTCTCGCGGCGCCCGTTCTCCTCCACCACGACGGAGACGTTGAAGCGCACCAGCGGGCGGAGGTCCGCCACGCGCAGCCCGTCGGGCCGCAGGATCTGCACCGCCTGCCATTCGCCGCTGAGCGAGGCCATGACCTGCGTCACGCGCGGGTCGAGCGCGCGGGCATGGGCGTCGATCTCCATCAGCAGCTCGGTCTTCTCGGCGAAACCCATGGCCGTCAGCGGGTTCGCCGCCTCGTAAAGCTGCGTGTTGGTCGCGCGCGGGCCGACATCGAGCGTGCCGCTGCGCCCCTGCCGCACCGCGCCCACCGTCGCCACCGCGCGCGCCAGTGCCGCATCGCTGATCTCGCCCGAATGGGCATAGCCCGCCGCCTCGCCCTGGATGGCACGCAGGCCGAAGCCGCGCTGCGTGTCGTAGCTGGCCGAACGGATGCGGCCATCCTCCAGGCTGATCGCCTCGCTCTCGCGGTATTCGAAGAAAAGCTCGCCATCCTCGGCGCCGTCGGTCGCCTCGCGCAGGCGGCGCGCGGCGGCCTCCGGGTCGAGGCCGGTGTAGAAAAGCCGGTCCGTGACGGCGAGCGGCGTGTCGAGCGGCATGGGGAGGTTTCCCTTCAGGAAATCAGGCTGGAGGCCGGGAAGGTGACACGGGCGATGGTGCCCACCCCCGGCGTGCTTTCGAGGATGAGGGCGCCGCCCTGCGCCTGGGTCAGCGAGCGGCAGAGATGCAGGCCGAGGCCCGAGCCCGGGAAGCGGCGGGAGAGCGCGCTGTCGAGCTGGGTGAAGGGCTCGAAGACGCGCTCCAGGTCCTTCGCCTCGATGCCGATGCCGGTGTCCTGCACCTCCATCGTCAGGCCGTCCGTGGTGCGGAAGGCGCGCAGCGTGACGGTGCCGCCCGCTTCGGTGAACTTGGTGGCGTTGTTGAGCAGGTTCAACAGCACCTGGCGCAGCCGGCGCGTATCGCCGCGCAGGCGCGGCAGGCCGGGCGCGATCTCGCGCACCAGCTGCAGCCCGCCCTCGGCGACGGCCGGGCCGATCATGCGCGCGGCGCCCTCCAGCACCTCGGTCAGCTCCACCTCCTCCAGCGCGATGGGCGGGTTGCTGGTCTCGGTGCGGGTGATGTCGAGGATGTCGTCGATCAGGGAGAGCAGGTGCTGCCCTGCCTCACGGATCGCCTTGGCGAATTCCTCGGTCTGCATCGGCGCCGCGCCGCTGCAGAGCACGTCGGCGAAGCCGATCACGGCATTGAGCGGCGTGCGCAGCTCATGGCTCATGGTGGCGAGGAAGCGGGACTTGGCGCGGCTCGCCGCTTCGGCCGCCTCGCGCGCGGCCTCCAGCTCGGCGCGGATCTGCCGGTCCTCGGTGACGTCGGTATAGGTGACGACCCAGCCGCCATCGGGCGTGGGGTCGGAGACCACCTCGAGGATGGTGCCGTCCGGCCGCGGGCGGAGGGAGCGGATGGGCGCGAAGCGCGGGCGGGTCTTGATCGCCTCGGCCACGCGCCGCCCGGCCTCGCCCTCGCCGTATTCGCCCTGCACCAGCAGCGCATCCACCATCTCGTGCATATGGGCGCCGGGCGTCAGCGCCGCTTCCGGCACGCCCAGCATCTCCTTCAGCTTGGCGTTGGAGGCGACCAGGCGGCCCTCCTTGTCGAAGAGCACGATGCCGTGGCGGATATTGCCCAGCATCACGCCCAGGATCTCGGCGCGCCGCTTGGCCTCGGCCTCGGCGCGGGCGAGCGGCGTCACATCGGTGAGCGAGACGACGAAGCCGCCATCGGGCGTCGGGTCGGAGGCGAAGTTCAGGACCCGGCCATCCGCCGTCACCCGCTGCGAGCGGGAGGGCTTGCTGCGGTCGAGCGCGAGGAGCTGCTGGCGTTCGCGCTCGGCCGCCTCGGGGGTGCCGAGATTGCCGGTGCGCTGCTGCCGCTCCAGCAGGTCCTCGATGCGCATGCCGAGGCATTGCGGCAGGTCGGGCATGGCGGTGAGCGTCACGGCCAGGCTGTTGTAGCCGCGCAGCCGCCGCTCATGGTCGTAGAGCAGCACGCCGGAGGTGTTGTTCTCCAGCATGGTCCGCAGCAGGCCGGCGCGCTGCTCGGCGGCCGCCTCGGCGCGGACCAGCGGCGTGATGTCCGAGACCGAGATGACGAAGCCGCCATCGGGCGTCGGGTCGGAGGCCACGTCATAGCGCCGGCCATCGGGCAGGGTTCGCTGCGAGCGGTGCGATCTGCTGCGGTCGAGCGCGAGGAAGTAGCGCTCCTGCTCGGCGCCGCCATCCTCGCCGGCATAAAGGCCGCGCGCGCGCTGCGCCGCCAGGATCTCGGCCTGGGTTGTGCCCGGCTTCGCCAGCAGGTCGGGCACGCCCATCATCTCGCCGGCCAGCGCATTGGCGGCGACGAGGCGGTGCTGCGCGTCATAGAGCACGATGCCCTGGCGGCTGTTCTCCAGCATCGCCTGCAGGATGCCGGCGCGGCGCTGCGCCTCCTCCTGCGCGTCCACCAGCGGCGTCACGTCGGAGACGGAGACGACGAAGCCGCCCTCGGGCGTCGGGTCGGAGGCGACGTCGAAGACCTCGCCCGAGGCGCGGCGCCGCTGGTAGCGGATCGGCTTGGTGCGATCGAGCGCCATGGCCTGGCGCAGGAAGGCGGCCTCGGCCTCCGGGTCGGCCAGCTGTTCCAGCGGTGCCTGGTGCTGCATCACCTCCGCGAAGCTCTGGCCCACCATCTCCTCGGGCGAGGCATAGCCCGCGATCGCCATGCTGATCCGGTTGGTGGCGATCACCCGGTGGTCGGGCCCGTAGAGGGTGATGCCGTGGCGCGAGGCGTCGAGCGTGGCCGAGAGCGCGGCCGCCTGGGCCTGGGCCTGTTCGCGCGCGCGCACCAGGTCCGTCACGTCGGAGATGCAGACGACGTAGCCGCCCTCGCGCATCGGGTCGGAGGTGAGGTCGAAGACGCGGCCATCCGGCCGGCGGCGCTGGTAGCGGTGCGGCCGTGTGCGGTCCGTCTCGGCGAAGCGGCGCGCCAGTTCGGCCTGCTGCTCGGGCGTCGCGCCCTCGTGCTGGCGCTGGGCGGCGACGACATCGGCATGGCGGCGGCCGATCAGCGCCGCCGCATCGGGCAGGCCCGCGAATTGCGCGGCGATGTCGTTGGCGGCGAGGACGATGCCGTTGCGGTCGAACAGCGTGATGCCCTGGCGCGCCGCGTTCAGGGTGGCGGAGAGCAGCGCCGCGCGGGCCTGCGCCTGCTCGCGCGCGCGCACCAGCTCCGTCACGTCCGAGAAGCAGACGACGTAGCCGCCCTCGGGCATCGGGTCGGAGCTGATGTCGAGCACCAGGCCATCGCGGCGGCGGCGCTGGTAGCGGTGGTGCTGGCGGCGGTCCACCGTCGCCACCTGCCGCATCACCTGCTCCACCTCCGCCTCGCTCGCGCCCTCGAAGCGGTGCTGGTTGCCCACGATCTCGGAATGGCTGAGGCCGACGAGCGTCGCCGGGCCGGCCCGGGTGGTGAGCTGCGCGGCGATGTCGTTCGCGGCCACCGCGCGGCCCTCGGCGTCGAACAGGATGATGCCCTGGCGCGCCGCGTTCAGCGTGGCGGCCAGCACCTCGGCCCGGCGCTCCACCTCGCGTTCGGCCACCACGCGGGCGGTGATGTCGGTCAGCGTCAGCACGAAGCCGCCCTGCGGCACCGGGCTCGACGTCACCTCCAGCTCCTCGCCGGTCGGGCGGCGGCGGCGGATGGTGTTGGGCGTGCCCTTGTCCCGCACGAGGAAGGCGGCGACCCGATCGCGCGCCGCCGGGCCCTCGCCGAATTCGCCGGCTTCGAGCTGGTGCGCCAGCAGCTCGGCATATTCCACGCCGGGGCGCAGCCAGCCCTCGAGGCCCATCAGCGCGGCGCAGAGCGGGTTGAAGGTGAGCAGCCGGTCCTGCGCGTCGAACAGCGCGATGCCGTGGCGCATGTTGTCCAGCATCGCCTGCACCATGGCGGCGCGCTGCGTGGCCGCCGCCTGCGCCTCGGTCAGCGCCGTGATGTCGGTGAAGGAGCGGACGCAGCCGCCGCCGGGGATGAGATCGGTGCGGACCTCGATGATGGTGCCGTCGGGGCGCTTGCGGGTGTAGGTGCTCTCGCCCTTCCAGGGCTCCCGCACGCGGTTCTGGCGCCAGCGCTGCCCGGCCTCGCCCACGCCATGCTCGCCGCGCTCGGCCTGGACATCGCGCAGGTCGTCGAAATGCACGCCGGGGCGCAGCATGTCGGGCGGCAGGCCCGCCAGGCGGGCGCCCAGCGCATTCCCGGTGCGGACGTAGCCCTCGGCATCATAGAGGATGATGCCGTGCCGCATGTTGTCGAGCACGGCCTGCAGCGAGGCGGCGCGGCTCGTCGCTTCCGCCTCGGCCTGGACCTGCGCCGTCACGTCGGTGAAGGAGCGGACATAGCCGCCCTCGGGCAGCTGGTCGGTGATGATCTCCACCACCGTGCCGTCCGGGTTGGTGCGGCGGTAGCGATCGGGGCCCCGCAGCGGCTCGTTCATCCGCTCGGCCAGGAAGCGGTCGGTCGAGAGCTTGTCGCCATGCACGCCGAGCTGGATCTGCAGGGCGCGCAGCTCGCGGATATTGGCGCCGCGGCGGAAGGCCTCGGGTGGCAGGCCGCAGAAATGCGCGGCCAGCCGGTTGGCGGCGATGACGGTGCCCTCGCCGTCGAACATCGCCATGCCGTGGCGCGTGCTCTCCAGCATGTGGGCCAGCACCTCGGCCCGCTCGCGCGCCTCGGCCTGGGCGGCGTGCAGCGCGGTGACGTCGGCCACCACCATGGCATGCCCGCCATCGGGCAGCGGCACGCTGCGATGGCTGGTGGCGATGCCCTCCGGCGTGCGGCGCTCGAACCCGTGCGAGGTGCTGGTGGCGGCGAGGCGGCGGGCGACTTCCACTTCCGGGTCGCAGGGGCCGAACTCGCCGGCGATGGCGCGCCGCATCAGGATGTCGCGCAGGTTCTCGCCGAGGCGCACGGGGCTGTGCGCCATGATGCGGTTATAGGCCGGGTTCACCTGCGTCAGCACGCGGTCGGGGCCATAGACCGCGACGCCCACCGGCAGCGCCTCCATCAGCGCGTCCTGCAGGGCCACCCGGCGGCGGACATCCTGCGCGGCCTGATGCGCGTCGGTGATGTCCATGATCTCGACCAGCCAGCCGCCATCGGGCATGGGCTGGTTCTCGAAGCGGACGGTTCGGCCATCCGGGCGCGTCCGCTCATGCCGCCAGGGCTGGGCGACGGAGCGCGTCGTGAGGTCGGCCACCACGGCGGCGGCACGGGCGGCATCGAACTCGCCAGCCTCCTGCTGGCGCGCGACGATCTCGGTGAGCGGCATGCCGGGCTGGAGCGCATGCTGAGGCAGGCCGAGCAGGCGCGCATAGGCGGGGTTGCTGCGCGCGAGGCGACGCGCCGCGTCATACTGCGCGACACCGTTGTTGAGCCGGGCCAGCACGCCGGACAACGCGCCGGCCTCGCGCTCCGCCACCTCGCGCGCCTGGAGGAATTCGCTCACATCGGCCAGCGTCAGCAGGTGGCCGCCATCGGCCAGCGGCACGATGCGCCATTCGAGGCCGCGGCCCTCGACATCCCGCAGCAGGCGGCGATGCGGCAGGGTGAGGTCGAGCGCGAGCACCTCGCGCAGGCGCTCGGCCGGGTCGCCGGGGCCAAGCGCGCCACGGAAGGCCAGCAGGCGCAGCACATCGGCCAGGGCCGCACCGGGCTTCAGCGCCGCCTGATCCACCCGCAGCAGCGCATGCATGGCGGTATTGGCGAAGACCAGCCCGCCCGCCCCGGAAAAGCCCATCACCGCCAGCGGCAGGGCCGCGAGGATCTCGGGCGGTCGGGGGGCGGCGGCGTCCATCCTCAGGGCGCCGAGGCGGGTGGTTTGCGCAGCGCGTGCCAGGCGCAGAGCCCGGCGGCGAGCACGCCGACCGCCAGCGCCTGGTGCAGCGTGCCGAGCGAGACCGGCACCACATGCAGCAGCGTGACGATGCCGAGCGCGTATTGCGCGCCGATCGCGGCCGCCATGGTCCAGACGGCGCGGCGGGCGAAGCCGTCGGGCAGGCGGCGCGCGGCGACGGCCGCGCCGATGGCGGCCAGCAGCGTCAGCGTCGCCAGCAGGCGGTGGTTGAACTGCACGGCGGCGATGTTGGCGGTCAGGTTGCGCCAGACGGGCTCGAGGTCGAGATAGCCGGCGGGGACGAGCTGGCCGTCCATCAGCGGGAAGGTGTTGTAGCTGAAGCCGGCGCGGATGCCGGCCACGAAGCCGCCCGCCAGCATGGTCAGCGCCGCCAGCCAGAAGGCCGCCACCACCTGCCGCCGGATCTTGCCCTGCTGCGGCACGATCTCCATCGGCGCGGGCCGCAGCAGGCCGAGCGCGGTCCAGAGGATCAGGCCGAAGAGGATGAAGGCCATGGAGAGGTGCAGCACGAGGCGATAGGGCGAGACGGCCGTGCGGTCCGCATCGAAGCCCGAGGCCACCATGAACCAGCCGATCGCCCCCTGCAGGCCGCCCAGCACGAAGAGCAGCGCGAGCCGGGGCCCGAGGCCGCGCGGGATGGCGCCGCGCGCCCAGAACCAGAGCAGCGGGACGAGATAGGCGAGGCCGATCAGCCGCCCCCAGAAGCGATGCGCCCATTCCAGCCAGAAGATCCGCTGGAAGCCCTCCATCCCGAAGCCGGCGTTCTGCAGCTGGTATTGCGGGATGGTACGGTAGAGGTCGTAGAGGCGCTGCCACTCGGCCTGGCTGAGGGGCGGCAGCGTGCCGGCGAGCGGCGCCCATTCCATGATCGAGAGGCCCGAGCCGGTCAGGCGCGTGGCGCCGCCCAGCGCAACCATGAGCCAGATCAGCCCGGCGACGGTGAGCAGCCAATAGGCGATGGCGCGGGGATTGGCGCGGCCCCCACGCGGGGCGGCGGCGGCATGGGCGGGAAAGCTGTGGGCATCGAATGGCATGACGCCCACATAATAGCCGAGAACCATGCCGCCAGCCCATGGCCCCGGCAAGAATTGCAGCGATCTCGGGCTTGTGGCCCGCAAGGCGCGCTGGTAACGCCCGCGCATGTCCGCCGCACCGCTGGTTTCGGTCGTCATTCCCGTGCGGAACGAGGCCCCGAACATCGCCCCCCTGGTCGCCGAGATCCAGGCAGCCCTGGCCGCGACCCCGCACGAGATCATCTATGTGGATGATGGCTCGACCGACGCGACGCCCGAGGTCCTGGCCGGGCTGCCGGTGCGCCGGCTGCGCCACCGCGAAAGCTGCGGGCAATCGGCCGCCATCATGACCGGCGTGGCGGCGGCGACCGGCACCTGGATCGCGACGCTGGACGGCGACGGGCAGAACGACCCGGCGGACATCCCGCACATGCTGGCCCGCGCCGAGGCCGAGACCGCCGCGGCGGGCGGCTGGGTGATGGTGGCCGGGCACCGGGTGAACCGGAAGGACAGCTGGGTGAAGCGGCGCTCCTCGCGCCTCGCCAACGGCATCCGCGCCGCGCTGCTGCGCGATGCGACGCCCGATACGGGCTGCGGGCTGAAGCTGTTTCCGCGCACGCTCTTCCAGGCCATGCCGCATTTCGACCACATGCACCGCTTCCTGCCGGCGCTGGCGCTGCGCGCCGGGGCGCGGGTGCTGAGCGAGCCGGTGAACCACCGCCCGCGCCTGCGCGGCGCCTCCAACTACGGCACGCTGGACCGGCTGGCGGTGAGCATCTTCGACCTCTTCGGCGTCGCCTGGCTGCAACGGCGCGGCAAGCGGCCCGAGATCGAGGCGCCGTGACGGCCGGCGGTGGCCTGGGCGCGGTCCCGCCCGGGCAGGACGCGCCGGCCCGGTCCTCGCGCTCGCTCGGCCTTGGCAAGCTGCTGCTCATGGTGGCGGGGCTGGCGCTGGGCGGCGTGCTGCTGAAGGCGCTGGGCGCCGCACCCGGTACCGAATGGGTGGACCTCTACATCCGCGACCAGGGGCTGCTGGGCGAAAGCCTCTTCCTGCTGGCCGGCGGGCTGGCCACCGCGGTGGGCGTGCCACGACAGGTGGTGGCCTTCCTGGCGGGCTATGCCTTCGGCACGGTGATCGGCGTGGCGGTGGCGCTCGCCGCGCAGATGCTGGGCTGCGTGCTGGCCTATGGCTGGGCGCGCGCCATCGCGCGGGACTGGGCGGAGCGGCGGCTGGCCGGGCGCTTCGGCCCACGGCTGCGCCCGGTGGTGGAGACGCTGCGCGAGAACCCCTTCGGCGCGGCGCTGGCGCTGCGGCTGTTTCCCGTGGGCAACAACCTGGCGCTGAACTTCCTGGCTGGCATGTCGGCGCTGCCGGCGGGCGCCTTCTTCCTGGCCTCCGCGCTCGGCTACCTGCCGCAGACGGTGGTCTTCGCACTGCTCGGCAAGGGCGTGCGCGTGGATGGGTTCTGGCAGCTCGGGCTTTCGGGCGTGCTGCTGGCGCTCAGCGTCGGGCTGGGGGTCTGGCTGATGGGGCGGCATCGCGCGGGACGCGCGTTGGGAAAATGACCGCCAGGCGCGCGCTGGCGGGGTGATCCCGCTCAGTTCAGCCGGTTGCGCAGCTCTTCCACCAGGCCGCGGATGCGCGCCGCCGCCTCGCCGCGCGGCTCGATCTCCAGCGCGCGGTCCAGGCTCGCCAGGGCCGCGCCGATGCGCTCCAGCCGATGCTCGATCAACCCCATCTCGCGCCAGAGCCCGGCATGGTCGGGGGCGAGGCGCAGCATGTCGCGCGTGGCGGCCAGGCCCCCCTCCAGGTCATTGGCCTGGAGGCGGCGCAGCTTGATGTTGTTCTGCAGGCGCAGCAGCACGTCGCGCTTGGTCATCGGTGCCAGCATGCCGGGCTTCAGCTCGGCATTCTCGCCCGCCACGCGCTTGATGAGCGCGCGCAGCTCGGGCGCCAGCAGCTGGTCCCCGCCGGCGAAGACGTCGAGCACGATCTGCCCGCGCGCATGCGGCAGCGCCAGCAGGAAATGGCCGGGCGCGTTCAGCCCATGCGCGCTCCAGCCCGCCGCCTCGGCCGCGTGCAGCCAGAGCACGCCCAGCGCCACCGGCAGGCCGCGCCGGCGGTCCAGCACCTGGATGAGGTTGGCATTCGCCATGTCGTCATAGGTCTCGGCGTCACCGGCGAAGCCGAATTCCCCATGGATCAGCCCGGCCAGCAGGGCGCGGCGGCGCTCGGAATCGCCCCCATCGGCCGCGGGGTCGGCGGCGGCCAGTTCCACCGCGCGGCGGGCGATCTGCGTCAGCAGCGCCTGCGCCGCCCGCCAATCGGCCGCGGGCGCGTCAATCCGCGCGAATTGCAGCGCGACGGATGCGAGGTCGAGCTCGGCATCGGGCAATTGGCCGGCGGCGTCGAGCGCGGCGCGGGCTTCTTCCTGGGGGGTGGCGGACATCGGCACATCCTAGAGCATGATGCGCCGGGGCGGAATCGCCCAGACGCGGAAGCACCCGCGCCCCACACGGGGCGGGGCGGTCAGCCGAAACGCGCCCGCAGCGCGCCGGCAAGGGCGTCATAGACGATCCTGAGCCGGGGCGATTGCCGCATATCCGCATGCGCGGCCAGCCAGAGGGGAAAGGCCGCCGTGGCGGTCTCGGGGAAGACGCGCAGCAGATCCCCGCCGGGCTCGACCTCGGCCATGCTCATCACGCCGATGCCGAAGCCCGCGCGCACCGCCGCCTCCTGCGCGGTGCGGCTGTCGGTACGGAGGGCGAAGCGGAGGGAGTCCATCGGCAGGCCCCAGCGCTCGGCCAGGCGCAGTCCCACCGGGTCCTTGTCGGGGCCGATCAGCCGGTGCCCGGCCAGGGCCCGCACGTCGCGCGGCAGGCCGTGCCGGACGACATAGCCGCGTGCGTCGAAGAGCCCCACCTCCACCATGCCGAGCCGCTGCGCGATCAGCTCCTCCTGGTCCGGCCGGGTGTGCCGCACCGCGATGTCGGCATCCCGCCGGACGAGGTTCTCGACCTCATTGGTGGCGGAGAGCTCGATCTCGATGCCGGGATGGGCCTCGGCCAAGCCAGTGAGGATGGGGGCCAGAACCCGGGCGGCGAAGCCTTCCGAGGCGGTGATGCGCACCGTGCCGGCAGCGGAATCGGTCGGCCGGGCCAGGGCGACGGCGAGCTGTGCCGCCGCGTCATCCAGCGCGGCGGCGGGCTCATAGAGGGCGAGGGCGCGCTGGTTGGGGCGCAGGCCACTCGGCAGCCGGTCGAACAGCGCCTCGCCCACACGGCGTTCCAGGGCGCGGATCTGGCGACCCAGCGTGGGTTGGGTCTGGCCGAGCTGGCGGGCGGCGGCGGACAGGCTGCCATGGCGCATCACCGCGACAAGCGCGCGCAGCTGGGCCCAGTCGGGCTGGCGGTCGGTTTCGGGCATGCGTCCATGCTTGGGTGGCCAGATCCGATGTTCAAGACATGCATGGATGCATGCCCCCTGAACAAGCTTCCGGAATCCTCCCGGGCCCCACCCGCACACATCTGCGTCCGGCAAGCGGAGGCCATAGGGGCCTACGCCAGTCATCGAAAGAGAAGAAACCGTGAAGACTTCGCTCAACGCCATCCTGTCCGCCGTCCTGCTGGCCGCCCTGGCGACCCCCGCCTTCGCCCAGGACAGCTACCCCCGGATCGTCGGCAGCGCGGATGACTACCGCGTGGATTACGGCTCGGGCCCGGTCAACAATGTGCTGGGTGGCGGCGGGGTGCGGATCACCGTCGAGGAGGAGGGCCGCCTCTCGGTCACGCATGACAATGCCGGCTTCGCCCAGACCCGCAAGGATGGGCGCGTGCCGGTCATGCTCGGCGGTGAGGATGACCGCACCGTGACCTGGGTGATGCCCGCCAGCCCCCAGGGCTGACCGCGACACGCCCTGCCACGGGCGAGGCTGGGGAGGGTGCGCCCCTCCCCGGCAACCGGCCCGCCGCCCGGCCGCAGACGGGTGCCGGGCCGCGCATCGCGCTCACAGCAGCGCCAGCTGCCGTGACGCCGCATGCGGGTTGAACTGCGTGCAATCGAGCCGGCCCGTTCCGCCCTCCCGCCGGTCCAGGCCCAGGCGGCGGAGCGCCACGTCGAAGCGGCGGGCCAGCAGCTCGGCATAGGCGCCCTCGCCGGTCTGGCGCTGGCCGAAGCGGGCGTCATAGAGCTTGCCGCCGCGGGTCTGGCGCACCAGGGCCAGCACACGGGCCGCGCGCTCGGGATAATGGGCGTTCAGCCATTCCTCGAAGATCTGGCGCAGCTCCAACGGCAGGCGCAGCAGCACATAGCCGGCGCTGGTGGCGCCGGCGCGGGCGCTGGCCTCCAGGATGCGCTCCAGCTCGGCATCGTTGATGCCGGGAATCATGGGGGCCGCCAGCACCGCCACCGGAATGCCCTGCGCCGCCAGCGCGCGCACCGCCTCCAGCCGGCGCAGCGGGCTGGCCGCGCGCGGTTCCATGGCGCGGGCCAGCTTGGCGTCCAGCGTGGTGATGGAGATGCAGACCTGCGCCAGGTTGCGCTTCGCCATGCGCGCCAGGATGTCGGCATCGCGCAGCACGCCGGCCGATTTGGTGACGATCGTCACCGGATGGCCGAAGCGCTCCAGCACCTCCAGCACACGGCGCGTCAGGCCCTGCTCGCGCTCCACCGGCTGGTAGGGGTCCGTGTTGGCGCCGAGCGCCACGGGGCGCGGCACATAGCCGGGGCGGGAAAGCTCGCGCTCCAGGATCTCCGGCAGGTCGGGCTTGAAGAGGAGCCGCGTCTCGAAATCCAGGCCGGGCGAGAGGCCGAGATAGGCGTGGCTCGGCCGGGCGTAGCAATAGACGCAGCCATGCTCGCAGCCGCGATAGGGGTTGATCGAGCGGTCGAAGCCGAGATCGGGGCTGTCATTGTAGGTCAGCGCCGATTTCGCGGCCTCCCGCGTCAGGCTGGTCCGCAGGCTCGGCATGTCCTCGGTGAGGCTGCCCCAGCCATCGTCGAAGGCCTCCACCACCTGGCGCTCGAAGCGCGGGGTGTGGTTGGACAGCGCCGCCCGGCCGCGCTGCGGGGCCAGGCCTTTATGGATCAAGGAATGTCCGCCACCATCGGGCATGGCCAAGTTCCCCTAATGTTCACGGCGGAAGGTGCGGAAATGCCGGAGAGGTGTCAAGAACAAAAAGGGAAACTCGTGAGGATTTCGGCGGTCATCCCCACGCTGAACGCGGCGCACCTCCTGCCCCCCCTGCTCGGCCAGCTCGGCGCGCTGGGCGAGGTGATCCTGGCCGATGGCGGCAGCACGGATGGCGTGGCGGAACTGCCGGGGGTGCGCCTCGTCACGGCGCCGCGCGGCAGGGGTTCGCAGCTCGCCGCCGGGGCGGCCGCCGCGCAAGGTGAATGGCTGCTCTTCCTGCATGCCGATACGCGGCTGGAGTCAGGATGGGAGGCGGCGGTGGCAGCCGCCTCGGACCAGCCCGGCGCCGCGCACCACTTCCGCTTCGCGCTGGACGATGCCTCGCCCCAGGCGCGGCGGCTGGAGGCGGCGGTCGCCTGGCGCTGCCGGTGGCTTGCCCTGCCCTATGGCGACCAGGGGCTGCTGATCTCCCGCACCCTGTACGACGCCGTGGGCGGCTACCAGCCGATCCCCCTGATGGAGGATGTGGAGCTGGTCCGCCGCCTCGGCCGCGCCCGGCTCGCGGATCTGCCGGTTTGCGCCATCACCTCCGCCGCGCGCTGGCAGCGGGATGGCTGGTGGCGGCGCTCGGCCCGCAACCTGACGACGCTCGGTCTCTACTTCGCCGGCGTCTCGCCGGAGCGGCTGGCGCGCTTCTACCGGTGAGGCGTCAGGCCCGGCCGGCCGCGCCCGAGAGCAGCAGCGGGTCCACCTTCAGCTTGGCCAGCGCCCGGCGCCAACGCGTCTCATCCGGGCCGGCGAAGATCAGGTCCTCGTCAGGGTCCACATGGAGCCAGTCATTGCGGGCGATCTCGCGCTCGAGCTGCCCGGCGCCCCAGCCGGCATAGCCGAGCGCGAGCAGGCCCTGGCGCGGCCCGCCGCCACTCGCGATGGCCTGCAGCACGTCGAGGCTCGCGGTCAGCGCCACCTCGCCGGTGACTTCCATCGAGCCCTGGGCGCGCCAATCGGCGCTGTGCAGCACGAAGCCGCGCCCCTCCTCCACCGGGCCGCCATTCACCAGGCGGATGCTGCGCGCGGGCGGCAAGGGCTCCACGCCGATCTGGCGCAGCAGCCCCTCGAAGCTGAGCTTGGGGATGGGCTGGTTGAGGATCAGGCCCATCGCGCCATCCGGCGAATGGGCACAGAGCAGGACCAGGCTTCCGGCGAAATTCGGATCCTGCATATGGGGCATCGCGATGAGCAGCTGCCCGGCGAGAGGGCTGGCCTTCGGTGCGCCACCTTGCGCGCCCCCCGGCCGCCCCGATGTGGTTTCACGTGGGGACATGGTGTGGATGTGGGGCCAGGCCTCCGCCATCGCAAGCGTGACACCCCCGCCGGAACCGCCTAAACCTTCCCGCGCAAAACCCCTTTGGAGGCAACCCCCTATGACGATCAAGGTCGGTGACAAGATTCCCTCGGCCAAGCTCATGCAGGCCACGGCCGATGGCCCGCAGGAGGTGACGACCGAGGAGTTCTTCGGCGGCAAGACCGTCGTTCTCTTCGGCGTGCCCGGCGCCTTCACGCCGACCTGCTCGGCCAAGCACCTGCCCGGCTTCGTGAACCACGCGGCCGATTTCAAGGCGAAGGGCGTGGACGCGATCGCCTGCATGGCGGTGAACGACGTCTTCGTGATGGGCGCCTGGGGCAAGGACCAGAACGCGATCGGCACCGTCGCCATGCTGGCCGATGGCAGCGCCGCCTTCACCCAGGCGCTGGGCCTCGAGTTCGACCTGAGCGCCCGCGGCCTCGGCATCCGCTGCCAGCGCTTCGTGCTGGTCGCGAAGAACGGCGTGGTGACGCATGTCGCGGTCGAAGAGCCGGGCGCCTTCGAGGTGAGCAAGGCCGAGACGGTCCTGGCCGCGCTCTGAGCGCAGCAGCCGCAAATGCGAACCGCCGCGGTGGGCCCACCGCGGCGGTTTTCGCTTCCCATTCCGGCTAAGGGGCCGGAGCCGCCCAGGCGGCAGCAGTCGAGCCCGGTCAGGGCCCGGCGAGGGTCTAGCGCCCGGCCGACTGGCTGCGCAGCTCACGCGCACGGGCCAGCACCCGGTCTTCCATTTCCGAATTCGTGGCCGTCGAGGCCGGGGCGTCCACCCACTGGTTGCCGCGCTGCACCTGGCGGAACACCTGCACGCGCACGCCGTCCGAACGGAGCTGGCGGCCGATCACATAGGCCGTCGCCTTGAAACGCTCGCCCTCGGCCTGGGGCGGCGAATACCAGTCGGTGATGATCACGCCGCCGAAGGGGTCGGCGCTGGCGAGCGGCATGAAGGACAGCGTGTCGAGCGTGGCACGCCAGAGGAAGGCGTTCACCGTCATGCCGGCACCGGCGCCGGCCGCGGCTTCCCGCGCCTGACGCGAGCGATCCACGCCGAAGACGACGAGGCCGGAATCGGTCGCGGCGCCGGTCTGGCGCAGCGCGAGTTCGCGCCGGTTGTCCGTGCCATATTCCTCATTGCCAACCTGGCGTCCGCCGGAACAGCCGGCCAGCAGCGCGAGACCGAGGCAGAGCGGGAGAATCGGGCGTGCGATCTGGATCATGGCCGGATGACTTACTGGAGCGGAACCCAAAAGAAAAGGGGCGACGGGATGTCCCGTCGCCCCCTCCCAGGTCACGTTCTGTGACGCGGTGAGTCTGGCTCAGAAGGCCAGGCGCACGCCCGTCAGGAACACATTGCTGAACGCGCGGCTCTGGATGCCCTGGCGGTTCGGGTCGAGGTCACGGCCCTGCTCACGCACCGAGTAGTAGACGTACTCGGCGATCAGATCCATGCCGGGGGCCAGGCGATAGTTCGCACCGGCGCCCAGACCCCAGCGACGCATGGTCGCGGCGTTGGTGCTGGTGTTCACGTTCGCCGGGTTGGCGTTCGTGCCGAACGCGAAGGCCGTGCCGCCGTTCACTTCCGTGATCGTGTTGCGCGTGCCACCCTCGAAGAGGCCGGTCACGAAGTTCGCACCCACGGTGACGGGGCCGACCACGTACTGACCACCGATGACCAGCTGCTCCGCGGGACGGTCACCACGCAGGGTGTTGCCCCAGAAGAAGTTGTAGTCACCGTAGGTGTAGTTCGCACCAACCGTGAAGCCGGCGTAGCTGGCCTGGAGGCCCGCCTGCCAGATGTTCATGTTGTTGAACACGCGGTACTGCTGACCCATCGTGGTCATGTCGCGAGCGGCGCTGGCGTTGATGTAGCCAACGGTGCCGGCGATGCCGACGCCACCCACGTTACCACGCCAACGGGCGGCAACCTGGAACTCGTTGCGGCGGGCAGCCTGCTCGGGGCCGGCGGCGTAGATGCCGAAGTTGCGGGCGCCGGTGAAGGCATAGGCGCGGTCGCAGTAGCCGGAGTTGGCGTTGTTCGGGCAGCCGACGTCCTCACCGATGTTCGCGTTCGGGGCGTACGACGCACCGAAGTCGAAACCGGCCCACTGCGGCGTCATGTAGATGATCTTGGAGTTGTCACCCAGACCACCCGGGGCGGTCGTCGTGCGGCCACCGGCCTGGCGGGTCACGAAGGACTCCCAGGAACCGTGCACGCCACCCGTGCCGAAGCCCTGCACCCAGCCCGAGTTCATCAGGCCGCCCATGACGCCGTCTTCGTCACCGAAGCGAACCTGACCGAAGCGCGGGTGGGCGATGAAGGCGTACATCTCGTCGACCTGGACGGTCGTCTTGCCGGCGGACGAACGGCCACCGAGCACCTGACGACCCTCGAGACCGCTGCTGTTCAGCGAGATCTGCGCGCCGTAGGTCAGGCCGTTGGCCAGCTTGCCGTTCACGATCACGTCGATGCCGGCGTCGGTCGAGATGTCGTTCTTGCCGATGCGGGCGTTGTTCACGCCATCGGGCGGAACGTTCTGCGTGCCGGAGCCGACGTTGGTCGGCAGGCCCGAGGACGAACCGTTGTTCAGCTGGCCGGTCGTGACCTGCGACTGCTGGCTGGTCTGGTTCACATAGCCATAGTAGGCCCGGAAGAAGCCACCGAGACGAACGGTCGGCGCTTCCTGAGCGGAGGCCTGGGGTGCCATAACGGCAGCGCCCACGACCGCCGAGACGACTGCCGTCGTGCCCAGCAAAATCTTGCGCATGTTATACTCTCCTCACGTGCCGGCCGGAGCCGGCTGGTTCCCCTGACCCTCCCCCTCCATCTCTGGAAGAGGCCGTAACCCTCCGGGTTGCAAAGGAACCGGGCCAAGCCGGAAACACTCCACAACCCAATGATCACTGGGTCCGGGGCGGACTATGCGTTGGTGGATTGCGGCCGGGCAACCGGCTTTGACGCCGGAACGCGACTTCCCTGAGACACTGTGTCCCGCAGGACACAATCCTTCCAGACGCCAATTCCGGCCCAGCCGGCCGCCAGCCCCCTTGGCAGCCGTCGCATCGCCCGCGCCGACATGCCCCCCAGCGCCACCGCCGGCCGGCCGGCCGCACGCGCCAGCGCCGCCCAGCGCAAGGGACCCAAGGCGGGCGCGCCCGGATGGCTCGCCGTCGGAAAGACCGGCGAAACCAGCACCGCATCGGCCCCGAGCCGCCGCGCCCGCGCCAGCCCCGCCCGGCCATGCACCGCCGCCGAAAGCAAGGCGCCGCGCCGATTCAGCAGGAAGGGCAGCAGGCCGCGCGTCGGCGCCCGGTCGGGCACGTGCAGCCCTGCGCCGATTCGCAGCGCAAGCCGCCCCTCACCCGAGACCAGCGGCACGAGCCCCCGGCGCCGGCACAGCCGGGCCACCCGCTCCGCCACCTCCGGCGGCGCCCCGCGCAGCAGCACCGCCGCGCCCCGCGGCAAGCCGCGCAGCAGAGGCGAGGGGTCCGCCAGGCGCCCCGGGTCGCTCAACAGCCAGACCGCCGGGCAAGAAGGGCGCTGGCAAGGGGACAGGATGGCGCTGGCGCCGCCTCTCCTTATTCTAAGACGCATGTTCGATGACATCGCCGCCAACCTGACCCGAATCCGCGCCCGAATCGAGGCCGCCGCCGCCGCCGCGGGGCGCCCGCCGGGCGCCGCGCAGCTCGTCGCCGTCTCCAAGACCAATCCGGTGGAGGCGGTCGAGGCCGCGCTCGCCGCCGGGCAACGTGTCTTCGGTGAGAACCGCGTGCAGGAGGCCGCCGCGAAATTCCCGCAGCTGCGTGCCGCCCACCCGGACCTGCGCCTGCACATCATCGGCCCGCTGCAGACCAACAAGGCGCGCGACGCCGTGCGCCTGGCCGACGTCATCGAAACCCTGGACCGCCCGAAGCTCGCCCTCGCCCTCGCCGAGGCCATGCAGAAGGAAGGCCGCCGGCCGGACCTGCTCATCCAGGTCAATACCGGCGCCGAGCCGCAGAAGGCCGGCATCCTGCCGGACGAGGCCGATGCGTTCATCACCCTCTGCCGCGCCACTCACGCCCTGCCCATCCTCGGGCTCATGTGCATCCCCCCGGCGGCGGAGGACCCCGCCCCCCATTTCGATCTTCTCGCGCAGATCGCCGCCCGCCACGGCCTCAAGACCCTCTCGATGGGCATGAGCGGCGATTTCGAGATCGCCATCCGCCACGGCGCCACCCATGTCCGCGTCGGCTCCGCCATCTTCGGCGCACGCGGGTAGGGGCGGCGCCTCACCCCGTCGCGCGCGCGGCGGCGGTGGCGGCGGCGGTGGCGGCGGCGAGTTGGGTGGGGTTCGCGAGGGTGCTCCAGCGTTGGTAGGCCTGAGCGACGTCCATGGGGTTGGCCGGCTGGCGGGCCAGGTTGAGCGGATCGGGTTCGTTGTTCCAGGCGGCGCGGATGCGTTCGAACGGCTGGGTCATCTCGATGGCGGACATGACGCCGGCGAGTGCCATGCCGAGGGCGCCGCCGGTAAGGCCGGCGCCCAGCGCCCGCATGGTGGGATGGATCTCGGTGCCGGTCACGGCCCGGTAGATCATGCCCACCCCCGGCAGATGGTGCAGGGGGTTCAGGCCTTCCACGATTTCGTCGAAGGTCATCTCCCCCGGGATCGGGATGGCCTCCTCAGGGCCGAGTTCGGGCCCGCGGTCGGGCGGGGGCGGGACGCTGAGGCTTCCGGTGGGGCGGAAGGCCAGGCGGATCGGGTCTTGCATCGCGGGCTCCCAGGGCGGCTCTGCCGGTCGGCCCGGCAGGCAGCGCAAGGCGCGTGCCACACGCTCCAGCTTGCACGGGCCTGCAAACAGGACCACATAGGTCCTGTCAAAAATTTCCCCGCCAGGAACACGCCATGTTCATCGAGACCGAAAGCACGCCCAACCCCGCCACGCTGAAATTCCTGCCCGGCCGCGACGTGATGGGCCAGGCCGGCACCGCCGATTTCGTGGTGGGCGACGACGCCTCCCGCTCGCCGCTGGCGACGCGTCTGCTGGCGCTGGAGGGTGTGGCGCGCGTGTTCTTCGGCGCCGATTTCATCACGGTCACGAAGTTCGACACGACGGAGTGGCAGGCGCTGCGGCCGCAGGTGCTGGGCGCGGTGATGGAGCATTTCCTGGCCGAGCTGCCGGTGATCGAGGGCGTGGGCGAGGATGCGGCCGAGGATTTCGACCCGGCCGATGCCGAGGCGGTCGCTCAGATCAAGGAGCTGCTGGACCAGCGCGTCCGCCCGGCCGTGGCCGGCGATGGCGGGGACATCGTGTTCCGCGGCTTCCGCGACGGCATCGTGAAGCTGAAGATGCAAGGCGCCTGCTCGGGCTGCCCCTCCTCGCGCGCCACGCTGAAGCATGGCGTGGAGAACATGCTGCGCCACTACGTGCCCGAGGTGATGGGCGTCGAGCAGGTCGAGGCGTAAATGACGGGCGCCCTCGACGCCGCCGCGCTGGACCAGCTCTTCCGCACGGCCCGCACGCAGAACAAGTGGCAGGACAAGCCGGTGGCGGAGGAGACGCTCCGCGCGCTGTATGACCTGCTGAAATGGGGGCCGACCAGCGCCAACGCCTCACCCGCGCGCTTCGCCTTCCTGACGAGCGATGCGGCGAAGGCGAAGCTCAAGGAGGCGCTCTCCCCCGGCAACATCGAGAAGACGATGACGGCGCCGGTCACGGTCATCGTCGCGCATGACCCGAAATTCTACGACCAGCTGCCCAAGCTCTTTCCGCATGCGGATGCGCGGAGCTGGTTCGCCGGCAACTGGTCGCTGGCGGATACGACGGCGATGCGCAACGGCACGCTGCAGGGCGCCTACCTGATGCTGGCGGCGCGCTCGCTCGGCCTCGATGTCGGGCCGATGAGCGGCTTCGACAACATGAAGGTGGATGACCTGTTCTTCGCCGATACCGGATGGAAGTCGAACTTCCTGGTCAATCTTGGCCATGGCGACCCGGCCGGGATCTTTGAGCGCGGCCCGCGCCTGGAATTCGACGAGGCCTGCCGGATTCTCTGACGCCTGACTGCGGAGCCGGGCGCCTCAGCGCGGCGCCTGGCTCACCCAGCCATCCACCAGAGGCTGCTGCGGCCCACGGCCCTGCAGCTCGGCCGCCACGCGGGCCTCGCGCCGCAGCTGCGTCATCCGCTTCTGCTCCGCCGCCCGCCGCTTGCGATCCTGCACCACGAAGACCAGGGGCACGCAGGCCAGGGCGAGCATGAAGAGGCCCAGCAGGTGCGGCGAGACATGTGCGAAGCTGCTGAACATCATGACCGACTCCAATCCCGTCCCGTCCGCCCCGCGAATGCCGTCGGGGCCACGCCGACCGGGACAACGCCAGACTGACCGTCTTCCGGTGGCTTTGCGGGGTGCCGCGACAACCCAAGGTAGAGATTCTATACCGCCCTCATCCTGAACCTCTCCTGATGCCATGATTCAGCCATCGTTCAGCCACTGCATTCCAAGGGTGGGCATGCGGCTTCGCCTTCCTGTCTTTCTGTGTGCCCTGGCACCGTTGCTCCTCGCGGTCCCGGTCCAGTCGGCGGCGCAGGAGCGGCGCGATCATGACCGCGCCCGCGCGGCGCTTGAGGCGGGCCAGATCCGCCCGCTCTCTGATCTCCTGGCCGAGGTGGAGCGCCGCTTCCGCGGCCGCGTGATCGAGGCCGACCTGGAGCGGGACGACACGCAATGGCTTTATGAGCTGAAGATCCTGCCGCCGAACGGGCGGATCTTCGTCGTCGAGCTGG
The DNA here is from genome assembly GCF_033547095.1 of Sediminicoccus rosea. Taxonomy (NCBI): domain Bacteria; kingdom Pseudomonadati; phylum Pseudomonadota; class Alphaproteobacteria; order Acetobacterales; family Roseomonadaceae; genus Sediminicoccus; species Sediminicoccus rosea. Next base: position 666,932 of record NZ_CP137852.1, on the reverse strand, counting down.
ACGCCTCCACCGGCGCGCTCGTGCGCTCCCGCGGGCCGGTGCAGGAGCGCGTGCCGGGCGAGGCCCAGCCCCGCCAGCCCCTGCGCTGACACGCTGCCGGAACAAGGCTGGACGCCGGCCTCACCGCCGCGCATCTTCCGCCCCATGCGCCTCCTGATCGTCGAAGACAGCCCCGAACTGCACCAGCAACTGCGCACGGGCCTCACCGAGGCCGGCTTCGCGGTGGATGGGGCGATGGATGGCGAGGAAGCCCTCTACCTCGGCGAGACTGAGCCCTATGACGCCGTGGTGCTCGATCTCGGCCTGCCGCGGGTGGATGGGCTCACCGTGCTGCGCCGCTGGCGCGCGGCCGAGCGCGCCATGCCCGTCCTCATCCTCACCGCCCGCGATTCCTGGACCGAGAAGGTCGAGGGGCTGAATGCCGGCGCCGACGACTATCTTGCCAAACCCTTCGCCATGGCCGAGCTGGTGGCGCGGCTGAACGCGCTGATCCGCCGCTCCAACGGCGTCGCCAAGACCGAGCTGGTCTTCGGCGAGGTGCGGCTCGACACCGCCGCCCGCGCCGTCTCGCGCAATGGGCAGGCGGTGCGGCTGACGGCGCTGGAATACGGCATGCTGGCCTATCTCGCGCTGCATGCCGGCCGGCCGATCTCCAAGACCGAGCTGACCGAGCACCTCTACGCCCAGGATTTCGACCGCGATTCCAACACGCTGGAAGTCATCGTGGCCCGCCTGCGGCGCAAGCTCGGGGACCAGCTGATCGAGACGGTGCGCGGCCAGGGCTATCGGCTGATCCCGGCCTCGACCGCCGGTGCCGGCGCAGGTTGAAGTCCCTCACCCAAAGGCTGCTGCTGCTCACCACCCTCTGGGTCGCGCTGGGCCTCGGCCTGATGGGCTGGTTCGTGATCCGCACCGATGAACGCCAGATCGAGACGGCGGCCGATGCGCGGCTGGGCAGCCTGCTCGACGCGGTGGTGGCCGCCACCGCCTTCGACCCCTCGGCCGGCCCGATCCTGACCCGCCCCCTGGCCGATCCCGAGTTCGAACGCCCGCTCTCGGGCCATTACTGGCAGATCACCGGCCCGGGCGGCAGCCAGGCCACCTCCCGCTCGCTCTGGGATTCCCGCCTGCTGCCACCGCTGCGCGAGCCGGAGGGCGTGCGCGCGCGCGACGTGGAGGGCCCGCGCTCCGAACGGCTGCGGCTGCTGGAGCGGGATGTGCAGCTGGAGGGCCGCTTCGGCCTGGTGCCCATCACCGTGCAGGTCGCCGTCGCGCGCGAGGGCACGGATGAGGAGATCGCCTCGCTCCGGCAGAACGTGATCCTCGCCTTCGCGCTGCTCGGCACCGGCCTGGTCGCGGTGGTGGCGCTGCTGGTGCTCTGGGGCCTGCGCCCGCTGCGCCGCACGCAACAGGAACTGGCCGAGGTGCGCGAGGGGCGGCGCCAGCACATGGACGTGGTGGCACCCGCCGAGATCGCGCCGCTGGTGGCCGAGATCGAGGCGCTGATCGAGCAGAACCGCGCGACGGTGGACCGCGCCCGGAACCATGTCGGCAACCTGGCCCATGCGCTGAAGACGCCGATCGCGGTGCTGCGAAATGCGTTGGAATCCGGAGATCTTCCGGGGGCGCGGGCGCAGTCGGCCACGCTGGAGCGCCTCGTGCAGCATCACCTGCGCCGCGCCCGCGCGGGGGCGCTCGCCGGCAGTGCGGGTGCCGAATGCATGCCGCTGGCCCTGGCCGAGGCGCTGGCGACGGCGCTGCGCCGGCTGACGGCGGCGCGCGGCATCGTCATCCGCGTGACGGGCGACGCCGATGCCCGGATCCGCGCCGACAGCCAGGACCTGACCGAGATGCTGGGCAACCTGATGGAGAATGCCTGCAAATACGGGAACAGCCAGGTGACGGTGCGGGTGGCGCCCGCCAGCCCTGGCCGCATCGCGATCGAGGTGGCGGATGACGGGCCCGGCCTGCCGGAAGGCGAGGACGGGGCGGCGCTGCTGCGCGGGGTGCGGCTGGACGAGGCGAAGCCCGGCTCGGGCCTCGGCCTCGCCATCGTCGCGGACCTCGCCGCGCTCTATGACGGGCACATCACCCTGGACCGTTCCGCCCGGCTGGGTGGGCTGGCGGCGCGCCTCGAACTGCCGGGGCGGCTTGCGACGGAATCCTATCGCGGGCCGGATTGAGCGGGCGCCTCACGTGCCGAGCCGGTAGCCGCCCTCATCGGTCAGCAGCAGGCGGGCCTGCTGGGGGTCGGGCTCGATCTTGCGGCGCAGGCGATAGACATGCGTCTCCAGCGTGTGGGTGGTGACGGCGCTGGAATAGCCCCAGACCTCGCCCAGCAATTCGGCGCGCGGCACCGGCCGGCCGCCCGCCCGGTGCAGGTAGAGCAGGATCGCGGCCTCCTTCTCGGTCAGCCGGATGCGGGCGCCGCCCTTGCCCTCCAGCAGCTTCGAGGCGGGGTGGAAGGCATAGCCGGCGAGCGGGATGGCCGCCTCGGGCGAGGCCTCGAAGACCGCGAGCACGGCGTGCAGCCGGGCCAGAAGCTCGGGCGTACGGACCGGCTTGGCGATGCGCTCGGTGATGCCCTCGGGCAGGGGCTCGGCCTCGCCGCCCAGCAGAAGCACGGGGCGGCCGCCCCCGGCCTCGCGCAGCAGGCGCCCCCAATGGGCGGGGCCGGGGCTGGCCGCGGCGTCCAGGAGGGTGGCGTCAATGCGGCCCGCGGCCTCGGCCAGCTGGGCGAGGCCCGGCTCCGGCGCGCTGGCTTCCACCTCGAAACGGCGGCCGGCGGCGGATTCCTGCTCGAGCCGCTGCGGCAGCAAGGCGGCCAGCGTGGCGTCCTCGGTCAGCAGAAGGATCCGGCGGTTGCCAGGCATGGCGGGGCCATCACTTGAACGGTTCCTGAACAGAGTAGCACCTCCGGTCCGGTGGGGGAAATGCTCCACGCAACCTTAGGCCGGGTGGGAGGGTTAAGAAAGTTTCGTGGCGCCCCCCTGCCAGCCGGCATCCAATCGCCACATTCCAGCGTAGACTTTGCGCGATGCAGGATATCCGCTGAATGCGAAACACCGCCTTTCTCCCTTCCGGCCTTGCGGCCCCGCGGCCGCCCTCGGCCGAGACGCTCGCGCTGCGCGCCGTGCACCGCGCGGTGTCCGAGCTGCGGCGCGGCACGCCCGTCCTCATCGAGGGCGACGGGGCCGCGCTGCTGGTGGCCGCGGCGGAAACCGTCGGCGCCCAGGGCCTGACCGAGATGGCCGCGCTCTCCGGCGCCGCCCCGGTGCTGCTGCTCTCCCCGGTCCGGGCCTCGGCCGTGCTGCAGCGGCCGGTGCCGCTCAACGCCCCGGATGAGGGCGCGGTGGCGCTGCGCCTGCCGGCCGGGCTGACCGCGCCCGAGCGCCTGCGCGCCTTCGCCGACCCGACGGCCGAGCTGTTGCTGGGCGATGGCCAGGCGCTGGAGCGCGCCACCCTGCCCGCGCTGGCCGCGCCGGCGCTGGCGCTGGCCAAGCTCGGCCGCCTCCTGCCCGCGCTGGTGGCCAGCCCGGCGCCGGCCGCCGCCGAGGCGCCCGGGCTGCTGCGCGTCTCCGCCGCCGAGGTGCAGGCCTATCCGGCCTCCGTCGCGACCTCGCTGCGCCGTGTGGGCGAGGCGCGGGTGCCGCTGGAGGATGCGCCCGAGACCCGCATCATCGCCTTCCGCGCCGCCGATGGCGGCATCGAGCACCTGGCCATGCTGGTGGGCGAGCCGGAGGCGGTGCTGGCGCAAGGCGGCGCGCCGCTGGTCCGGCTGCATTCCGAATGCTTCACGGGGGACCTGCTGGGTTCGCTGCGCTGCGATTGCGGGCCGCAGCTCAAGGGCGCGCTGCGCCGCATGGCCGCCGATGGCGCGGGCATCCTGCTCTACCTGGCGCAGGAGGGGCGGGGCATCGGCCTCGTCAACAAGCTGCGCGCCTATACGCTGCAGGACCAGGGGCTCGACACGCTCGATGCCAATCGCGCCCTGGGCTATGGCGCGGATGAGCGCAACTTCCTGGTCGCCGCCACCATGCTGCGCCTGCTCGACGCACCGCGCGTGCGGCTGCTGACGAACAACCCGGACAAGCTCGCCGGCCTCGCCGCCTGCGGGATCGAGGTGGTGACGCGCGAGCAGCACGCCTTCGCCGGCAATGGCGTGAATGACCGCTACCTCGCCACCAAGGCCGAGCGCTTCGGGCACATGCTCGAGGAGTAGCGGCCGGGCGGCGTCACGGCGCGCGCGCCGGCTTGCGGCGCAGCCTCGGATGGGCGCCGCGGGCCGCATCCCGCGCGGCACGCTCCTGCGCCTCGGCCTGGCCTTCCGCCTTCCCGAAATCGGGGCCGCCCTCCTTGCGCTCGTCGGGCCGGTGCAAGGGGTGCGGGCCCGGTGGCGCGGCGGGCGCGTCCGGCGCCGGGCCCGGGGGCTGCCTGGGGGATTTCGCCATCATCGCTCTCCTGCCTGATGCGGGAAAACAACCCCCAGGCCAGGGAAAGGTTACATGCGGCAAGAATGGCCGTGGCCCGTGACTTCGAATTAAGCAGTCCATCCAAGTAACCTTGGCTTTGCGGCGCGGTTCCATGGGCTCGCGACCATCATGGTGGGGCGAGCGACCCAATCATCAGGGAACCGGGCACATGTCGGACAAGCCGAAGCAGGGCCGCAGCGCGCGTGGCTTCGCGGCGATGGATGAGAAGAAGCGGCAGGAGATCGCCTCCAAGGGCGGCCAGAGCGTGGCGCCCGAGCGGCGGAGCTTCTCGAAGGACCCCGAACTCGCCGCCCAGGCGGGACGCAAGGGCGGCAAGGCCGTCGCGCCCGAGGATCGCAGCTTCTCGAAGGATCCCGAGCTGGCCGCCGAGGCCGGGCGCAAGGGGGGCGAGGCCAGCCATGGCGGCCGCGGCCGCGACGCTGGCGGCGCGCCAGGCCGTGGCGGGCGTTCCTGACGCGGCGCGGCCGGCGGGAAGGCGGGCCGTTCAGGCCTCCAGGCTCTCCCGCAGCATCTCCAGCCGCAGCCACTCCTCCTCGGCGGCGGCCAGCGCCGCCTCGCGCTCGGCCAGCGCCTCGGTCCGCTGGGTGAAGCCCTTGGGGTCGCGCGCATAGAGGCCGGGGTCGGCCAGCCAGTTCCGCAGCACGCCGATTTCCTTCTGGAGCTTCTCCATGGTCGCCGGCAGCGTGGCCAGCGCGTGCTGGTCCTTGAAACTCATCTTCCGGGCGGGCGTGGCCGGCGCGGCGGCCGGGCGCGGCGCCGTCGCCTCGCGCGCGGGCCTCGCCACCACCCGCGCCGTCACCCCCTCGCCGCGCTGCGTGAGCATGTCGGTGTAGCCGCCGGCATAGTCCTGCCAGCGCCCATCGCCCTCGGCCATCAGGATGCCGGTGCAGACGCGGTCCAGGAAGTCGCGGTCATGGCTGACCAGCAGGACGGTGCCGGCATAGTCGGCCAGCAGTTCCTCCAGCAGGTCCAGCGTTTCGAGGTCGAGGTCGTTGGTCGGCTCGTCCAGCACCAGCAGGTTGGAGGGTGCCGCCAGCGCGCGCGCCAGCAGCAGCCGCCCGCGCTCGCCGCCCGAGAGCTTGCCCACGGGGGTGCGCGCCTGATCCGGGATGAAGAGGAAGTCCTGCATGTAGCCGATGACGTGGCGCGGCTTGCCGCCGACCCAGACCTGGTCGCCGCGGCCTTCGGTCAGCGTGTCGGCCAGGGTGCGGTCGGGGTCCAGCGCGGCACGGAGCTGGTCCAGCGTCGCCATGGCGATGTTGCTGCCGAGCTTCACCGTCCCGGCATCGGGCGCCAGCTGGCCGATCAGGATGTTCAGCAGCGTCGTCTTGCCCGCGCCATTGGCGCCGACGATGCCGATGCGGTCCCCCTTCAGGATGCGCGTGGAGAAGTCCCGCACCACGCGCCGCTCGCCCCAGGATTTGGTGACCCCCTCGGCCGTGATGACGAGCTGGCCGGAGGACGCGGCCTCCGCCGCCTGCATCTGCACCGTGCCGGTGGGCCGGATGCGGTCCCGCCGGGCCTGGCGCAGCGCGTGCAACTCCCCCACGCGGCGCATGTTGCGCTTGCGCCGGGCGGAGACGCCGTGCCGCAGCCAATGCTCCTCGCGCGCGATCTGCCGGCCGAGCTTGTGCGCCGCCTGCTCCTCCAGCTCCAGCTGCTCCTCGCGCCAGGCCTCGAACTCGCCGAAGCCGCGATCGAGCCGCCGTGTGACGCCACGGTCCAGCCAGAGCGTCGCGCGCGAGAGGCGCGAGAGGAAGCGCCGGTCATGGCTGATCAGCACCAGCGCGCCGCGCAGGCTGGCCAGCTCCGCCTCCAGCCATTCGATGGCGGGCAGGTCGAGGTGGTTGGTCGGCTCATCCAGCAGCAGGATGTCGGGCTGGGGCGCCAGGGCACGGGCGAGTGCGGCGCGCCGCGCCTCGCCGCCCGAAAGCCGCGCCGTGCCCTCGTTCCCCGTCAGGCCCAGCCCCTCCAGCAGGGCGCGGGCGCGGTGCGGGTCATCGGCCGGGCCGAGGCCGGACATCACATAGTCCTCCACCGTCGCATGGCCGGAGAGGTCGGGCTCCTGCGGCAGGTAGCGCAGCGTGGCGCCGGGCTGGAGGAAGCGCGTGCCGCCCTCGGGCTCCAGCTCGCCGGCGGCGATGCGGAGCAGGGTGGACTTGCCGCTGCCGTTGCGCCCGACCAGCGCGAGGCGCTCCCCGGGCGAGACGGAGAGCGCGGCGCCGGAGAGGATCGGCGCATTGCCCAGGGTGAATCGGATCGCGTCGAGGAGAAGAAGCGGGGGGGCGGCCATGCGGGGGCGATGGCCCGCCCGCGGCGCAAGGTCAAGGCTGGACAAAGCCGGCGGATCAAGCCTTGCTGCGCGGCAATGCGCGAGGGGAAAGGTGATGTCCGGCGATTCAGGCAGTCATGACCCGGGAGGGTCCTACCAGGACAGCTTCAGCGACAGCAGCGGCGGAAGCAGTTTCACGGAGGTCACCCACCAATCCTGGTTTCAGCGCCTGGGCAATGCCCTCGTCGGGATCCTGTTCGGCCTGATCCTGCTGCCCGTCGCGGGCTTCCTCCTCTTCTGGAACGAGGGCCGCGCCATCCAGACCGCGCGCTCTCTGGATGAGGGGGCCGGCGTGATCCGCACCGTCTCGCCCGACCGGCCCGATCCGGCGCATGAGGGGATGCTGGTGCATGTGGTGGGGCCGACGCGCGTGGCCCGGACGCCGCGCGATCCGGACCTGCAGGTGGTGCCGCCCGAGGGCACGCTGCGCCTGACCCGCACGGTCGAGATGTATCAGTGGCAGGAACAGACGAGCAGCGAGACGCGCACGCGCCTCGGCGGTGGGCAGGAGACGGTCACCACCTACAGCTATCGCCGCGTCTGGGCCGAAGGGCGCTTCGATTCGGCCAATTTCCGCCAGCCGGACGGGCACCAGAACCCGCAGGCCCGCTACGCGACGCGCAGCTTCAATGCAGAGCGCGTCATGCTGGGCGGCTTCCAGATCTCCGACACCCAGCTGAACGGCGTGCCCACCGAGACGCCCCTCTCCATTCCCGGCGGCAATGCGGATGGCGGGCGCTACATCGGCCAGGACCCCGGCAACCCGCGCGTGGGCGACCTGCGGATCACATGGCGCGTGGCCAATCCCGGCGCGCTCTCGGTGATCGGCGCGCAGATGGGCGATGGCTTCGGCCCCTATGCCACCCGTGCCGGCGACGCGCTCTTCATGATCCAGCCCGGGCGGGTGCCGGCGGCGGTGATGTTCCAGCAGGCGCATGACGAGAACCGCCTTTTCACCTGGCTGATGCGGCTGGCCGGCCTCGTCTTGATGTTCCTGGGCTTCCTCGTCATCTTCAATCCGTTCCGCGTCCTCGCCGATGTGGTTCCCTTCATCGGCAGCATCGTGGGCTTCGGCACGGCCCTGCTGGCGGCGGTCCTGGCGCTGGTCATCGCGCCGACCATCATGGCGATCGGCTGGCTGTTCTACCGGCCGCTGGTGGGGATCGCGATCCTCGCGGCCGGCATCGCCCTCGCCTACGGCCTCACCCGCCTCCGCCGGCGCCGGCCGGCCATCGCTTCAACCACTGGGCAAGGAAACCCCGCATGAGCTTCGACTTCACCGGAAAGCGCGTCATCGTCTGTGGCGGCAGCAAGGGCATCGGCCGCAGCGTGGCGCTGGGCTTCGCGCAGGCGGGCGCCGCCGTGTCCATCTGCGCGCGCGGCGCCGAGGCGCTGGCCGCGACCAAGGCCGAGCTGGGCCCGAAGGCGCATGCGGCGACCTGCGACCTGGGCGATGGCGCGGCGGTGAAGCGCTACATCGCGGAGGCCGTGGCCGCGCTCGGCGGCTGCGACGTGCTGGTGAACAACGCCTCCGGCTTCGGCATGACCGACACCGAGGAAGGCTGGGCCGCCGCGCTCAACGTGGACGTGCTGGCCACCTTCCGCGCCACCGCCGCCGCCCTGCCCGCGCTGAAGGAGAGCCGCGGCAACATCATCAACCTTTCCTCCATCTCGGGCTTCGGGCCTTCGGTGCGCGGGCCGGCCTATGCCGCCGTGAAGGCGCTGCTGATCAACTACACGCAGTCCCAGGCGGCGACCTACGCGCCGGACGGCATCCGCGTGAATGGCGTGGCGCCGGGCTCCATCGAATTCCCCGGCGGCAGCTGGGAGAAGCGCAAGACGGAGAACCCCGCGCTCTACAACAAGACGCTGGCCTCCATCCTCTTCGGCCGCATGGGCAAGCCGGAGGAGGTGGCGAATGTGGTCCTCTTCCTCGCCTCGCCGCTGGCGGGCTGGGTGACGGGCCACACCATCGTGGTGGATGGCGGCCAGATGCTGAGCTGAGCCCCGAGGGGCGCAAGACGTGCGGATCCTCCTCATCGAGGATGACGAGACCACCGCGGCCTATATCGCCAAGGGCCTGCGCGAGGAGGGGCATGTGGTGGACCACGCGGCCAATGGCCGCGACGGCCTCTTCCTCGCGATGGGCGAGCCCTTCGACATCATCGTGACGGACCGCATGCTGCCCGGCCCGGACGGGCTCTCCATCATCCGCGCGCTGCGGATGGCGAAGATCACGACGCCCATCCTGGTGCTGACCGCGCTGGGCGAGGTGGAAAAGCGCGTGGAGGGGCTGGAGGCGGGCGCCGATGACTACCTGGCCAAGCCCTTCGCCTTCGCGGAATTGCGCGCGCGCATCCGCGCGCTGGCCCGCCGCCCGGCCGGGCCACCGGCCGAGCAATCCGTGCTCACGCTTGGGGATCTCAGGATGGATCTGCTGACGCGCGTGGCGACCCGCGGCGCGCGCAAGCTGGACCTCATGCCCACCGAATGGCGCCTGCTGGAATACCTGCTGCGCCATGCCGGCCAGGTGGTGACGCGCACCATGCTGCTGGAAAAGGTCTGGGATTTCAGCTTCGACCCGACCACCAACGTGGTGGACGTGCATGTCAGCCGCCTGCGCCGCAAGCTCGACCTGCCGGGCGAGCCGCCCATGATCCGCACCGTGCGCGGCGCGGGCTATGCGCTGCAGGCGCCCGAAGCGTGATCCGGCCCATCACCAACAAAGGGGGCAGCTTCGCGCTGCGCGCCGCCACCGCCTCGGCCGTGGTGATGCTGGTGCTCTCGCTGCTCGGTTCGGGCTGGGGCTGGCTGCGGGCGGAGGCGGCGCTGCGCCAGCAGCTCGACCTCGCCATCGCCGCCGAGGCGGATGGCTTCCTGCGCGAATATGAGGAATTCGGCCTGCGCGGGCTGGCACTGGCGGTCGAGGCCTATACGCGGCGGCGCGGGCCGCTCTTCGTCGCGCTGCTGGCGCCCGATGGCCGCCCTATCGCCGGGCGCATCCCCGAGGCGCTGCCCGCGCTGCGCGGCTTCGCCAACCTCCCCGGCACGGGCGAGCGGCCAAGCCTGCGCGTGCTGGGCGGCAACCTGCCCGGCGGCGCCACGCTGCTGGTCGCGGCCGATTTGACGCCGGTGGATCGCGCGGCCTCCGCGCTCGCCTGGACGCCTCCCATCGCGGGCGGCGTCGCGGCGGTGCTGGCCCTGCTGCTGGGCTTCATCGCGGCGGGGCGGATGGAGCAGCGGCTCGCCGGCGCGCGCACCGCGGCGCTCGGCGTGATGGAGGGCGACCTGACGCGCCGCCTGCCGCTCTCCGGCCGAGGCGACGAATTCGACCGGCTGACCGCCACCTTCAACGCGCTGCTCGGCCGCATCGAGGCGCTGATGCAGGCGCAGCGCCAGGTGACGGACGACATCGCGCATGACCTTCGCAGCCCGCTCTCGCGCCTCAGGCAATTGCTGGAGGGCGCGCTCGCTTCGCCGCGCGATCCGCTGCGCGATACCGAGGTGATGGAGCGTGCGCTGGAGGAACTCGACTCCGTGCTGGCGAGCTTCGCGGCGCTGCTCCGGATCGCGCGCGCCGAAAGCGGCGTGCTGCGCGAGAGTTTTTCGCCGGTGGACCTCACCACGCTGCTCGGCGAATGCGCCGAGGTGATGGAGGCCGTGGCCGAGGAATCGGGCCATGGCCTGAGGCGCGAGATCGCGCCGGGCGTCACCGTCGCCGGCGATGCGGGGCTGCTGCGCCAGGCGGTGGTGAACCTGATCGAGAACGCCATCACCCATGGCGGCCCGCGCATCACGCTGCGCCTCAGGCCCGGCCCGGTGATCGAGGTCGAGGATGACGGGCCGGGCATTCCGGAGAGCGAGCGCGCGGCCGTGACACGCCGCTTCCATCGCCTGGACCGCAGCCGCTCCACGCCGGGCACGGGCCTCGGCCTCGCGCTGGTCTCGGCGGCGGCCAAGGCGCATGGCGGCACGCTGCGGCTGGAGACGGGCGCGGGCGGCACGGGGCTATGCGCGGTGCTGGATTTGCGGCCGGGCAAGTAGCGCGGCCCTCCGAGAGTCCGGCCGCAACGCGGCCGGCACGCCACGACAACTCTGACAACTTTGTCATGGTGCTTCCCGAATGCCTCCAGCGTCGGCGGGTCAGGTTGCGTCCGTCAGCGGGGCCTCCGCCCCGCGCCTGAAATGGAGACCACCATGAAGAGCCCGATCAACACCCGCCGCCTGCGTGCCGGCCTCGCCGGCGCCCTCATGGCCGGCACCGCGCTGAGCGGCATGATCCTCTGGCAGGGCCACCCCGCCAACGCCCAGATGGGGAACCAGAACGGCGCGATCAGCGTGCCCGCCATCAGCCAGCCCGCCGTGGCCCTGCCCGGCTTCGCCGACCTCGCCGCCCGCGTCCGCCCCGCCGTCGTCACCATCACGACGACCGAGCGCGCGACCCAGGTCAGCACCAACTCGCCCTTCCCGCCGGGCAGCGAGCAGGACCAGCTCTTCCGCCGCCATTTCGGCGAGCAGCCCGGCATGCGCGGCCAGCCGCAGCGCCCCGCGAACGCGCTGGGCTCGGGCTTCATCGTGGATGCCGAGGGCACGGTCGTGACCAACAACCATGTGGTCCGCAACGCCAGCGTCGTGAAGGTGAAACTGGATGACGGCCGCGAGCTGAACGCCCGCGTCGTCGGCCGCGACGATCGCACGGACATCGCCGTGCTGAAGATCGACGCCGGCCAGCCCCTGCCCTTCCTCGCGCTGGGCGACAGCAACGCCGCCCGCCCGGGCGACTGGGTGGTGGCCGTGGGCAATCCCTTCGGCCTGGGCGGCACGGTGACGGCGGGCATCGTCTCGGCGCGCGGCCGTGACATCGGCGTCGGGCCCTATGACGACTTCATCCAGATCGACGCGCCCATCAACAGCGGCAATTCGGGCGGCCCGCTCTTCGGCCTCGATGGCAGCGTGATCGGCGTGAACACGGCGATCTTCTCGCCCAGCGGCGGTTCGGTGGGCATCGGCTTCGCCATCCCGTCGAACATGGTCCGCCAGGTGGTGGCGCAGATCCAGGCCAATGGCCGGGTGGAGCGCGGCTTTCTGGGCGCCTCCACGCAGCCGCTGACGCCGGCGCTGGCCCGCTCGCTGCGGCTCACGAAGCCGGAAGGCGCGCTGGTCGGCCAGGTCGAGGCGGACAGCCCCGCCGCCCAGGGTGGTCTGCGCCCGGGCGACGTGGTGACCAAGGTGGGCGACACGGCGGTGGCCAACCCGCGTGACCTGGCCCGCGCCATCGGCGCTGCCCGGCCGGGCAGCGAGGTGAAGCTCTCGGTGCAGCGCGACGGCGCGATGCAGGAGCTGCGCGTGACGCTGGCCGAGCTGCGGGACGGCCAGGCCGCCTCCGGCAAGCCGGCGGCCGCGGCCGAGAATCGCGGCGGCCCGGTGGGCGTGGCGCTGGCCCCCATCACGCCCCAGGCGCGGCAGCAGCTGAACCTGCCGGCCCATGCCAGCGGCGCGGTCGTGGCGGGCATCCGCCCAGACAGCCCGGCGGCCGAGGCCGGCCTGCGCGAGGGCGACGTGATCGTCGGCGTCGCGGGCCGCGATGTGGGTGATGTCCAGGCCACGGTGGGCGCGCTCCGCGAGGCGGCGCGCACCCCGGGGGCGGCCATCGCCCTCCGCATCCTCCGCGAGGGCCGCAGCGCCTTCGTCGCGGTGGAGATGCCGGCCCAGGGCTGATCGGGCCGGAAACGAAGGGCTGGCCGCCGGGGCCAGCCCAGCCAGGCCTGGGAACAAGGCCGGCTGGTCCGGGATGACACCCGCACACTACCCCCCAATCGCGGGCATCCCCTTCGAGGCAGGCTCCCCCCCGGCCTGCCTCTTTTTTTGCCCTCAGGCGCCGGGCGCGCGCTCCGCGCGCTTGGCTTCGCCGCGCGGCTGGCGCGCTGGGCCGTGGGCTCAGTTGGGCGGCGCCGGCCGCGTTGCGGCCGGATGAGATTGGGAAGGGTCTTAGGCGCCGGGCGCCCCCGGAAGGCGAAGCGCCACGCCCCTGCTATACGCCCCCCATGTGCACCGTGATCCTCCTCCGTCGCCCCGGCGCCGCATGGCCGCTGCTGCTGGCCGCCAACCGGGATGAGCGGCTGGACCGGGCCTGGGTGCCGCCGGCCGAGCATTGGCCCGGCATCACCGGTGGGCGTGACACGCTGGCCGGCGGCACCTGGATGGCGATGAACCGGCACGGCGTGGTCTGCGCCGTGCTGAACCGTGTCGGCAGCCTCGGCCCCGATCCTGCCAAGCGCTCGCGCGGCGACCTCCCGCTGATCGCGCTGGAGGAAACCAGCGCCGCCGCCGCCGCCCAACGCATCGCGAGGCTGGATGCCGGGCTCTGGCGCCCGTTCAACCTGGTGCTGGCCGATGCCGGGACCGCCTGGTTCCTGGCCGGCCTCGGCGCGGGCCACGCGCAGCCGACCGCCCTGCCCGAGGGCGTCTCGATGGTCACGGCCCATCCACCGAACGACGTGAGCAGCCCGCGCACCGCCCGCCATCTGCCGCGCTTCCAGGCCGCCGCGCCGCCCACCCCGCCGGACTGGGGCGCCTGGCCCGCGCTGCTCTCCGATTCCGACGGCGCCACGGCCGAGGCGTTGAACGTGCCCCCGATCGGCGGCTTCGGCACGGTCTGTTCCTCGCTTCTGGCACTCGGGGCGGAGGGCGCGCGGCATTGGCTCTTCGCCCCCGGCCCGCCCGACCGGGTGGAATTCGCGCCCGTCCCGCTCTCACCCGCGCCCCGCGCAACCAGCCAAGGCGCCCGCACGGGTGCCAGTGGAGGGTCGTTCCTGCTATAGGTTGCAGGATTCCAGAAGGACCACGCCACATGGCTCGCCGCCGCCAGATCTATGAAGGCAAGGCCAAGATCCTGTTCGAAGGCCCGGAGCCCGGCACCCTTGTGCAGTATTTCAAGGATGACGCCTCCGCCTTCCACGCGCAGAAGAAGGGCACCATCACCGGCAAGGGGGTGCTGAACAACCGCATCAGCGAATACCTGATGACCCGCCTGGGCGAGATCGGCATCCCCACGCATTTCATTCGTCGCCTGAACATGCGCGAACAGCTGGTGCGCGAAGTGGAGATCATCCCGCTCGAGATCGTGGTGCGGAACGTGGCCGCCGGTTCGCTGGCCTCGCGCCTCGGCATCCCCGAGGGCACGCGCCTGCCGCGCTCCATCATCGAGTATTATTACAAGAACGACGCCCTGCAGAACCCGATGGTGAGCGAGGAGCACATCACCGCCTTCGGCTGGGCCGCCACGCATGACCTGGACGACATGGTGCAGCTGACGCTGCGCGTGAACGACTTCCTGACCGGGCTCTTCCTCGGCGTCGGCATCTCGCTGGTGGATTTCAAGCTGGAATTCGGCCGCCTCTACGACAATGACGAGATGCGCATCGTCGTCGCCGACGAGATCAGCCCCGACAATTGCCGCCTCTGGGACAGCAAGACCGGCGAGAAGATGGACAAGGACCGCTTCCGCCGCGATCTCGGCAAGGTCGAGGAAGGCTATCAGGAGGTGGCGCGCCGCCTCGGCATCCTGCCCGAGGCCGGCATGCGGGACATGAAGGGACCGGAGACGGTACAGTAGTTCCCCAGAAAACGCCGAAGACGGCGTTTTCCCGAGGGCCCCGGATTGGTGTTGATCCGGCGGGGTGGGTTCATCCTGGCGAAGCCAAGCTTCGCCAGGGCGCCGGGGGGCGGAAGCTCCTGGCGGGGGTTTGGGTTGGGGCCGTTCGGCCGGAGGGATTGATGACGCGATTGAAGGTGACGGTGTTTCCGAAGACGGGCGTGCTGGACCCGCAGGGCAAGGCGATCGAGCGCGCGCTCGCGGGCCTCGACTTCGCCGGCGTGGGCGAGGTGCGGGTCGGCAAGGTGATGATCGTCGAGCTGGCCGAGACCGATGCCGCCCGCGCCAAGGCGACGGGTGAGGAGATGGCCCGCAAGCTGCTGGCCAACACCGTGATCGAGAGCTTCACCGTGGAGGTGATGTGACAACCCGCGCGGCCTCGCTGCGCTGGTTCGTGATCTTCTCCCTCGGCTTCGCCGGGTGGCGGGTGCTGACCACGGCGGCCTATCTGCTCTTCGGCCCGCCCATCGTCTCGAACTACTGGCTGACCGAGGTCTTCTTCCTGCTCTCCAAGGGCTTCCTGGGCGGCCTCTTCTGGCCGATCAGCCTGCTGCTGGATGGCTGGCGCAACCCCATCGGCTGGCTTTTCTACCCATGGTGAAGGCCTCGCTCGTCATCATGGCGGTGCTGACCGTTCTGGTCGCCATGGGTCTGCGCTGGCGCGAGCAGCGGCTGCCGCTCGGCAAGCCGCAGCCGCGCCAGGGCTGGATCGCGGCGCAGAAGGCCAAGGCCAATCGCTGGGTGACGGCCGCCGCCATCGCCGCCATCGGCACCACCGTGATCCTCGGCGGGCTGCATTGGCTGAGGGTGCTGCAGGGATGACCCCCCTCTCATGAGCCCGCTCTCATGAGTACGGGCAGCATCCTGCTGTTCTTCCCCGTGATCCCGGCCGCCGTGCTCTCGGCCATGCTCTGCGGCATGGCCATCGCCGCCCTGCCCCTCATGTGGATCGCCTATTGGCTGCTGCCCCCTGGCTGGATGCGCGACCTGACACCCCGCACCGTCTTTCCCGCCTGCATGCTGGTCGCCCCCATCCTGCTGCTCTCGGGCGTGATGGGCGTGGCGCTGACCGGCCCCGAGCGCGAGATCCCCGAGATGGAAAAGCCCACGCTGGAGCAGGTGCGCGAGCGTCAGGCGCTGTTCCGGCACCTATTGCCCAATCGCGGCCTGGCGACCGAGCCCGATTGAGCCGCCATGGCCCCGCGCCCGCGCGTGGCGTATAGCGTCCCCACCTGATGAGACCGCGTCTGGAGAGTTCGGCATGAAGGCAGCCATCGTGGTGTTTCCCGGCACCAATCGCGAGCGGGACATGGCCATCGCGCTGCATCGCGTGGCGGGGGTGAAGCCCGCCATGCTCTGGCACCGCGACACGGAACTGCCCGCGGGCACGGACCTCGTCGTCCTGCCCGGCGGCTTCTCCTATGGCGACTACCTGCGCTGCGGCGCCATGGCCGCGCAATCACCCATCATGGCGGCGGTGCGCGCCCATGCGGAGCGCGGCGGCCATGTGCTGGGCGTCTGCAACGGCTTCCAGATGCTCTGCGAGGCGGGGCTGCTGCCCGGCGCCCTGCTGCGCAACGCCTCGCTGCGCTTCCTCGCCATGGATTGCGTCATGCGCGTCGAGCGCGCGGACACGCCCTACACCCGCCATTTCCAGCGCGGCGCCACCTTCCGCGCCACCATGGCGCATGGCGACGGCAATTACTTCTGCGATGCCGAGACGCTGGCGAAGCTGGAGGGCGAGAACCGCGTCGTCCTGCGCTATGAGGGCGAGAACCGCAACGGCAGCATCAACGCCATCGCCGGCATCTGCTCACCCAACGCGCGCGTCATGGGCCTGATGCCCCACCCCGAGAACTGCGTGGACCCGCTGGTCGGTGGCACGGACGGGCTGCCCATGTTCACCTCGATCGCCGAGGCGCTGGCGCCAGCCTGATCAATCGATCTTTCGCTGCTCCGCCTCGATCACTTCTTCCAGCGTCGTCAGAAGCTGGTCGCGGGGCACGTCCAGCAGCGGCGGCAGGATGTTGATCGCCAGCACGCCCGGCCGCTTGATGAAGTGGTGCCGCGCCCAGAACTTCCCCGAATTCGTCGCGACCGGGATGACCGGCAGCTTGGTGGCCGAGGCGAGCGCGACGATGCCCGGATGCCAGGCGTTGCGCTCGCCGATCGTCGTGCGCGTGCCCTCGGGGAAGATGACGATCTGCCGCCCCTCCTGCACCGAGCCCTGGGCCTCGCGCATCATCTGGCGCATCGCCTTGGCGCCGCCCTCGCGGTCCACGCCGATCATCCCCGCGCGGCGGGCGAAGGCGCCGTAGAGCGGGATGCGGAACAGCTCCTGCTTCATCACATAGGTCACGTCCGGCACGAGCGCGAACCAGACCAGCGTGTCGAAGGCGGACTGGTGCTTGCTGGCGATCAGCGCGGCGCCTGAGGCTGGCAGATGCTCCCGCCCCGTCACCCGCACCTCGATGTTGCAGGTGATTTCCATGATGCGGACCAGCAGCCGGGCGAGCCATCCCATGGCACGGCGCTGGAAGCGCTTCGGCCCGAGCAGCAGCGGCGAGCCCAGCACGGCGAAGCCGCCGGCCACGCCGAAGAACAGGATGTTGAAGACCAGCGAGCGGAGGAAGAGGACCATCAGATCGCCACGCGCACGCCAAGCTCCACGACGCGGTCGGAGGGGATCTTGAAGAACTCGGTCGCCGGCACCGAATTGCGGCTGAGCAGCGTGAAGAGCCATTGCTGCCAGCGCGCCATCTTCGGAACGGCGGCCGCCACGATGGTCTCGCGGCCCAGGAAATAGCTGGTCTGCATCGGCTCGAAGCCGATCAGCCCCTGCTGCGCCAACCGTTCCAGCTCGCGCGGGATGTTCGGGCTCTCCTGGAAGCCGTAGCGCAGGATGACGCGATGGATGTCGGGGCCGAGTTCCGTCACCTCCGCGCGGCGGTCCGGACCGACGCTCGGGATGTCGTCATTCATGACCGTCACGAACAGCACGCGCTCATGCAGCACCTTGTTGTGCTTGAGGTTGTGCAGCAGTGCGCCGGGCAGGTAGTCCGCCTGTCCGGTCATGAAGACGGCCATGCCCGGCACGCGCGTGGTGCGCGATTGCGGCAGCCGCGCGAGGAAGGATTTCAGCGGCAGGCTGTCCTGCCGGAACCGGGCGAAGAGCAGCTCCCGCCCGCGATACCAGGTGAACATCAGCGTGAAGGCGACGCCGCCGATGATGACCGGCACATAGCCGCCCTCGGGGATCTTCAGCGCGGTGGCGAAGAAATACGCCATGTCGAGCAGCAGCAGCGGCAGGAAGACCAGGCCGACCAGGATGGGGTTCCAGCCGAACTGCCGGCGGAAGACCAGCAGCGCGAGGCAGGTGGTGCAGAGGAAGGTGCCGGTGACCGCGAGGCCATAGGCCGCCGCCAGGCTGTCGCTGTTCTTGAACTCCAGCACCAGGATCAGCACGCCGATCAGCAGGATGAAGTTCACCTGCGGCATGTAGATCTGCCCTTCCTCGGTCGCGCTGGTGTGGCGCACGTCGAGGCGCGGGGCGAAGCCGAGCTGCACGCATTGGCGCGCGATGGAATAGGCGCCCGAGATCATCGCCTGGGAGGCGATGATGGTCGCCGCCGTCGCCAGCACGACCAGGAAGGGGCGGAACCAGTCGGGCGCGAGGAGGTAGAAGGGGTTCTCGATCGCGCTCGCATCGCGCAGCAGCAGCGCGCCCTGGCCGAAATAATTCAGCGCCAGCGCCGGCAGCACGAAGAAGATCCAGGCCACCTGGATCGGCCGGCGGCCGAAATGCCCCATATCGGCGTAGAGCGCCTCGGCGCCCGTGACGGCCAGCACGACCGCGCCCATCGCGATGAAGGCGGCGAGGTGGTAGTGCGCCGCGAAGTGCAGTGCATACCAGGGGTTGATGGCGGCGAAGACCTCGGGGTTGTGCAGCGCCTCGATCAGACCGAGCAGGCCGAGCACGGCGAACCACACCGCGCAGACCGGGCCGAAGAAGGCGCCAATGCTGCCCGTGCCGCGATACTGCACGAGGAAGAGCGCGACCAGCACAACGAGCGTGATCGGCAGCACCCCCTCCTCGAAGGCGGGGTTGATGACCTTCAGCCCCTCCACCGCCGAGAGCACGGAGATGGCTGGCGTGATCATGCCATCGCCGAAGAACAGCGCGGCGCCGGTGATGCCGATCATGGCGATGATGAGCCGCCCGCGCTGCGTCTCGGCCGAGCGCTGGGCGAGCGCCATCAGCGACATGATGCCGCCCTCGCCCCGGTTGTCGGCGCGCAGGATGATCAGCACGTATTTCAGCGTGACGGTCAGCATCAGCGCCCAGAAGATGAGCGAGAGGATGCCGAGGATCTCCCACCGCTCGATGCCGCCCTCGTCGAAATGCAGCAGGGCGGCGCGCATGGCGTAGAGCGGCGAGGTGCCGATGTCGCCATAGACGATGCCAAGGACGCCGAGCAGGGTGGCGGCGGTGAGTTTGTTGCTGGGGGCGCTCACGGGGAAGGCCTTGTGATGGAACGGCGCGCAGCGTTAGGCCCGCGCTCGTCCCACATCAAACATGGGCGCCGCATGGCTGCGTTGCGGCGCATCAATATCGCGGGGCTCCGCCCCCCGGACAGGGGGGAGTCCTTCGAGGGGCTTCGCCCCTCGACCTCCAGGGCAAGAACCTCAGGCCCTTGCATCCCCGGTCACTCGGTGGCCGCCCCGCTCAGTGACCCCGGAGGATCTGGCTCAGGAAGGTCTGGAGCCGCTCGGTCTGCGGGTTGGCGAAGAGCGACTGCGGCTCGCCCGATTCGACGATCTCGCCGCGGTCCATGAAGATCACGCGGTCGGCCACGGTGCGGGCGAAGCCCATCTCGTGCGTCACGCAGATCATGGTCATGCCCGTCTCGGCCAGCATGACCATGGTGTCCAGCACCTCCTTGATCATCTCGGGGTCGAGGGCGCTGGTCGGCTCGTCGAACAGCATGATCTTGGGCTTCATGCAGAGCGCGCGGGCGATCGCCACGCGCTGCTGCTGGCCGCCCGAGAGCTGGCCCGGATACTTGTTCGCCTGCTCGGGGATGCGGACCCGGGTCAGGTATTCCATCGCCAGCTCCTCGGCCTCCTTCTTCGGCATCTTGCGGACCCAGATGGGCGCCAGCGTGCAGTTCTCGAGGATGGTGAGGTGCGGGAAGAGGTTGAAGCTCTGGAACACCATGCCGACCTCGCGGCGGATGGCGTCGAGGCTGCGCAGGTCGTTGGACAGCTCGATCCCGTCCACGATGATCTGGCCCTCCTGGTGTTCCTCCAGGCGGTTGATGCAGCGGATCAGGGTGGACTTGCCGGAGCCGGAGGGGCCGCAGACCACCACGCGCTCGCCCAGCGAGACGTCCAGGTTCACGTCGCGCAGCACATGCAGCGCGCCGAACCACTTGTTCACGCCCTTGAGCGAGATGGCCGGCGGCGCGTCGGCGCGGACGGAGGAGGCGAGGGTTTCAGCAGCCGACATGGAAATCCGGTCTCCCAGCTTGAAGAATCAAAGCCTTGCACTTGGCGTTCCGGTCTTGCCGCCGGTGGGCTTGCAGGCCTTGCGGCCTGAGGGGGGCGTTGCAGTCACTCACCTCCGCCGTCCTTTGTTCAGTTCCGTTTCGAGACCGGCACTATACTTGGACATGGCGTAGCAGAACATGAAGTAGATAAGCCCGAGCGTAATGTAAACCTCGACGCCGAAGCCCTGCCAGGAGGGTTCGATGATCGCCGTCTTGCCCGCCGTCAGCAGGTCGAAGATGCCGATGATCAGCACCAGCGAGGTGTCCTTGAAGAAGCCGATGAAGGTGTTGACCAAGGGCGGGATCACCAGGCGCAGCGCCTGCGGCAGGATGATCAGCCCAGTCTTCTTCCAGTAGCTCAGCCCCAGCGCGTCCGCCGCCTCGTACTGGCCCTTGGGCAGGGCCTGGAGGCCGGCGCGCACCACCTCGGCCAGGTAGGCGCCGGCGAAGAGGATGATGGCGATCTGCGCCCGCAGCAGCTTGTCGATGTTCATCCCCTCCGGCAGGAAGAGCGGGAACATCACGCTCGCCATGAAGAGCAGCGAGATCAGCGGCACGCCGCGGATCAGCTCCACATAGAGCACGCAGAGCGCCTTGATCGCCGGCAGCGAGGAACGCCGCCCGAGGGCGACCAGGATCGCCAGTGGGAAGGCGAAGGCGAGACCGAATGTCGCGAGGATCAGCGTGATGGGCAGGCCGCCCCAGCGCTCCTGCGGCACGTAGCTGAGGCCGAAGACGCCGCCCCACATGAGGATGCCGATCACGGTCAGCACCGCCGCCCAGATCAGCGCCAGCTCCCAGCGCCAGAAGCGCCGCATGGCGGAGACGATGTAGAGGCCCACGAAGAGGACGCAGACCAGCATGGGCCGCCAGTGCTCGTCATAGGGATAGGTGCCGAAGAGGATGAAGCGGTGCTTCTCCGTGATGACGGCCCAGCAGGCGCCCACCCCCTTGGCCTCGCGGCAGGCCTCGGTGTTGGCCACCCCCTGCGGGCTGACCGGGACGGACCAGATGGCGTTGATGAAGGCCCAGTCCACGAAGCTGACCGCGAGGCGGATGAAGAGATAGCCCAGCGCCAGGGTGATCGCGGTGGACCACCAGTTGGCGAAGAGATTGGTCCGCATCCAGGCGATGGGACCGACGAGGCTCACCGGCGCGGTGCGCGCGGTGGTCGAGGAATGCAGGGTGGTGCCCGCCGTGATCTGGCTCATTGCTTTTGGCCCTCAAACGCCGGGCGCGCGCATCCGCGCGCTTGGCTTCGCCGCGCCGCAGGTGCACCCGGCATGACGGCCGGGTGGGCGGCGCCGGCCGCTGTGCGGCCGGATTCTCGCTGGTTTGTCATCCTCGTCACCGCTCCACCAGCGCGATGCGCTTGTTGTACCAGTTCATGAAAAGGCTGATGCTCAGGCTGATCGTGAGATAGACCAGCATGATGATGGCGATGCCCTCGATCGCCTGGCCGGTCTGGTTCAGCGTCGTGTTCGCGATGCTGACGATGTCCTGGTAGCCGATGGCGACCGCGAGCGACGAGTTCTTCGTGATGTTCAGGAACTGGCTGGTCATCGGCGGGATGATCACGCGCAGCGCCTGCGGCAGCACGATCAGGCTCATCACCCGCCCGCGCGGCAGGCCCAGCGCCTCCGCCGCCTCCCACTGGCCCTGGTTCACCGCCTGGATGCCGGCGCGCACGATCTCGGCGATGAAGCCCGCCGTATAGAGCGTGAGGCCCAGCAGCAGGGCGAAGAATTCGGGGCTGACATCGATGCCGCCGCGGAAGTTGAAGCCGCGCAGCGCCGGCACGTCCGGCGTGAAGGGTGCCCCCATCGCCGCCCAGACCGCGATCGGCGCGCCGATGGTGAAGGCCACCGCCGCCGGCCAGACCGCCCGCGCCTGCCCGTCCTTCGCCTGCTCGGCCCTTGCCCAGCGGCGGTAGAGCAGCGTCGCCACCACACCGGCCACCATCGTCAGCAACGCCCAGGAATGGGCACTCTCCCAGACGAAGAAGGGCAGCTTCAGGCCGCGGTTCGACAGGAACACGCCATCCACCGGGTTCAGGGCCTGGCGCGGGCCCGGCAGGCCCTGCAGCAGCGCGTACCAGAAGAGCAGCTGCAGCAGCAGCGGCAGGTCGCGCACGATCTCGACATAGGCAGCGGCGAACTTGTTGAGCATCCAGTTCTTTGAAAGCCTGGCGATGCCGAGCAGCGTGCCCAGGATGGTCGCCAGCACGATGCCGATCAGCGCGACCTTCAGCGTGTTCAGCACGCCCACCTGGAGCGCGCGGAAATAGGACATCGAGGGGTCGTATTCGATCAGGCTCTCACCGATCGGCAGGCCCGCCTCGCGCCACAGGAAGTCCCAGCCCGTCGCGATGCGGCGGACCTCCAGGTTGTAGCTGGTGTTGGACCAGAGCCAGTAGATGACGCCGAAGACGCCACCCACCACCAGCACCTGCCAGATGATGTTGCGGAAACGCTCATCCGCCCAGGACAGGCGGATCGGCCTGGGCGGCGCCTTGCGCAGCAGGCGTGGATCGGTGACGCCGGACATGTTTGCCCTATCCCTGAAAAATGAAACCCGTGGCGGTCTTCCGCCTTGCGGGTGGAAGGCGCCCCGGCCGGGGCCGGGGCATGGGCGGGAAGTGTCTCAGAACACGCACCGCCTGAAACATGAAGGAATCTCCACCCGGGCCGGATGGCAACGGATCTGCCTGCGCCGGAGGCAATTCCGCCTCCGGCGCAGCCGGTTTCAGGTCACCGGAAGGGCGGCGCGTATTGCAGGCCGCCCGGCGTGGTCCAGAGCGCGTTGCGGCCGCGCTGCAGGCCGATCGGCGTCAGGTTGCGCTCGAAGATCTCGCCGTAGTTGCCGACGCCACGGATGACGTTCAGCATCCAGGCGTTGTCCACGCCCAGCATGCGGCCCAGCTCACCCGTGCGGCCCAGGATGCGCTGCACCTCGGGGCGCGGGTCGCTCGCCAGCATCTGCTGCGCGTTCGCCGCCGTGATGCCGAACTCCTCAGCGCCGATCAGGCCGAAATGCAGCCAGCGCACCAGGTCACCGAAGCGCTGGTCGCCATGGCGATACAGCGGGCCGAGCGGCTCCTTGCTGATCACGTCGGGCAGGATGACGTGGTCATTGGGGTTCTGCTGCGTGGCGCGGATGGCGGCGAGGCCCGAGACGTCGGTCGTGTAGGCGTCGCAGCGGCCGGCATTGTAGGCGGCCACGTTGTCCTCCAGGCGCTCGATGACGACGGGGCGGATGTTCACCCGCGCGCCGCGCGCCCAGTCGGCCAGATTCTGCTCGGTGGTGGTGCCGGGCTGCACGCAGATCGTCGCGCCATCGAGCTGGCGGGCGTTCTGCACGTTCAGGCTGCGCTTCACCATGAAGCCCTGGCCGTCGAAGAAGTTGATCCCGGCGAAATCGAAGCCGAGCGAGGTGTCGCGGCTCAGCGTCCAGGTCGTGTTGCGGCTCAGGATGTCCACCTCGCCCGACTGCAGGGCGGTGAAGCGCACCTGGGCGGTGGTGGGCACGAAGCGCACCTTCGTCGGGTCATTGAAGATGGCGATGGCCAGCGCGCGGCAGTAATCCACGTCGAAGCCGCGCCAATTGCCCTGGCTGTCCGGCAGCGAGAAGCCGGCCAGGCCGGTGCTGACGCCGCAGACGAGCGTGCCGCGGGCACGGATCGCGTCCAGCGTGCTCGCCGCGGGCGCGGCGGCGGCGGGGGCGGCCGGCGCGGCGGCGGGCGCCTGGGCCTGGGCCGGCAGGGCCGCCGCGAAGATGGTAGTGGCCACACCGACCAGGGTGGCAAGGCTGCGCCGCATCGGCATCATTTCGGAACTCCCAGACCTCATGCCGCCTTCGCTAGGCGGCTCGTTGCAAGGCGGATGCTGCGCTAGGAAGCGTCCGGGATCAATCGCGCATTCGACAGGAGCCATGCGGTGCAGCATCTTGACAAGACTGAAATCGCCGCTCGCCTGCCCTGGCCCGCATTGATCGAGGCGATCCGGGACATCTTCGCCACCGGCTGCCAGGCACCGCTCCGCCATGCCCACCCGCTGCCGGAATCGGGCACGCTGCTGCTCATGCCCGCCACCAGCGCCACCCATTCGGGCGTGAAGATCGTGCATGTCTCGCCCGGCAACGGGGCGCGCGGGCTGCCCGCCGTGCATGCGGCCTATCTGCTCTCCGACGCCATCACCGGCCAGCCCGTGGCGCTGCTCGATGGCGGCGAGCTGACGGACCGGCGCACCGCCGCCACCTCGGTGCTGGCCGCGGGCTACCTCGCGCGGTCTGATTCGCGGCGCCTGCTGCTGCTGGGCTCCGGCCGCGTCGCCACCGCGCTGGCCGAGGCCTATGCGGCGCGCTTCCCGCTGAGCGAGATCGCCATCTGGTCGCCGCGCGCGGCCAATGCGGAGGCGCTGGCGCGCCGGCTCGCGGCGCATGGCCTGCCCGCCCATGCCGTGGCGCGGCCCGACCCGCAGGGCTTCGACATCATCTCCGCCGCCACCCTCTCGGCCACGCCCCTGGTCCAGGGCGCCGATCTCTCGCCGGGGACGCATCTCGACCTGGTGGGCGCCTACCGGCCTGACCTGCGCGAGGTGGACGGGGCCGCCGTCGCGCGCGCGCTGGTGGTGGTGGACACCTATGCGGGCGGCCTGGCCGAGGCGGGCGACCTGGTGCAGGCCATCGCCGAGGGGCACGTCACCCGCGCCCATGTCGTGGCGGAACTGGCCGATCTCTGCCGCGGCGCGCATCCCGGCCGGACGGATGCGGCGCAGATCACGCTCTTCAAGTCGGTGGGCTGGGCGGGCGAGGACCTGGCGGCCGCCATCCTCGCCACGCGCGGCGGATGAGCTTCAGTTCGCCGCGAGGAAGGCCAGCACCGCCGCGTTGAAATCCTCCGGATTGTCGTGGTTCAGCCCATGCGTGGCGCGCGCGATGGTGACGCGCCGGGTCTTGGGCATGGCTTGTTCCAGGGCATCGAGGATCACGCCGAATTGCGGCTGGCTGTCGGCGCCGCCGAGCAGCAGCGTGGGTGCCGCGATGGATTGCGCGGCGGCGCGGGAATAGGGCGCGCGGCGTTCGTGCAGCTGGCCCAGCAGGGTGCGGGCATTGTCGCGGCCGAGATATTTCCGCACTTCGGGCCGGCGCTCCCAGGCGCCGGGGCCGCCGGTCTGCTCGGCCACCATCCGCAGTCCGCCCTCCTCGTCGCCAACCGCGACCAGGGCGGCGGCGGCCGCGAAGCCGCCGGCCTGCTTGCCGCTCGCGGGCTTGCCGCCGAGGCTCTCATCCAGCTCGCCACCCGGCTCGGCCAGGACGAGCGCGCGCACGAGCTGCGGGTGCCGCTCCGCCACGCGGAAGGAGATATGCCCGCCGCGCGAATGGCCGAGCAGCCGCACCGGCCCACGCCCGAGCTTCCCGATGAAGCCGGCCACATCCGCCACATGGCGGTCGATGGTGAAGTCGCCGCCCTCCTCCCAGCGGCCGGGCCAGGCGTGGCGCATGCTGAGCGACATCACATGATAGGCGGCGCCCAGCGCCTCCATCTGCGGCGCGAAGCTGCGCTGGTCGCCCAGCGTGCCATGCACCAGGAGCAGCGGTGGCGCGGCCGGGTCGCCGGCCTCGGCATAGGAAATGGGATAGCCGTCGATCTCGAGGCTCGGCATGGATGTCTCTCCCTGAAGCGGGGGCATCCTGCGGCGGGCTTGGCCTTCTGCCTACCCGGCCTGGTTCAGGCGCGGCCAGTTGAGATCGGCGCGGGCGATGAAGCCCGGAATGTCCCGCTCCCAACGCCGCTGCACCGAGGCGTCGTAATTGAGGAAGAGCCGCCCCTCCACGATGCGCCAGGCATGGGGGTCGGTCGGCGCGGTGTAGCCCTGCGCCACGGCCCAGGCGCAGAAGCCGCCATAGGCCGGGACATGCGCGGCCGGGTCGGCCAGGAAACGATCGCGATTCGCGGCCGAGGCGAAGAGCCAGCGCACCCCGTCCCACTCGGCGGCATGCTCGGCGCGGCCGCGCACCACGCGGCCCTCGGTGAAATAGGCGACGACATCGGTGCCCCGCACCGCCACCCCGCGCTCGGCGAAGCTGCGCGCGGCGGCGGGGGAGGCGAGGAGGAGGCCGAAGAGGGCGCGGCGGATGAGCATCGGGGGCAGCCTTCGCAAGGGAATGTCCGGACTACGGACGGGGCGCCGCAAAGGTTACGCCCCCCGGGATGCAAGCCGGGCGGCGCGTGCTATATCTCATCCCGGAAGGTCGGTGCGGACGGGCTCCTCGCCAACCCGGTCAGGTCCGGAAGGAAGCAGCCGTAACGGGTTCTTGCTCGGGTCGCCGCCGGCCTTCCACCCCCTCTCGCACCCCCGGTTGGATGATGCCCAGCGATCTCTACGGCGAACCCAGCCCCGAGGAGGGCCTGCCCGAGCCGCCCCCGCCCGAGGGGCCGGGCCTCTTCGGCTTCGATGATCCACCGCCCGCGCCCGCCGCCGCGCCGCCGCCCGCAGCGCCGGTGATCGCCGCACCACCGCCCGCCGCCAAGCCCACGCCCTATCGCGTGCTGGCGCGCAAATACCGCCCGCAGGTGCTGGACGACCTGATCGGGCAGGAGGCGCTGGTCCGCACGCTGCGCAACGCCTTCGCGCGCGGCCGCGTGCACCACGCCTTCCTGCTGACCGGCGTGCGCGGCGTTGGCAAGACCACCACCGCCCGCATCATCGCCCGCGCGCTGAACTGCGTGGGCGTGGACGGCAAGGGCGGCCCGACGGCCGACCCCTGCGGCGTCTGCCCCGAATGCGTCGCCATCCTGGCCGACCGCCACCCCGACGTGGTGGAGATGGACGCCGCCTCCAACCGCGGCATCGACGATGTGCGCGAACTGCGCGAGGCGCTGCGCTTCCGCCCGGCGCAGGGCCGCCAGAAGGTCTTCATCCTGGACGAGGTCCATATGCTGACGGAGCAGGCCTTCAACGCCCTGCTCAAGTCGCTCGAGGAACCGCCGCCCAACATTACCTTCATCCTCGCCACCACCGAGTTGCGGAAGGTGCCCATCACCATCCGCAGCCGCTGCCAGACCTTCTCGCTGAAGCGCGTGCCGGAAGAGCGCCTGCGCGGGCATTTCCACAACATCGCAGCGAAGGAGCAGGCGAGCCTGGAAGAGGGCGCCGTCGCCATGCTGGCCCGCGCCGCCGATGGCTCGGTGCGCGATGGCCTCTCCCTGCTCGACCAGGCGATCGCGCTGGCGGGCGATTCGGGCGCCGTCACCACCGAATCCGTGCGGGACATGCTGGGCCTGGCCGACCGCGCCCTGGTCTTCGACATCCTGGAAGCGGTGATGAACGCGGACCTGCCGCTCGCCATGCAGCGCATGGCCGAGGGGCATGAGCGCGGCGCCGAGCCGCTGACCATCATGCAGGACCTGCTCGAGCAGACGCACCTGCTCACGCGCTTCGCCGCCATCCCGGCCCTGGCCGAGGATATGGGCCTGCCGGAGAATGAGCGCGTGCGCGGCACCGCCCTCGCCGCGCGCCTCTCCGTCCCCATGCTGACCCGCGCCTGGCAGATGCTGCTGAAGGGCCTGGAGGAGGTGCTGGCCGCGCCCGACCGCCGCGCGGCGGCCGAGATGGTGCTGATCCGCCTCGCCCATGCGGCCGAGCAGCCGACGCCGGGCGAGATCCTGAAGCGACTCGAATCGGGCGGCGCCGTGCCGGCCGGCGGCGGTGCGCCCGCCCCCACGGGTGGCGGCGGCGGCATGCGGATGATGGCGGGCGGCGGGGCCGTGGCCAGCGCCGCGCCCGCCCCGGCCGCCCTCCCCCAGCCGACGCAATGGCGCGAGATCGCGGCCATCGCCTCGGCCGCCAACCAGGCGCTGCTGCACGCGCATCTGCTGCATGACGTGCACCCGGTGCGCGTCGCGCCCGGTCAGGTCGAGATCCGCGTGCGCCCCCAGGCGCCGCGCGACCTCGGTGCCCAGCTCAAGGCCCTGCTGGAGGAGCGCACCGGCGCCCGCTGGACGGTCGCGCTGAGCAATGCCGAGGGCGAGCCGACGCTGGCCGAACAATCCCGCGCGGCCGAGACCGACCGGCGTTCGGCAGCGCAGAGCCATCCCATCGTCCAGGCCATCCTGCTGGCCTTTCCCGGCGCGCAGATCGACGCGGTGCGCGACGAGACCGTGGATGAATACGGCCTGAAGCCCATCATCCGGGACGAAGAACCCGATTTCCCCGAATTCGCGCCGCCCGAGGCCGAATCCGCGGGGTTTGACCTTCCAGAGGAGGATTGAGTGAAGAATCTCGGCAATATGTTGAAGCAGGCCCAGCAGATGCAGACCCGCATGGCGGAGATGCAGGCCAAGCTCGAATCCACCGAGGTCGAGGGCCAAGCGGGCGCCGGGATGGTGAAGGTGAAGCTGACCGGCAAGGGCGAACTACGCCGCATCTCCATCGATCCCTCGCTGATGACGGCCGAGGATCGCGAGGTGCTGGAGGACCTGATCGTCGCCGCCCATGGCGATGCCAAGCAGAAGGTCGAGGCGATGATGGCGGAGGAGATGCAGAAGGCCACCGCCGGCATGAGCCTGCCGGCCGGCCTGAAGCTTCCCTTCTGATATTCCCCAAAAAACGCTGCGCGATTTTCCGGGGGCCCCGGGTTGGCGCTGATCCTGGGGACTGAGTTCCGCCCTCGCGGCGGAGCCGCTTCGGGGCACCGGGGGGCGGAAGGCAGGCTGCGCCCGCGGTGAGGGGGCTGGTTGGGATGGTGGGCTGTGCGGCCGAATGATCCTGTTGAGCATCTGATTCAGCTGCTGGCGAAGCTGCCCGGCCTCGGCCGGCGCAGCGCGCGGCGGGCGGCGTTGCGGATGCTCATGGCGCCCGAGACGCGCATGCTGCCGCTGGCCGATGCGCTGCGCGCGGCGGCGGAGGCGGTGAAGCCCTGCTCGCGCTGCGGCAACCTCGACGCCTCCGACCCCTGCCGCATCTGCACCGAGCCCGACCGGGACCAGGGCCTGATCTGCGTCGTGGAAGGTGTGGGTGAGCTCTGGGCGCTGGAGCGCGCGCACGCGCATCACGGCCTCTATCACGTGCTGGGCGGCACGCTCTCGCCACTCGCGGGAATCGGGCCGGAGGAACTCTCCATCGCGCCGCTGCTGGAACGCGCGAGCCTGCCCGGCGTGCGCGAGGTGATCCTGGCCCTGCCCGCGACGGTCGAGGGCGCCAGCACCGCGCATTACCTGGCCGACCGGCTGCGCCCGCTGGGCGTGCCGGTGACGCGGCTCGCGCAGGGCGTGCCCATGGGCGGCGCACTGGATGTGCTGGATGACGGCACGCTGGCGGCCGCGTTTAAAGCGCGGCGCTGAATTGTCCTGACAACCAAAGCGTGCCTATGCTGCCGAATGGTCGCGCCCCGCGCGCGCCAGGGTCGCGCGACTGCGCGCCAGGAAGGATGCGGCGATGGATATCGGGCCGGCCGACCGCGCAACACGCGGCGGCGTCGGGCAGATCAGGGGGATGGCGCTGCGCCGGCGGGTGCGGCTTGCGGGTGCCGCGCTCGCCCTGCTCATCGGCCTGGGCTTCGGCGCCCGCTGGCTCCATTTCCAGTTCACCCATGTCGTCCTCGATGACGCCCGTGTCGCTTCCGACATGGTCATCCTGGCCAGCCGCGTCCCCGGCTGGGTGCAGGCCCTGCCCGTCACCGCCGGCGATTCCGTGCGCGAGGGCGAATTGCTCGTGCAGATTGATGCCCGCGAAGCCACGCTGGCCGTCGAGGAGCTGAACGCCCGCCTCGCCGGCATCGCCGCCCGCCGTGCCGAGCTGGAGGCGCGCCTCGCCATGGTGGACCGGCAATCCGCCAGCCAGCACGCCGCCGCACTGGCCAAGCTCGACGCCGCGCGCTCCACCCTGCCCGCCGCCGAGGCCGAGCGCGACTTCGCGGAGGCCGAGCTCGGCCGCGCCGAGCGCCTGATCCAGACCGGCGCCGGCACCCGCCAGCGCGTCGAGATGCTGAGCGCCGCCCTGCACGCCGCCCGCCAGCGCGCCATCGCCGCTGCCGCCGAGATCCGCAACGCCGAGGCGCTGATGGCCCTGGCCCAGGCCGCCCGGGAGGAGATGCAGGTCATCGCGCGCCAGCTCGAATCGCTCGGGCCCCAGGAGCGCGAGATGACCGCCGCCCGCGACCGCGCCGCCCTCGACGTGGCCGACCGCACCATCCGCATGCCCTTCGACGGCGTGGTGGACCGCATCTTCATGGACCCCGGCGAATATGTGCTGGCCGGGCAGCGCATCATCATGGTGCACAGCCCCGCGCAGATCCGCATCGAGGCCAATGTCAAGGAAACCGACGTGCGGCATTTCCGCCCCGGCTCGCCCGTGACGGTCCGCGTGGATGCCTGGCCCGGACAGGTCTTCGCCGGCGTGGTGGACCGCATGGTGGAGGCCGCGACCAGCGAATTCGCCCTGCTGCCCAGCGCCAACCCCTCGGGCAACTTCACCCGCATCACCCAGCGCCTGCCGCTGCGCGTGCGCCTTGATCCCCCGCCGCCGCCCGGCCTGCTGCGCCCGGGCATGCTGGTGCGCGTGACCGGCGAAGCGCGCGGGTGAAGGACGGCCCCACCGTCGAGGAGCTCTTCGCCCGCTACGGGCCGAATTTCCGCTGGTGGGTGACGCTGACGGCGCTGACCGGCACCATCTCCACCATCCTTTCCTCCACCATCGTCGTCGTCGCCCTGCCCGATATCGTGGGCGCGCTGGGCATGGGGTATGAGGAGGGGCAGCTTCTCTCGACCGGCTTCCTGGCCGCGAATACCGGCTTCATGCTGCTGAACGCCTGGGCGGTGGAACGCTTCGGCTTCCGCCGCACCTACGGCTTCGCCATCACCGTCTTCATCATCGCCTCGATGCTGGCCGGCATCGCGACCTCGACGGGCGTGATGGTCGCCTGCCGCGTGGCGCAGGGGGCCGCCGCCGGCCTGCTGCAGCCCCTCTCCATGCAGGTGATCTTCCTCGTCTTCCCGCCCGAGCGGCGGGGCACCGCCATGGGCCTCTTCAGCTTCGGCGTCGTCATGGCGCCCGCCATCGGTCCGGCGCTGGGCGGCTTCCTGGTGGATGAGTTCTCCTGGCACGCGGTCTTCTTCCTGAGCCTGCCCACCGCGGCGCTCGGCCTGCTGATGAGCGCCTTCTTCATGCCGGGGCGGCTGGCGACCGGCGCCGCGCGGCAATTCGACTGGTTGGGCTGCGCGCTGCTCGCCATCGCCATCGGCACGCTGCTCTCGGGTCTCACCGACGGGCAGCATGATGGCTGGAATTCCGACCGCGTGATCGGCCAGCTCGCCGTGGCGCTCGTCGCCATCCTCGCCTTCCTGATCTGGCAGGGCATCACGCCCGCGCCGCTGATGAACCTGCGCGTCTTCCGCCATGGCGGCTTCGCGGCGGCCGCCTTGGTCGCCTTCATCTATGGCGGCGCCATCTTCGGCTCGACCTACCTGTTGCCGCTGCTGGTGCAGGTGGTGCAGGGCTACACGCCCACGCGCTCGGGCCTGATCATGATGCCGGGCGGCCTGGTCGTGGCCTTCGTCTTCCTCATGGCCGGGCGCATGGCGGATTTCGTGCCGCCCTGGATTCCGGTCTGCCTCGGGCTTGGCATCTTCGCCCTCTCCTGCTGGCTGATGCGCCTGGTCGGCACCGATACGCCCTTCTGGGAACTGGCGATCTGGATCCTGATCGGGCGCGTGGGCCTCGGCCTCACCATGCCGAACATGAATGTGGGCGCCATGCGCGCGCTGCCGCCCGCCCTGTTCGGCCAGGGCGCGGGGGCGATCAACTTCTTCCGCATGCTGGGCGGCGCCTTCGGCACCAACCTCCTCGCCGTCTATCTCGAACGCCGCACGCAGCTGCATGCCGAAACCCTCGGGCCGCTGGTGGATGGCGGCAGCGCCACGCTGGAAGCGCGCCGATTGCTGGAAAACCTTTACGCCCAGGGCGGATTGCCGGAAGTGATCCGGCGCGACGCGGCGCACGACTTCATGACGCGCATGGTGGAAGCCCAGGCGCAAATGCTGGGCTTCCGGGACGCCTTCCTGATCGTGGGCATCCTCTGCCTGATCGCGATCCTGCCGGGGCTGACGCTGCGGCAGAAACCGCCGGGGTACAGGCAATAAGGGGCTTTGCCCCTTAAACCCCACGAGGAAACTTAGTTTCCTCGACCTTCATTCAATCCGAATCAGGCGGGATGACGTTGGTGCGGAGGCCGCGGACCAGGACGTCACGCATCGTCTCGGCACTCTTCAAACGAATATCATCCCAGGCCTCGGGGCTGTGGAAGGCGATGTGGGGCAGGATGATCAGGCGGCCGCGCAGCCAATCCTCGCCCGCGCGATAGGCCTGCAGCAAGGGCGGCTCCGGCACCGGCGGCTCCACCGGCAGCACGTCCAGCCCCGCCGCCGCGATCCGGCCCGAGCGCAGGCCGGCCTCCAGCGCATCGAGATCCAGGATGGGGCCGCGCGCGGTGTTGATCACCACCGCGCCCTCCTTCAGCCGCGCCAGCTCCGCCGCGCCCACCAGGCCGCGCGTGTTGCGCGTGAGCGGCGTGTGGATGGAGAGCACGTCGCTTGCCTCCATCAGCGCCTCCAGGCTTTCCAGCCGCGTCACGCCGATCGCGCGGTCGGCGCCATTGGGCAGATGCGGATCGTAGAAAACCACGCGGAAGCCGAGCGCCTTGGCCCGCAGCGCCGCCGCGGTGCCGATACGCCCCAGGCCCAGCACGCCGAAGGTCTGCACATCGAAGCGCCGGACGATGGGGTTCTGGATCACGCCCCAGGCGCAGGGCGAGGGGCCGCGCATGGCGTCGTGATAAAGCGGAATGCCCCGGCGCAGCGTGGCGGCGAGGGTGACGGCCGTATCCGCCACCTCCTGCGTGCCATAATCGGGGATGTTGCAGACGGTGATGCCGCGCTCGGCGCAATAAGCGCGGTCCACGCGGTCATAACCCACGCCCATGCGGATCACGACCTTGAGCTTGGGGAATTTCTCCAGTGCCTCCCGGGGGACGGCGAGGCGCAGCGTCATCAGGCCATCGGCCTGGGCGCAGAGCTCATCCGGGAGCTCCATCAGCGCCTTTTTGGCGTTGCCCTGGAGGATGCGGACGGTGTCCCCCATCACGCGCTGCTCCAGCAGCGTGTCGGGGTAGAGGGATTCGGGTTCGAGGACGGTGAGTTTTTCTTGCATACGGGAAGGCTAGCCAGCGGGGGGCTGGGTGCCTAGCCGGGCTGGTTCTCGCGGTTCTTGGCGATGCGCTCCAACAGCGCCTTCTTCTCGGGCGTGCGGCGACGGCCGCTGTTGCGCATGACCTCCGGCGGCGGAAGGCGCACGCCGGCGGCGAGCTTGGCGGAGATTTCCGCCCAGCGCTGCTCAGGGGTGATGCGCTTCAGGGTCAAGGGAGAGGAACTCCGACAGGGTCATGGTCCCGGCCGTGTCCTGCCGGATACGCTGGTCAAGATAGTCCTCCGCCAGGCCCGATGCCAGGGCGAACATGGTCTTGGCCTGGATGAGCAGCTCCATATCCCGCCGATCCGAGGCAATCCATTGGCCAAGGCGGTCGGCGATGAGTTCCTCGGTCGGGGCCATCGGGACGCTGCCGCCCGGCATCTCGATAAGCCGGATGCGCGTCCGGTCACCATGCCCGTCGAAATAAGCCTTCGACACCACCTCCAGACCCAAGGGCAGTGTTGGATGATAGAAGCCGCCAAGCCGCCGCCCCGGACGATTCTCCTCGACGAAGCCGACGGCCAGAACGGCCTCGCGCAGTTCGGAATCCAGAGAGGAAAGCACGTCAAAATCGCCCGTGTGGATCTGCCCCGCCGTATCAAACTCCACCACCGCGCCGCCGACCAGGATCGGTAACGGCAGGCCGCGTTCGGCCAGGAGGGTGCAGGCCCGAGCCAGCAGGTTCAAGCCTTCGAGATACTCCGGCCGATAACCCTCACTCACATCGTCGCCCCCAACACCCAAGGCGCGAACTCCGCATCGCCAAACCCCAGCGCCTCGCTCTTCGTGGGCGCGCCGCTGGCCGTCGCCAGCATATGCCGGAAAATACGTTCCCCGCACTCCAAAACGCTCTCCCCCCCGTCCAGCACCGTCCCGCAATTGATGTCCATATCCTCCTCCATGTGGCGGAACATGGCGGTGTTGGTGGCGAGCTTGAGGGAGGGCGCGGGCTTGCAGCCAAACACGCTGCCGCGCCCGGTGGTGAAGCACATCAGGTTCGCCCCACCGGCTACCTGGCCCGTCGCGCCCACCGGGTCGTAGCCCGGCGTGTCCATGAAGACGAAGCCGGGTGCGGTCACCGGCTCGGCATAGCGCACCACATCCACCAGGTTCGTCGTCCCCGCCTTGGCCATGGCGCCGAGCGACTTTTCCAGGATGGTGGTCAGCCCGCCCGCCTTGTTCCCGGGCGAGGGGTTGGCGTTCATCTCCGCCCCCTCGCGCTCGGTGTAGGCCTCCCACCAGTGCATCACATCCACCAGCTTCTGCCCCACCTCGGGCGAGACGGCGCGGCGCGTCAGCAGATGTTCCGCCCCATAGGTCTCGGGCGATTCCGAGAGGATCACGGTGCCCCCATGCCGCACCACCAGATCGCTCGCCGCCCCCAGCGCCGGGTTGGCGGTGATGCCCGAATACCCGTCCGAGCCGCCGCATTGCAGCGCGACCTTCAGCGCGCTGGCTGGCACCGGCTCGCGCCGCACGGCATTGGCCTCGCCCAGCACCTCCTTCACGAAGGAGATCCCGGCCTCCACCGTGCGCCGCGTGCCGCCGCTCTCCTGGATGTTCAGCGTGCGCAGCCGCCCGGCCAGGCGCTGTTCCTCCAAGAGCCCGCCCAGCTGGTTCACCTCGCACCCCAGCCCGATGGCGATGACATGGGAAAAGTTCGGATGCCGCGCGAAGCCCGCCAGCACGCGGCGCAGCACGCGCAGCGGCTCGCCCTCCGTCATGCCGCAGCCGGTCTTGTGCGTCAGCGCCACCACGCCATCCACCGCGCCGAATTCGGCCAGCGGGTCCGGCCCATCGGTGAAGGGATTGCGCGTGAAGCTGCGCGCGATCAGGTCCGCCACATGGGCCGAACAATTCACGCTCGTGATGATGCCGATGTAGTTGCGCGTGGCCACGCGCCCATCGGCCCGGCGGATGCCCATGAAATGCTCCGGCACCGCCACCGGCTCGGTCGGCCGCGCATCCACGCCCCAGGCATAGTCGCGCGCGAAATCGCCCATCGCGCAGTTCTGCGTGTGCACCCATTCGCCGGGCGCGATGGGCTGCGTCGCGAAGCCGATGATCTGCCCGTAGCGGCGGATCTCCTGCCCCGGCGCATGCCCGCGCACCGCCACCTTGTGCCCCGCCGGGATGCGCGCACGCGCCACCACATTGGGCGCGACCGGCGTGCCCTCCGGCAGCGCGCGGCGCGCGATCACCACGCCATCTTCCTCATGCAGGCGGATCACCGGGGCATCCATGGCCATCTCTCCCAAAGGCTTTGGACCATCCTGCCCTGCGATTCCCCATTGCGAAAGACGCATGAAAACCGGCAGCATCTCGTCCAGAAAAAACCAACCCGAGGAAGTTTCCATGATCAGCCGTCGTTCGCTGGGCCTCTCGGCCCTCGCCGCCCCCTTCGTCTCCAACGCCGCGCTGGCGCAGGGCACGCGCCTGCGCTGGGCGCATGTCTATGAGGTGAACGAGCCCTATCATACCGAGGCGCTCTGGGCCGCGCAGCAGATCCAGCAGCGCACCAATGGCCGCTGGAACATCGAGGTCTTCGCCGCCTCGGCGCTCGGGAATGAGCCGCAGATCAACCAGGCGCTGACGCTGGGCACGGTGGACATGATCTACACCGGCGTGGCCTTCGCCGGCGCCAGCTTCCGCCCCATCGCCATCAGCCACGCGCCCTATGCGCTGCGCGACTACGCGCATTTCCAGGCCTACCGCGGCAGCGACCTGCACCGCGAGCTGGTGGCCGGCTATGACCGGCAGACCAACCATCATGCCGTGGCGCTGACCTATTACGGGGACCGCATGGTGACGGCGAACCGCAGCATCATGCAGCCCTCCGACATGCGCGGCCTGAAGCTGCGCGTGCCCCAGGCGCCCTCCTTCCTCATGTTCGCGCGCGCGGTCGGCGCCAACGCCACGCCCATCGCCTTCGCCGAGGTCTATCTCGCGCTGCAGAACGGCACGGTGGACGCGCAGGAAAATCCGCTGCCCACCATCCAGGCCAAGAAGTTCTTCGAGGTGCAAAGCCACATCTCGCTCACCGGCCACATCACCGACAGCCTGCTGACCATCATCGGCGGCGGCCTGATGCGGCGCCTGAACGAGAATGAGCGCGGCATCTTCCGCGAGGTGCTGGCCCAGGCGGCCGACCGCTGCGGTGCGGCGATCCGCACGCAGGAGCAGGAGCTGGCCGCCTGGTTCCGCGCCCAGGGCAAGACCGTGCAGACGCCCGACCGCGCGGCCTTCCGCGCCGCCTGCGTGCCGCTCCACAACGAGAATGTGGGCTGGACGCGCGCGCAGTACGACCGCCTGCAGGCGCTGTAGCCCTCAGGTCAGGGCGGCGAAAGCCTCGACCAGCTTGGTCGGCCCGCAGACGATCAACAGATCGTCGCGGGCGATGGTGGTGCCGGGCTGCGCGTGCACGAAATCCGTCCGTGGGCTTTTCACGCCGACGACGGTGATCCCGTATTTCGAGCGCAGCCGGCATTCCTCCAGCGTGCGGCCCACCGCCTCGCGCGGGGCACGCGTCTTCACGATGGCGAAGCCGTCGTCGAACTCGATGAAATCCATCATGCGGCCGGTGACGAGATGCGCCACGCGCTCGCCCATCTCCGCCTCGGGATAGACCACATGATGCGCGCCCGTGCGCTCCAGGATGCGGCCATGCTTGGGCCCCAGCGCCTTGGCCCAGATGTCCCCCACGCCGAGTTCGGCCAGGGCCAGCACGGTCAGCACGCTCGCCTCGAGGTCCGTGCCGATGCCGACCACGGCGCGGCCGAATTCCTGCACGCCCAGGCGCCGCAGCGTCTCGCTGTCCGTCGTGTCGGCCTGCACCACATGCGTCAGCCGGTCCGACCAGGACTGCACCAGCTCCTCGTTCTGGTCGATCGCCAGCACGTCATGGCCGAGGCGCACGAGCGATTCCGCCACGGCGCCGCCGAAGCGCCCCAGGCCGATGACGACGACGCCATTGTCGGAATGATCCTCAGCCAACGATGGGGCGCTCCTCTGGATAGCGGAAGGGGTTGCGGCGGCCGCGCAGGGCCAGTGCCGTCGCCACGGTGATGGTGCCGACGCGGCCCACGAACATCAACGCGACCAGCAACAAGTGCGCCGAGGGCGGCAACTGCCCCGTGATGCCGGTGGAGAGGCCCACGGTGGCGAAGGCGGAGACCACCTCGAACATCGCATCCCGCAGATGGACCTGTGCCAGGCTCAGCAGCAGGAGCGTGCCGAGGCCCACCATGCCGACCGCCAGCAGAACGACGGTCACGGCCTGGCGCTGCACCTCGGGCGAGACGCGGCGGCCGAAGGCGACGCTGTCCGGCTCGCCCCGCACCTCGGCCAGGATGAGCAGCAGCATGATGACGAAGGTGGTGATCTTGATGCCCCCCGCCGTGCCTGCGCTGCCGCCGCCGATCAGCATCAGGGCGGAGGTGACGCCGAGCGTCTGGTCGGTCATCTGGCCGACATCCACGGCATTGAACCCGCCCGAGCGCATCATCACCGCATGGAAGCCGGCGTTCAGCACCCGCGCCGCGGGGTCGAGCGCGCCCAGCGTGGCGGGATTGCCCCATTCATAGAGCAGGGTGGCGGCCCAGCCGATCGGCAGCAGCAGCGCCGAGCCCGCCAGCGTCAGCTTGGTGTGGAGCGACCAGCGCGCGGGCGTGCGCGGGGCGCGGCGGATATCGTGCAGCACCGGCATGCCGATGCCGCCCAGCAGGACGCCCAGCATGACCGGGAGCAGGATCAGCGGATCGAGCGCGAAGCGCGCCATGCCCTCGGAATAGGTGGAGAAACCCGCATTGTTGAAGGCCGAGACCGCGTGGAAGGCGCCGTTCCAGAGCGCATCCTCCCAGGCCTCGCCATGGGCGAGGCGCAGCCGCAGCGCGAGCATGGTGGCGAGCGAGGCCTGCGCCACCAGCGCCACCACCGCCACCAGCCGCAGCACGGCGGTGACATCGCCCAGCGCCAGCGCGCGGCTTTCCGCCTGGGCGGTGAGCCGCGTGCTGAGGCGCAGCCGGCGCGTCACCAACATGCTGAGCAGCGTGGCCGCGCTCATGATGCCGAAGCCGCCCACCTGCACCAGCGCGAGGATCACCACATGCCCGAAGGCGGACCAGTAGGTCGCGGTGTCCTGCACGATGAGGCCGGTGACGCAAAGCGCCGAGGTGGCGGTGAACAGTGCCGTGACGAAGGGCGCCCCGCCCCCGTCCGCCCGCGCCACCGGCAGCATGAGCAGCGCGGTGCCGAGCATGATGACGAGCAGGAAGGCCAGGGGCACCAGCCGGGCGGGATGCGTCAGCGCGGAGGGCACGTCATGCCCCCGCGACGCGCCGCATCCGCAGGATCAGCGCGCCCACCAGCGCGATCTGCGCGATGTTGAAGGCGATGCCCGCCCACCAGGCGGCGGCGTAGAAGCCCACGCCGTCATAGATCACGCCCGCCAGCCAGGCGCCGAAGGCCATGCCCGAGAGGCTGCACAGCAGCAGCGCCGGCACCCGCCAGGTCACCTCCACCGCCGGGAACAGTTCGCGCACCGCCAGCACATAGGCGGGCACCAGGCCGGCGAAGCCCAGGCCATAGGCGGCGGCGGCGAAGAACAGCCCGGCCTCGTCCTGCGTGACGAGGAAGCCCATCATGCCGATTGTCTGCGCGAGGCCCCCCAGCAGCACGGTCCAGAGGCCGCCCAGCCTGTCGGAGAGCCAGCCCCAGAATTGCCGCGAGAGGAAGGCGGCCAGCAGCAGCACGGAGAGCATGGCCGCCCCGCGCGAGCTGGCGATGCCGAGATCGCCGCAGAAGGCCACGAGATGCGCGGCCGGCATCGCCATCGGGATGCAGCAGAGGAAGCTGCCCAGCGCGATCAGCCCCAGCGCGAGGTTGGGCGACATGCCCAGCACGCGCGCCCCCGGCACGGCGCGCAGCGTGCCCGGCCCGCTCGGCTGCACGGGCGGCGGGCGCAGCAGCAGCGCCGCGGTCGCCACGATCACGGCCGAGGCCAGCGCGCCATAGACCAGCATGGTCCATTGCCAGCCAAAGGCCGCGATGCTGCGCTCGAAGACGCTCGGCCAGAGGAAGCCCGCGATGTATTGGCCGGAGGAGA
This sequence comes from Sediminicoccus rosea, assembly GCF_033547095.1. Taxonomy (NCBI): domain Bacteria; kingdom Pseudomonadati; phylum Pseudomonadota; class Alphaproteobacteria; order Acetobacterales; family Roseomonadaceae; genus Sediminicoccus; species Sediminicoccus rosea. The sequence goes on along the minus strand of NZ_CP137852.1, from coordinate 627,557 downwards.
CGAGGGCCAGCGCCGTGCCGCGCCTCTTGTCGAACCAGAGCGAGACATAGGCCATCATCGGCGGGAACAGCGCGCCATTGCCGAAGAGCCCCACCCCCACGCCGATGCCCAGCAGCAGCGACCAGGTTTCCGCCAAAGAGGCGAGGGCCAGGCCCAGGAAAATGGCCACGCCGCCCATCATGGCGACGAAGCGCTGCCCGAAGCGCCCGGCCAGCAGCCCGCACAGCACGCCGCCGATCCCCGTGCCGAAATAGGCGAGCGAGGTGGCGAGCGAGGGCAGCGAACGGCCGGAACCCAGCGTCTCGGCAATGGGAACCAGGCCGATCACCACCGTCATCGGGCCACCGGCGGCGAGCGAGAGCATGGCCAGCGTGGCGCCCGCGATCACCCAGGAATAGCGGGTCTCGATACTGCCCGGGCTGATCATTCAGGTTTCTCCCCGGGCCAGTCTCGCTGGCCCGGGGAAGCACCGCAACCACTCATCCCGCGCAGCAGCTCGTCGTGCTGCGGGAGGGCGGCACGTCCAGCGCCGGGTTCTCGTCGAAGAAGCCGTCCGGATGCAGGGTGAAGCCGCAGGTGATGACGGGCTGCACCGGGAAATCCTCGGGGCGCGGAATGTGGTGCAGGCCGAAGCTGTGCCAGATCACCAGATCCTGCCCATCCAGCGGCCGGTCCGCCGCGACATAGGCGGGCAGCCCGTCGCCGCCGGCGCTCTGGTTCGGATAGCGCCCGGCGGCGAAGAGCTCCTCCGCGTCGAAGGCGGTGACCCAGAGGTGGCGCGTCATGAAGGCGGCGCGCCGCGTCACCATGGCCTGCGGGTGCGAGAAGGTGGGCAGCACGTCGCGCGCCAGCAGGCGATAGGCGGTGGGGGCGCCCATCTCGTTGCGCGCCGTCATGCTCTCGATGCGCCAGCTGCGGCAGGTCGCGAAATCGGCCATGCGCTGGGCCTCGCTTTCGCGCGCCAGCACGCGCTCCTGCACCATGAAGGCATTGCCATGGGGGTTTTCCGCGCCCATCGGCAGGGCCACCGTGTCCAGCTCCACCACGCGGTTGGCCGTGCCGTCCACATCGAGGTCGAGGCGCATGTTGAAGACATGCTGATGCAGCTGCGCATAAACGCCCGGCGCCACCATGGTGCCGAAGCGCGGCTGCTCGCCCGGCATGAGCGCCGCGGTGTTCATGATGCCGGTCGCCTTCACTTCGAAATGGATCGAGCCGTCCTGGTGGAAATACCAGAAGAGCCCGTATTCATAGTTGCCGATGGTGGAGATGGAGGAGATGACGAGCCGACGCGCGCGCCGCACCTCCACCTTCCCGGTGAACAGGTCGGTGTGCTTCCAGAGGATGCCGTGATCCTCCTCGTGCAGGCAGATGGCGTTCTCGATGCGATAGGGGTCGCCCTTGCTGTCGTTCAGCCAGGCGTCGAAGTAGCGGATGGCGCCCAGGCAGTCGCAGCCGAGTGTCAGCGAATTGGCCAGCACACCGAAGCCGTACTCGCCCACGTCGAAGGCGTTCTTGCGGAAATGGCCACCGCCGGGATGGGCATAGGGCACCACCATCTCCGAGAGGGCCGCGCGGTGCATGACGGGGCGGAGGCGGCCCTGGTCCTCATAGGTGATGGCATGGAGCGTCAGCCCCTCGCGCGCGTTGAAGCCGACGCGGAAGCGCCATTTCTGCCACCGCACCTCATGGCCCGTGACGGTGAAGCTCGGTCCCTCGGGCTGGGTGATGTCCAGCGCCTTGATGTCGGCGCGGAAGCTGTCGCGGAACTTGGCGGCGTAGTTGCGGTCACCCATCGGCACGGGGGCCACGCCGTAGTCATCCACCCGCAGCACCTCGGCGCGGTCGAGGTCGATGACGGCGCAGAGCCCCTCGATCGGATGGGCATAGGCATTGTCATCGGCGCTGCTGCGCAGCCAGCAGAAGGTATGCGAGAGGCGGCGGCCTTCCTCGTCCGGCAGGCCGTAATTGCCGGCGGACCAGGGGTCCACCTGCACCCGCTCCACATCTGTGATGCCGCGGCGGGCCAGGGCTTCCAGGAAGCGCGGATCGGCACGGGCGACGCGGCCCACCAGCAGGATATCGTCGAAGAGGATGCGCGGGCGCACACCCGGCCGCGGCGTCCAGGCGAGGACGCGATTGGCACGCAAATCCACCCGCGCCTCGAAGACGCGGCCATCCGTGCGGTCGAAGGCGCAGACGAAGGCGATGCGCGGGCAAGGCCGGGGGGCGGCGAGTTCTGCCTTGCCCGGCTCCTCCAGGGTGATGGTCTCGAACATCATGCCCGCGCCCAGGTCATGGGCGGCGCGCACGGCGGCGGCGGCGCTGCGGAATTCGTCGGGCGTCAGCGGATCGAGCGGATGGGTCGCCTCGTCTGAAACCGCCTGTGCCATGCTGGAGCCCTCCGCGCTGTGGGCGCCCAGGCTAGATCAACCAAGCTCAGCTTCGCCAGCCGAGACCCGCGCGGCGCATGCGGTGCAGAACATAGCCGGCCCAGAGCAACTGCACGGCGAGGGCCGGCGCGCCGACCAGCGGCTTCACCTCGGCGGGCACGTTCAGGAACCAGACGGCGAGCGCCGCATGGAACAGGGTGAAGCCCCAATGCATCCCGGCCACCACGCGCACGGGCACGCCCGCACGCTGCGCCATCTGGTAGAGATGCGAACGATGCGCGGCGCCCACGCGCTCACCCATCAGGGCGCGGCGCAGCAGGGTGAAGCCGGCGTCGAAGAGCAGGCCGAAGACGAGCAGGGGCACGATGAGGAAGCTCACCTGGCTCTGCTCGAAGCCGGCGGCGGCCACCGCCAGCACCGCCAGCATGAAGCCCGCGAACTGGCTGCCCACATCGCCCATGAAGATGCGCGCGCGGTGCAGGTTGAAGGGCAGGAAACCCAGGAAGCCGGCGGCGAGGAAGAGCGAGGCCGCATAGATGAAGCCGCCGCCCAGGCTGAGTGCGATGGCGGCCAGCGCGGCGCAGGCGATGACCAGCGTGCCGGCCACCAGCCCATCCAGCCCGTCCATGAAGTTCACCGCATTGGTGCAGCCCATGATCCAGAACAGCGTGATGAGCGTGCCGAGGAAGCCCAGCTCGACCACGCCGATGCCGGGCAGGGAGAGCCGGTGCAGCACGAGGCCGGACAGCACCGCGACCATCGCCGCGCCGAACTGGCAGACGAGGCGCAGCCGCGCCGACAGATCGCGCATGTCGTCCAGCAGCCCGACGGCGGCGATGGCGATGGCGGCGAGGATGACGCCGATGAACTGCCGCTCGGCGATGCGCGCGAAATCCGCCATCTGGTAGAGCGCCACCATGCCGACCACGAAGGCTAGCACAGGGCCGAGGCCACCGCCACGCGGCGTGACCACCGTGTGCGCGCTGCGCGCATTGGGCACGTCCAGGATGGGCCAACGGATCATCGCCATCACGACGAGGGCCGAAAGACCCACCAGCGGCAGGACCAGCAGGAGGTGGTTGAGGATGAGCGAGGCCGGCATGGATGCGGCAGCCTATGCCCCGCGCCGCCCCCCGCGGCAAGCGGGCCAGGAGGTTCCCCCCGGCCCCTGCCGTCTCAATCCGCCAGCCAGCGCCCCGGACCATGGTACCGGCGCATGCCGCCATCTTCGCCGAGGGAGAAGAGGTGCAGCCAGCCATTCTCGACCAGTTGCCGCACGCCCGCATGCTTGCCGAGAATGGCTTCCATCGCCGCCTCCGGCGCCTCGATCACGACGTGCAGGCGCATCGGCTCATGCCGCCACGCCGTGCCGTCATGCAGGGATTGCATCGGCAGACCCACGCGCAGGTCGCCGCCCTGGCCCTCGAGCACGCCCAGGCGGCCGGTGATGTTGTGCAGCACCTTGTTGCCCGACCCCATCGCGGCATTGTCCACGGTGGAGCCGTAATATTGCAGGTTGATCCAGTTCGCGACGACCATGGGCGCCGTCATGATCAGCTCCAGCACGCCGAAGCCCTTGTCCTCCTGCCACACATAGGAGTGCAGGAAGGCGCGGCCCTCGAGGTCGAGCCCCTGGGTGCGGCTGCGCGGCGCGACGATGAAGGCGGCGTTGTTCACCAACCCCCATTCCGGCCGCACCTCGGACCAGTCGGTGCTGCGGCGGGCGATCTCCGCATCCGGCGCGCCGCTGATGCCGAGGCTGCCGGCCCGGAAGCGCCGCGCGCGCTTCGAGGCCTCGTCCAGCCAGGCGCGCAATTGCCGGACGGCGGGGTCCGTCATGTCGGCGTCGTAGAGCGTGACCTCATCGGTCGTCGTGTCGTGCAGCCCGGCCAGGAAGCGCGTTCCGGGCGGGATGACGATGCCGCGCGGGGCGAGGCCGGCGCGCACCGCCGGGTCGTTCAGCACGGCCGCCGCCACGCGGGCATTGCTCTCGCCCGTGTGGCCGCCGCAGGCGCCGCAATCGAGGCCGGCGGCATGCGGGTTGTTCACGGTGCTGCTGCCATGGCCCGCGAGCAGCACGAGGGGCGCGAAATCATGCGTGAGCGAGAGCGCCCGCAGCACCGCCTCCGCCGCATCCAGCCGGGCGGCACTGGCGAAGCCATGCGCGCGCGTCTGCCAGGGCCGCGCCTCCAGGCTGGGACCGAGCCGCGCCAGCAGCGCGGGGTCCAGCCCATCGGCCTTGGGCGTGCTCCGCCCCAGCGTGCCGCGCACCAGCTCCGGCGCGGCGAGGAAGCCTGCGGTCTCGACATAGGCGAAGGACGAGACCGCGGAGTTGCGGAAGCTGTTCCACAGATCGGCCGCGCGGCGCTTCAGGCCGCGCTGCGCGGCAAGCTCCGCCTCCTCGGCCGGGGTGGCGCCCTGCACCGCCTCGCAGATGACCAGGCCGGGCTTGAGCAGCACGGGGCATTGCTCGGCGCCCTTCGCGTCCCCCAGGCGCACATATTCCAGCGCGAAGCCGAAGAAGCCGGCGAAACCGATGGTCTCGGCCTGCAGGGTCACCTCCTCCAGCGCGCGGCGATACACCTCGGAGCGGACATCGATGCAGAAGGCGGCCTGCACCAGCGGGGCGGGTGCCGCGCGCGACTTGCGCTGCGCGAGCTTGCCGCCGAGCTCCCGCCGGTAGCCGCGCTCATAGGCGTCGAGCAGCAGGAGGTCGGCCGCGAGATCGGGGGCGGCGGGTTCGGGCGTGTTCAGCCGCGCCTGCCAGGCCGCGCGGAAGGCGGGCTGGGTGTGATGCGCGTGCAGCGCCTGCTCCCAGGCGAGCCGGATGGCGAGCAGCTCGATCACGCCGTCATTCGCCTGGCCGTCCAGCTCACGCATCCAGCCCCGCTGCCGGAGTGCGGCGCCCCAGCCAGCAAGGCCGAGCAGAGCGCGGTGCAGATAGGCGGCGGGCTGCGCGATGCCGAGGGCGGCGAGGCTCGCTGCCGCACTCTCTGTCGCATCTGCCGGAAGCGAGGCGATGAGGGCGCGGAACCCGGTGAGGCCCGCCACCTCCGGCGCGCGGTCATGCCGGGCCGCGGCACGCCAGGCGGCGTAGAGCGGCTGGCCACGCCAGGGCATGCCCCAGCTCGCCTGGCCGTCATCGGCCCAGGCGGCGAGCCATTTCGCGATTTCCTCCGTCGTGACGCGCGTCCAGTCGGTGCCGAGGGTCGCGTCCAGCACGTCGCTCACCGTCATCGCGGCGGGCGAGAGCGGGGCCGGCGGGCGGGGTTGCTGGGCGACGGCGCGCAATTCATCGGGCGTCAGGCTGGCGCTGGCCGCCGCGATGGCAGCGGCGAGGTCGGCCTCGGTGATCCGGCCGCGCGCGAGGGCCTCAGCGAAGACCGCGCGCTCGGGCAAGGCGGGGCGGCCGCTGACCTGGCCCAGCATGGCCTGGGCCGCGCCGAAGGGCAGTTCCGAGAGGCCGAGGAAGGGGTTCACCGCCACGAAATCGGCCAGCGGCCACACCGGGGCGATGCGGTTCGCGGCCTGCCGCAGCGTCGTCACCATCATCGTCATCACACGCCTCCCTTGAGCGGCCAGTGCCTCGCCACCAGGCGGTTGCACCAGGCATTGACGTAGAACCCGTTGAACAGATGGACGTAGAAGGCCTGCAACGCGGGGCCTGCGCGGCCGCGCCGGCGCAGCACGTTCAGCACCAGCAGCGTGGCGAAGGCCAGGACGGTGAAGGCGGCCCAGAAGAGCGCGAAGGGGCCGCGCGGCACGGTCTGCTCCGGCAGGGCCGCGGCGAGCAGCCACTCGGCACCGGCCTGGAGCGCGAAATAGGCGACGCAGACGGCGAGCGCGAAGCCGCCGACGCGGAGCGCCACGAAGCGCGCCTCATCGCGCGCCATCAGCGCGCCGGCAAGCATGGGCGTCAGCCCCATCATCAGCGTGGCACCCAGAACGGCCACGCCGGGCTTCTCCAGGAAGGGCATGCCGAAGAGCGCACCCACCACCAGCACCATGAGCACGGCGACCGCCAGCGCGGGGATGAGCATGCGCAGCGGCAGCGGCGGCTGCGCGCCCGGCTTGCGCTCCGTGATGACCGAGCCGGCGGAGAGGAAGGCGTGCGCCTTGTACATGGCATGCGCCACGATGTGCAGCATGGCGGCGGCGAAGGCGCCGAGGCCGCATTGCAGGATCATGAAGCCCATCTGCGCGACGGTGGACCAGGCGAGCGCCACCTTCACGCTGGTCTGCGTCAGCATCACCGCCGCACCGAAGATCGCCGTCACGGCGCCGATCACGAGCAGCAGGTCGAGCGCCTGCGCCGAGAGGGCCACGAGGTCCGCCATGCGCACGATGAGAAAGCCGCCCGCATTGATGATGCCGGCATGCAGCAGCGCCGAGACCGGCGTCGGCGTTTCCATCACCTCGGGCAGCCAGCCATGCAACGGGAACTGCGCCGATTTCACGATGGCCGCGAAGGCGAGGAGCACGGCCGCGAGGTGAATCGCGATGCCCGGATCATCACTGCCCGAGAGCGCCGCCGTGGCCGCGAAGATCGCGCCGAATTCCAGCGTGCCGAAGCGGCCGAGGATGAGCAGCAGCGCCGCGATCAGCGCGACATCGCCGAGGCGGCTCGCCACATACTTCTTGCGGGCGGCGAGCTGCGCGCCATGCCGCTCGGGGTAGAAGACCAGCAGCCGGTGCAGGCAGAAGCTCGTCGCGATCCAGGCGGCGGCGAAGAAGAGCAGGTTGCCCGAGATGGTGAGCGCCAGCACGGAGGCGAGCGTATAGCCCAGCCAGCGGAAGAAGCGCGCCTGGCCCGCATCGCCGTCGAGATAGCGGCGGCTGTAGAGCGTCACGATCATCCCGATGAAGGCGACCAGCAGCAGCATCACGCCCGAGACGGCATCGAGATGCAGGAGGAAACCGCTGGCCCCACCGTTCAGCATCAGGCCCAGCGCCACGATGAGCGCGGCCGCGAAGGCGCCCATGGCCGCGAGGGTGACGCGGCGTCGCGAATCACCGGGCAGGGCTGCGGCGAGGACAAGCAGGGCGGGCGCCAGTGCGGCGATCCAGGGCATGCGGGAAACCTCCGAAGTCAGACGGGGGTCTCGTTAACTGGGTGCAATGCTTCTGGAAAATTCAAAGATTGGATGGTATCGTTCGGTTCAGGAGAACGATGAATGACCGGCCTGAACTACCACCACCTGCGCTATTTCTGGGCCATCGCACGCGAGGGCGGGCTGACGCGCGCGGCGCAGCGCCTCAATGTCGCGCAATCCGCGCTCTCCACGCAGCTCTCCGCGCTGGAGGCGCAGCTCGGCCAGAAGCTCTTCACGCGCGTCGGCAAGCGACTGGAACTCACCGAGGCCGGGCGCATCGCGCTCGACCATGCCGAGACCATCTTCCGGACGGGCGATGAGCTGCTGGACACGCTGAAGGGCCGCGGCCCCGACGCTCGCCGCGTGCTGCGGATCGGCGCCATCACCACCCTCTCGCGCAACTTCCAGCTCGAATTGCTGCGCCCGCTGATCGGCCGTGGCGATGTGGAGCTGGTGGTGCATTCCGGCCATCTGCGCGACCTGCTGGCGCAGCTCGATGCCCTCACCCTCGACGCCGTCCTCTCCAATGCGCCGGTCGCGCGCGATGCCGAGAAGGACTGGACCAGCCGCCTGCTGGACGAGCAGTCGGTCAGCCTGGTCGGCCGCAAGCCCAGGCGCGCCAGGCCCTTCCGCTTCCCCGACGACCTGCGCGAGACGCCCATCCTGCTGCCCGCGCTGGGCAGCTCCATCCGCGCGGGCTTCGACCTGCTGCTGGACCAGGCCGGCATCCGCCCCATCATCCTGGCCGAGGTGGATGACATGGCGATGCTCCGCCTGCTGGCGCGCGAAAGCCCGGGCGTCGCACTCGTCCCGCCCGTGGTGGTGCGGGACGAGTTGCGCCAGGGAATCCTGGTGGAGCGCTGCCAGGTGCCGGGGCTGGTGGAGGGGTTCTACGCGATCACGCGCAGCCGCCGCTTCCCCAACCCGCTCCTGGCGGAGTTGCTCGGCTAGAGCGCGCGCACCGCGCCCTGGAAGGCCTCAAGCGTCGCCGCGATGTCGTCCGCCGTGTGCGCGAGCGAGATGTAGTACTTGCTGTCGCCCTTCAGGATTCCGGCCTGCCGCAGATGCCGGTTGAAATGGCCCGCCAGCTTCGCATCCGCGCGCTGCATGTCGCGATAGTTGCGGATCTCGCCCTCGGCGAAGACCACGTCGAACAGCACCGGCTCGCCCACCACCTGGCCGGGCAGGCCGGCATCGCGCAGCAGCCGCGTCAGCCCGTCCATCAGCGCATGCCCCGTCGCGAAGGCGCCCTCATAGGCACCGGGCCGCTGCAGGATGTCGAGCGTGGCCAGCCCCGCGACCGAGGCGACCGGATTGCCCGAGAGCGTACCCACCTGCATCAGGAAGCCGTCATCGCCGACACGCGCGCGGTCGAAATGCGCCATGATGTCGGCGCGGCCGGCGATGGCGGCGAGCGGGAAGCCACCGCCGATGATCTTGCCGAGCGTGCAGAGATCCGGCGTCACGCCGTAATATTCCTGCGCGCCACCAGCACCTCATCGCGCACCCGGGCGGAGATGCCGGCGCTGTCCGGGATGGCCTGCGGGAAATTGGCGGCGCGCTTGGGCGAGAGGCTCATCAGCCCGTGGTCGCTCATGCCGTGATAGCCGCCCTCGAACTTCAGGATTTTCTCCCGCCCGCGGAAGGCGCGGGCCACGCGCATCGCATACATGTCCGCCTCAGAGCCGGAGCTGACGAAGCGGATCTGGTCCGCACAGGCCATCGCATCCACGATCCGCGCGGCGAGCTGGATACCGGCTGGATTATTGGCGAAGAAGGTGGTGCCGAGCGGCACCTGCGCCATCACCGCTGCCGTCACCTCCGGATGCGCGTGGCCCACGAACATGGGGCCGGAACCGAGCAGGTAATCGATGTATTCGCGGCCCTCGCTGTCCCAGACATGGGCGCCCTCGCCGCGCACCATGGCGAGGTCACTCGCGAGGTTGCCGAAATGCCCGGCGGGAAGAACCCGGTGAGCAATTTGCGTCAGCTCGTTCATGGCATCACCGCCTCGCCCAGCGTCTGCATCAGGCGGTTGGCGTTGGCGAACATGGCGACCGAGAGGATGATGTCGAGGATCTCGGCATCCTCCATCCCTTCATCGCGCAGGCGCTGCACGTCCTCCTTGCTGGCGGCGGAAGGCGTGGCGGCGAGCTTCACGGAGAAATCCACGATGGCGCGCGGGCGGGAGGGCATCTCCACCTCCACGCCATCCTTCATCAGCCGCTGCATCAGGTCGGCGTCGCCCTTCATCTGCACGTAGCGCAGCGCGTGCACGCTGGCGCAATAGGGGCAGCCATTCAGGCGGGATTCGGCGGTGGCGGCCAGTTCGCGCTCGGCGCGGGAGGCGCCGCGCGGGCCATACATGATGGTGTTGAACAGCTTGGAGCGCTGGCGCAGCACCTCCGCCTCCTGCACCAGCAGCAGGTAGTAGGGGTTCTCCTTCGCCTTGGCGTGGCTCTCCTCCAGCACCTTGATCTCGTCCGGCGTGGCCTTGGCGATGTCGAGAACGGGTGCCCAGGCCTTCCAGTTCAGGCTCTGCATCGGGAAGCCGAAATCATGGGTGCTCTTCATGCCGCGTCCTCCAGCAGGCGAAGGCCGGCCAGCAGCCGGGCCTGCATGTTCACATGCGCGATGAGCTGCCCCAGCATCACCACGTCGCGCGGCGCGAGGCCGGCGGCCATCAGCGTGCCGATCGCCTCGGGCGAGGCGCGGTCGGGCGTGCGGGTGATCAGGGTCGCGTAGTCGAGCAGCACGGGAAGGCGCGGCGACCCTCCGGCGCGGGCCTGATGATGCGCGGCCAGCGCGGCTTCCGCGTTCAGCTCGGCCACATGGCGCGCCACCGCGTGCCGCTCGGCGGTGGTGAGGCCGCTTGCGCCCTGGAAGATCGCGGCCTCGTAGCCGGCCAGGCTCGCGCGCACATCGGGGCGCAGCGCGCGCAACCCGTCCAGCCTGCTGCCGGGCGTGATGCCCGCCAACTCGTCAATCAGATCCCGCATGGCCACTTCCTCTTGTTATCGCGGCACGAAGAATGGCGTGCCTTCCAGCTCCGGCTCGTCGAAGGCCTCCAGCTCGCGCCGCAGCGCGCCGATCTCGGCCTGGAACAGATGGCGCAGGATGGCGGTGGAGACCTTCTCACCCGCCACCGCAACGCCCGGAATGTCGCTCGCGATGCCGCCATGGGTCGCATGCGCGCCGTAATTCATCAGATGGATCAGCCCCAGCTCCGGCGGGGCGGATGCATCGCGCGGCTGCAATTCCAGGCCGGGGCCGAGGAAGGGGAAGGCCGCCATTTCCGGACGCTGCAGCGCCTCCGGCGGCGTGTAGCGATCCTGCCAGCGGGCGATGTGCGGCGCGAAATCCGCCAGCTCCGGCACGCGGTCCATGTCCACGACGAAGCCGGTGCCGATGATGAGGAAGTCATGCGTGACCTCGCGGTCCGCCAGCTCGATCACCACGCCCCGGCCGCCGCGCCGCGCGCTTTTCGTCGGGCTGGAAAGATGGATGTGGAAGCCCGGCAGCTTCAGCGCGCGCTTCACCGTTTCATGCGGCGGCGGCGCTTGCGCGTCATGCATGTAGACGATGAGATTCCAGCGCTCCTCCAGGCTCAGCGCGTCCCAGCCCATGTGGAAGCCGGGGCCGGCGCTGCCGCGGCCCTTGTTGATCTGCGGCAGGGTGGCGCGGCGCACATACATGTGCGCCTCGGCGGCGCCCTGCTCCAAGGCCGTCGCCGCATTGTCCCAGGCCGAGGCGCCGCCACCGATCAGGCCGAGGCTCTTGCCACGGAGCGCGGCAAAATCGATCGGCGTGGGGGCCAGCGCGGCCAGCTCGGGGAAGAGGTCCGGTGCCACGAAATTCGGGCGATGCAGGCCACCGGCGCCGGCGCGGCCCGTCGCCATCACCACGCGGCGGGCGAGCATGCTCCGGCCATCCGAGAGCGTGAGGCGCAGCAGCCCCTCGGCCGGGCTGATGCGCGTGACGCGCACGCCATGGTTGACGGGCAGGCGCAGCACGCGCTGCAGCCAGCTCAGGTAATCCTGCCAGGTGGCGTTGTGGATCTTGTAGAGCGCCTCCCAGGCCTCGAGGCCGAAGCTCGCCTCATACCAGGCGCGGAAGGTAAGCGAGGGGATGCCGAAGCAGGGGCCCGGCAGCGTCTTGGGCGAGCGCAGCGTGTCCATCCGCGCTGTTGTCACCCAGGGGCCTTCCTGGCCGGGCGCGCTTTCCTCCAGCACGGCGATGTTCCGGATACCCTTGAAGATCAGCGCACCGGCGGCGGCGATGCCGTTCATGCCGGCGCCGATCACCACCACGTCCCGCACATCCACGCCGTCCCGCGCGAGCGGCGGCACCCAGGCGCGCGGCGGCAGGTTCAGCATCTCGAGATCCCGCGCCACCTGCGCCTCGTGCCGTGCGAGACCCCCGGGGATGTTGCGGGGGATGATCCGCGTCGTCTGGTTCATGCGGCGCCACTTTGCTGCATTGCGGCATTCATCGTGTCACCCACCCGCCGCGCTGTCCATGTGGCGCTGCGCGCGCGGATGCGGAAAGATGCGCTCCCCCCATGAAATCGCCATCATCCCAGGGGACACCGACCGCCATGCCCTTCCCGTCGCGCCGCCTCATGCTCACCGGTCTCGCCGCCATGCCTGGCGCCGCGAAGGCCAATGTCACGCTCCCTGCCGGCTGGCCCGAGCGGCCGCTGCGCATCATCCTGCCCGCCGCCGGCGGCGCGGGCACGGCGGATACGCTGGCCCGCATCCTGGCGCAGGAGATGGACAAGCGCCTGCCGCAGCGCACCCTGGTGGACAACCGCCCGGGCGCCAACGGCAATGTGGGCGCCACCGCCGCCGCGCGCTCGGCGCCGGATGGCCACACCATCCTCTTCACCTGGGCCGGCACCATGGCCACCAGCCCGGCGCTGTATCGCGACCTCGCCTTCAACCCGCAGCGCGATTTCGAGCCGGTGATCCTGCTGGGCAATGTTCCCAACATCCTGGTGGTGAACAACAGCCTCGGCATCCGCGACCTCGCGGCCTTCACCGCCTATGTGCGGGCCAATCCGGGGCGGCTTTCCTATGGCTCCTCCGGCAATGGCAGCTCCATGCACCTGGCTGGCGAGCTGTATCGCCAGGCCACGGGGACGGAGATGGTGCATATCCCCTATGCCGGCATCCAGCAGGGCTTCACGGATCTCTTCACCGGCCGAATCCAGGTGATGTTCAACCTCGTCACCGGTGCCGCGCCCCAGGTGCGCGCGGGGCAGGTCACGCCCATCGCGGTGCTGAGCGACCAGCGCTCCGCCGTGCTGCCGGACGTGCCGACCATGGCCGAACTCGGCATGCCCGGGATGGAATTCGGCAGCTGGTTCTGCCTGATGCTGCCCAAAGGCACGCCCGCGCCCATCGTCCAGGCGCTGAACGCCCTGGTGAATGAGATCCTGGCCGAGCCCGAGAGCCGGGCGCGCTTCACCGCCCAGGGGCTGGACATCATCGGTGGCCCGCCGGCTCGGCTCACCACCCTGCTGGATGCCGAGATCAGGCGCCATGCGGAGCTGGTCCGGGTCTCGGGGACGCGGCTGGAGTAGCGGACGCCTTCAGAAGGCATAAAGATATCCTTATGCCTCTAGGCATGCTGGCCGGGCCATGCTACGGCCCGCCGCACCCACACCTATTCCATGAGGAGCCACCGCATGCCGGTCGCCGCTGAATACATCGTCAAGGATCTCTCGCTCGCTGATTGGGGCCGCAAGGAGCTCAACATGGCCGAGGACGAGATGCCCGGCCTGATGGCGACCCGCGCGGAATACGGCAATGCCCAGCCCCTCAAGGGCGCCCGCATCGCCGGCTGCCTGCACATGACCATCCAGACCGGCGTGCTGATCGAGACGCTGACGGCGCTCGGCGCCGATGTCCGCTGGTCCTCCTGCAACATCTTCTCCACGCAGGACCACGCCGCCGCCGCCATCGCCGCCGCGGGCGTGCCGGTCTTCGCCAAGAAGGGCGAGACGCTGGAGGAATACTGGGACTACGTCCGCAAGACCCTCGAATGGGGTGATGGCGGCGAGCCCAACATGCTGCTGGACGATGGCGGCGACATGACGCTGCTGGTCCATTACGGCCTGCGCGCCGAGCAGGGCGACGTGGCCTTCCTGGAGAAGGCGACGAATGAGGAAGAGACCGTCTTCTTCGCGCTGATCAAGAAGTGCCTGGCCGAGAAGCCGGGCTGGTTCGCCAAGCTCGCCAAGGCGATCAAGGGCGTCTCCGAGGAGACGACGACGGGCGTTCACCGCCTCTACAACATGGCGAAGGAGGGCAAGCTGCTCTTCCCCGCCATCAACGTGAACGACAGCGTGACGAAGTCGAAGTTCGACAACCTCTATGGCTGCCGCGAGTCGCTGGTGGACGCCATCCGCCGCGGCACGGACGTGATGATGGCCGGCAAGGTCGCCGTGGTCTGCGGCTATGGCGATGTGGGCAAGGGCTCCGCCGCCTCGCTCCGCAATGCCGGCTGCCGCGTGCAGGTGACGGAGATCGACCCGATCTGCGCGCTGCAGGCCGCGATGGAGGGCTATGAGGTCGTCACCATGGAAGACGCGGCACCCAAGGCCGACATCTTCGTGACGGCGACGGGCAATGTGGACGTCATCACCGCCGACCACATGCGCGCGATGAAGCACCGCGCCATCGTCTGCAACATCGGCCACTTCGACAGCGAGATCCAGGTGGCCGCGCTGCGCAACTACAAGTGGGACAATGTGAAGCCGCAGGTGGACGAGATCGAGTTCCCCGACGGCAAGCGCATCATCCTGCTCTCCGAGGGCCGCTTGGTGAACCTGGGCAACGCCACGGGCCATCCCTCCTTCGTGATGTCGGCCAGCTTCACCAACCAGACGCTCGCGCAGATCGAGCTCTGGACGAAGCCGGGCGCCTACGAGAAGAAGGTCTATGTGCTGCCGAAGCACCTGGACGAGAAGGTGGCGATGCTGCACCTCGAGAAGGTGGGTGCGAAGCTGACCAAGCTGCGCGCCGACCAGGCGAGCTACATCGGCGTGCCGGCCTCCGGCCCCTTCAAGGCCGAAGCGTATAGGTATTAAGCCCTCAAACGCCGGGCGCGCGCTCCGCGCGCTTGGCTTCGCCGCGCCACGGGTGCGCTGAACACAGCGCCCGGTTGGGCGGCGCCGGCCGCGTTGCGGCCGGATGGGCTTGGGAACACGTCAGGGCGCGCTTCCGTGAGGGGCGCGCCCTTTTTCTTTCCGCGAAACACCCCAGGTGGCGGCCATGGAAACGACGCTCGCGCTCATCGCGCTCTTCTCGCTCTCGCTCGCCCTGGGCGGCATGGTCTTCTTCGCGGCCGTGGTGGCGCCCATGGTTTTCACCAAGCTGCCCTTCGAGCATGCGGGGCGCTTCATCCGCGCCCTCTTCCCCAACTACTACCTCTGGGTGCTGGCCTGCTCGGCCGCCGCCGCCGTGGCGCTCTTCCCGCTGGCGAAGGAGGCGGCAGGCATCATGGCGGCCTCGGCCGGCCTCACCTTCTGGCTGCGCCAGGTGCTGATGCGGCGCATCAACCAGGCCTCCGACCTCGCCCAGGCCGGCGACGCCAACGCCAAGCGCGAGTTCGACCGGATGCACCGGCTCTCGGTCATCGCCAATCTCGTGCAGATGCTGGCCATCGCCGCGGTGCTGGCGATGTTCGGCGCGGGGTGACCCGCGCCCGGCGGCTGCCGCAGGCGCGGTCAGCGCGCCGTCAGCGTCAGCCCGAACATGTCGCGCCAGCCCTCCAGGCTGGTCTGCGGCTTGGCCGTGACCAGCGAGAAGGCCAGCGGCGCCCGCGGCCGCGAGGCCAGTTCCAGCACCGTCGCCTCGCCGCGCAGGAAGCGCGCCAGCGCCGCCCGCGCCTCGGCCAGCGCAGGGCCCGGCAGGGCGGCGGCGGATTGCTGGATCAGCCGCTGGCGCAGCGCCGCCTCGCTGATGCGCTCCTGCGCCGCCTGGGTCGCCAGCCAGCGCCGGAACAGCGAGAGATCGGCATAGCGCAGCCGCGCGCCAAT
This sequence comes from Sediminicoccus rosea, assembly GCF_033547095.1. Classification (NCBI taxonomy): domain Bacteria; kingdom Pseudomonadati; phylum Pseudomonadota; class Alphaproteobacteria; order Acetobacterales; family Roseomonadaceae; genus Sediminicoccus; species Sediminicoccus rosea. The sequence continues at coordinate 612,027 of NZ_CP137852.1, read as the reverse complement.
CAGCCGCGCATTCGGCGCGGTCGCCACGCCCATGCCCTCGGGCACGCGGTCGGCACGGAAATCCAGGTGCAGCTCGCCCACATCGCGCAGCTCGATGTCGAACTCGCGCAGCTCCAGCACCTGGCGCGCCACGTCATGCGCGCCGCGCAGCCGCGCCTCGGCCGCGATGGTCGAATAGCCCAGGCGCTGCATCCATTCCGCATGCGGCGGCGCGGGCATCACCTCCAGCCCGCGCAGCGCCACATCGCCCGAATGGGCGCGGTCCGCCGCGATCTCGCCGCGCAGGGTGAGGCCGGAGAGCCGCGCCAGCGCCTCACCGCCCTGGTTGAGGGTGACGCCCTCGATCTCCAGGCTCTGCCGGCCCGCCTCCCAGCGCGGCGCGCGCTGCTCGATGCTCGCCGTCAGAAGCTCGGCCGCGTCCAGCCCGGAATAGGCGACGCGGGCGATGGTCAGCCGGTCGGCGAAGCCCATCCCGGCACGGACCTCGATGGCCGTGACGCTGGCCTGGCCGGTGCGGCCGCCGCCGAAATTCTCGATGGCGATGGAGCCGATGTTCACCGGCACCTCGCCCGCGCTGCGCCAGCCCTCCAGCCGGAGCAGGTCCACCCGGACCTCGCTGGGCATCAGCGTCTTGCCGGGGGCCGGGCGCGGCACGGTCACGCCCTCCAGGTCCAACCGGTCCAGCGTCAGCGGCAGGTCGCCGCCCTCCATCGTCACGCCGCGCAGTGAGAGGCGGGCCACCCCGTCCTCGCGCAGCCCCTCCAGCCGGGCCTCGCCGATCCGGATGGTCTCGGCCGCGCGGCGCAACACGGCGCCGCTCAGCACGGCGCTGCCGGCGACATCGGTCGCCGTCGCGCGGTCGAAGCTCAGCGTCACCTCGGGCCCCAGCATGCGGCGGAGCTGCGTGACGGCGGCGGGCTCCTGCGCGCGGGCGAGGCCGGGCGACAGGCAGAGGAGGGCGGCGAGGAGCAGATGGCGCATGCCGCAAGGCTAGCGCGGCCGCACGGCGCGGCGCCAGTCGCCTCGCACGCTGCCACGCCGCCCCTGGCGAAACCGGCCCCCATGGCCCATCTGGAGGGCATGAGCCAGCTCCCGGCCAAGCCCGCCAATGCCGCCGTCGCCGCCTTCCTCGCCAAGGTGGAGTCGCTGCCGGCCGTCCGCCCCGTCTCGGCCCGGCGCGGCCGGCTGATCTTCGCGGTGGACGCCACCGCCTCCCGCCAGCCCGCCTGGGACACGGCCTGCCACCTGCAATCCGAGATGTTCTCCGCCACGCGGGACCTGGGCGGCCTTGCCGTGCAGCTCGCCTATTGGCGCGGCTACATGGAATTCGCGGCCACCCCCTTCCTGACCGACACGGCCGAACTCGCGCGCCGCATGTCCGGCGTCACCGTCCTGGGCGGGCAGACCCAGGTGCTGCGCGTGCTGGAACATGCGCTGCGCGAAACCAAAACCGAGCGCGTGAATGCCCTGGTCCTGGTGGGTGACGCGCTGGAGGAGGCGGTGGACCCGATCTGCCACCTCGCGGGGCAGCTCGGCCTGCACGGCACGCCCATCTTCTGCTTCCAGGAGGGCAATGACCGCGCGGCCGAGCAGGGCTTCCGCCAGATCGCCAAGCTCTCGGGCGGCGCCTGGGCGCCCTTCGATGCCGGCAGCGCAGAGGCGCTGCGCGCCCTGCTGCGCGCCGTCGCCGTCTTCGCCGCCGGCGGGCGGGCGGCGCTGACGCGGCTGCCCGGGCGCGAGGCGCAGCGCATCGCCGGCCAGCTTCCCGCGCCCAAGGGCTGAGCCATGTTCGCCATCGCCCTCGGCGCCGCGCTTCTGCTCGCCGTTCTCGTCCTGCTCTACGCCTTCGCCCATGCCCGCCCCGCCGCGGTGAAGACCGCGCTGGTCTGGGGCCTGGGCACGCTGGGCGCCGTCGGCGTCACCGCCATGCTGCTGACGGGCCGTGGCGCGAACGCGCTCTGGGCGCTCATCATGTTCGGCCCGGCGCTGGTCCAGGCCTGGCGCGGCTGGCGCGCGCGCCAGACCTTCGGCCGCCCGGCCGAGGGCGGCGAGGCGAGCGGCGTCGAGACCGAGACGCTGGAGATGCGGCTTGATCTCGGCAGCGGCGCCATGTCCGGGCGGGTGCGGCGCGGCGCCTTCCAGGGGCGGGACCTCGCCTCCATGGACCGCGCCGAGCTCATGACGCTACTCAGCGACTGCCAGGCGATGGATGCGGAAAGCGTGCCGCTGATCGAAGCCTGGCTCGACCGCACCGACCCCGAATGGCGCGACGTGGCGCCCCCGCCGCCACCCTCGGGCGGCAAGATGACACGGGCCGAGGCGCTGTCCGTGCTGGGGCTGCAGGAGGGTGCGAGCGAGGAGCAGATCCGCGCCGCGCATCGCCGGCTGATGCAGTCGGCGCATCCCGATCGCGGTGGCAGCGACTGGCTGGCCAGCCGCGTGAACGAGGCGCGGGATCTTCTGCTGGGCTAGAGCATGATGCGTTGAGGCGGAATCGCCGAAACGCTGAATCATCCTCTCAGCAGGGTCTAGGCGCCCGCGAGCGTCATTCCATCCACGCGGATGGTCGGGGCATCCGTGCCGCGCCGGAACTCCAGGTCATTGGCCGCGCGGATGGCGAGGAACATCTCCGGCAGCTTGCCCGCGATGGTGATCTCGCCCACCGGCTCGGCCAGCTTTCCGTCGCGGATCATGAAGCCGGCCGCGCCGCGCGAGTAGTCGCCCGTGATGCCGTTCACGCCCATGCCGATGAGCTCGGTGACGTAGAGACCTTCCTTGATGTCCGCCATCAGGGCCTCCGGCGTCTCCGCCCCCGGCTCCAGCCAGAGATTGGTCGGCGCGGGCCCGGGCGGGCCGCCCGTGCCGCGCGAGGCATGCCCGGTGGTGCCAAGGCCCAATTGCTTCGCGCTGCGGCCATCCAGCAGCCAGGTGGTGAGCACGCCATCCTCGATCAGCGCGCGGCGCTGGCCTGGCTGGCCCTCGCCATCGAAGGGGCGGGAGCGCGGGCCGCGCGGGCGCAGCGGGTCATCCATGACGAAGGTGCCGCGCGGCAGGATCTGCTGCCCCATCGCATCCTTCAGGAAGGAGGTGCCGCGCGCGATGGAGGCGCCGTTGATCGCATTGACCAGATGGCCGAGCAGCGAGGAGGCGACGCGCGGGTGATAGACCACGGGGATGCGCGCGCTCTTCGGCCGCGTCGGGTTCAGGCGGGCCACCGCCTGCTCCCCCGCGCGGCGGCCGAGCAGCGCCGCGTCATCGAGGTCAGCGAGATGCGCGGCGCTCGCGTAGTCATAGTCGCGCTGCATGCCCGTGCCGGTGCCGGCCAGCGCCGTGGCGGAGATGGAATGCGAGGCGCGGGCATATTCCCCGAAGAAGCCGCGGGAGGTCGCGAGCGCCCGCGTCCCGCGCGACCAGCCGGCCGAGGCGCCCTCGCTGTTGGTCACACCAGGCACGGCAAGGGCCGCTTCCTCCGCCAGCGCGGCGCGGGCCAGCAGCGCATCGGCATCGGGCTCCAGCGCATCGCCGAGGTCGAGGCTGATCTGCGGCGCGGGCGCGTCCAGCAGCGTCGCCATCGCATCCTCCGGCACCACGCGCGCCATGGCCACCGCACGCTCCGCCAGCGCCGCGAACCCCGAGGGCGAGGCATCCGTGCCGCTGACGATGGCGACACGCTTGCCGATGAAGACGCGCAGGCCGAGATCGGTGCTCTCCGCGCGCTCCAGCTCCTCGATGGCGCCCAGGCGGCGCTGCACCGAGAGCGAGGCGGAATGCACCAGCAGCGCATCCGCCTGCTCGGCGCCCGCGCGGCGGGCGGCCTCCAGCAGGGCGTTCAGAACCGCCTGGTTGCTCATGCCGCCATCCTCTCCGCGATCTCCGAGAGCCGCATCACCTTGCCGATCGGCCCCATGGTCGCGAGCGTCGGCTTGCCGCGGAAGATGCGGGTCGCGGCACGGCGCACATCCTCGACCGTGACGGCGGCGATGCGCCGCTTCGTCTCCTCGGTCGGGATGATGCGGCCATGCACCTGCAGATGCCGCGCGATCTGCTCGCAGCGGCTGCCCGTGGATTCCAATGACATCAGCAGGGAAGCCCGCAGCTGCGCCTTGGCGCGGTTCAGCTCATCCTCATTCACGTCCAGCTGCACGCGGCGCAGTTCCTCGATCGCGACGGGCAGCAGCTCCGCCACCTGGTCCTCGCCCGTGCCGGCGTAGAGCGCGAAGATGCCGGCATCGTCATAGGGGTGCGCGAAGGAATAGATGGAATAGACCAGGCCGCGCTTCTCCCGGATCTCTTGGAACAGGCGTGAGGACATGCCCCCGCCCAGCAGCGTGGAGAGCAGCATGGCCGGGTAGTGGTCCGGGTCGGTGTAGTGGGTCGAGGGGAAGCCCAGCACCAGGTGCACCTGGTCCAGCTCGCGCTCCTCGCGGAACTCGCCGCCGGCATAGCGCGCGGGCTCGGGCGCATGCGGCGTGACGGCGGGCAGGTCGCGGAAATGCTCGCCCACCATCTCCAGCAGCGCGTCGTGATCCACCGCGCCGGCGGCGGCGACGACCATGCGCGAGGGGCCGTAATGCCGCGCCATGTATTGCGTCAGCGCCTCGCGCGGCATCTTGGCGATGATCTCCTCCGTGCCGAGCGTGGGCCGGCCCATCGCCTGGTCGGGGAAGCAGGCATGCTGGAAGTGATCGAAGATGATGTCGTCCGGCGTGTCGTTCGCCTGGCCGATCTCCTGCAGGATCACGCCGCGCTCGCGCTCGAGTTCCTCCGCGGTGAGCGTCGAGTGGCAGAGGATGTCGCCGATGATGTCGGCGGCGAGGCCCACATCCTCCTTCAGCACCTTGCAGTAATAGGCGGTGTTCTCACGCGCCGTGTAGGCGTTGATGTGGCCGCCGACATTCTCGATCTCGCGCGCGATGGCGGGCGCATCGCGCCGCGCCGTGCCCTTGAAGGCCATGTGCTCGAGGAAGTGGGAGGCGCCATTCTCCTCCGCCGTCTCGTTGCGCGTGCCGGCATGCACATAGGCGCCGATCGAGACGGTCTCGACGCGGGGCATGTGCTCGCTGGCGACGATCAGGCCGCTGGGCAGGCGGGTGAGGCGGACGGTTTCTGTCATTCGATTCCTGGGGTTCAAGCGGCGTTGCGGCGGCTGTGCTGGCGCACGAAGCCCTGCGCGGCGGCGAGGTCATTGGGCAATACGGTGAAGCGCTCAGGGCGCTCATAGAGATCGGCCAGCGCCGCGGGCAGCGGCGGATGCACGCCGGTCGCGCGCTGCACCGCATCCGGGAACTTCGCCGGATGGGCGGTGGCGGCGATGATCACCGGCATGTGCGGGTCCGTGGGCGCGCAGGCCCGGGCGGCGGCGGTGCCGATGGCGGTGTGCGGATCGGCGAGGTAGCCCGCGGCCTCATGCAGATGCGCGATCTCGGCCAGTGTGCCGGCATCGTCCAGCATGAAGCCCTGGAAGTGCTGCGTGGCCTGGCGCCAGGCCGCATCGGGGATGGGCATGCGGCCGGTGGCGCGGAAGCCCTGCATCTGCGCGGCCGTGGCCTTGGGATCGCGGCCCAGCAGCTCGAAGAGCAGGCGTTCGAAATTGCTGCTGACCTGGATGTCCATGGAGGGCGAGAGCGAGGGCTCCACCGCGCGCGCGCTCATGTCGTTGGAAACCAGGAAGCGCGTCAGGATGTCGTTGCGGTTGGACGCAACGATGAACTTGGCGATGGGCAGGCCCATCTGCTTCGCCGCCCAGGCAGCCAGGACGTTGCCGAAATTTCCGGTGGGCACGCTCACCGCCACCTCGCGATCCGGCGCGCCGAGCGCCAGGGCCGAGGCGACGTAATAGGGGATCTGCGCGGCGATGCGCGCCCAGTTGATGGAGTTGACGGCGGCGAGCTTCATCTCGCCCCGGAAGGGCGCGTCCACGAACATCGCCTTCACCAGGTCCTGGCAGTCGTCGAAGCTGCCCTGGATGGCGAGGTTGGCGACATTGGCGGACATCACCGTCGTCATCTGCCGGCGCTGCACCTCGCTGGTGCGGCCCTCGGGGTGGAGGATGACGATGTCCACCGCCGCACGGTCGCGGCAGGCCTCGATGGCGGCGGAGCCGGTGTCGCCGCTGGTCGCACCCACGATGGTGATGCGCTCACCGCGCTTCTTCAGCACGTGATCGAACAGGCGACCGAGCAATTGCAGCGCCACATCCTTGAAGGCCAGCGTGGGCCCATGGAACAGCTCCAGCGCGAAGTCGCGCGGACCGAGCTGCACCAGCGGCACGACGGCCGGGTGGCGGAAGCTGGAATAAGTCGCCGTGGTCAGGCCACGCAGTTCCTCCAGCGTCAGCGCATCGCCGACGAAGCGGTGCAGGATGCGGGCCGAGAGCTCGGCATAGGGCAGGCCACGCAGCTCGCGCCATTCGGCGGTCGAGAGAAGCGGCCAGGATTCGGGCAGGAACAGCCCGCCATCCTCGGCGAGGCCGGCAAGCAGGACATCCTCGAAGCCGCGCGGGGCGGCTTCGCCACGGGTGGAGACATAGCGCATGGGAGGAAGGTTTAGTCCCTGGGCGCGCGCAAGGGTAGCGGTGCTCAGGCCTTCTTCGCCAGCTTGCGGGCCAGGAGGTAGCCGAGCCCCCCGCCGATCGGACCGGCGGGCAGGACCAGCAGCCAGCCCATATGCACCCCCTGAGAAATGGCGATGAAGCCGAGGCCGAGCATCAGCCCGCCCACCAGGCTGCCCACCACGCCGGCCGTCAGGCCCAGGACCAGGATTTCTTCGCGCGTCGCCATGCGCCCGACTAGGGGTGTCGCCCGTGGTTTGACAAGGGCCGCCCAAGGACCTAGACCGCCCCCATTCCTGGGAACGAGGACACGCCTTCGGGGCGTGCGCCCGCTTTTTGGCGAAAGCCAGAAGGACTACCGGGACAACCCGCTGGGCTGAGAATGGCCCCGCACCACGAAGAAGGCCGGACGCCGCAATGGCGCCGGAAAGCCGCGCATGACCAAGCGCCTTGCCAGCAAGTACAAGATCAACCGCCGCCTGGGTGAGAACCTCTGGGGTCGCGCCAAGAGCCCGGTCGTCAAGGCCCGCAAGGGCGAGCAGGGCGCCCGCACCTACGGCCCCGGCCAGCACGGCCAGCGCCGCAAGAACAAGCCGACCGACTTCGGCATCCAGCTGATGGCGAAGCAGAAGCTGAAGGGCTATTACGCCAACATCGGCGAGAAGCAGTTCCGCAAGTATTATGACGAGGCCGTGCGCCGGAAGGGCGACACCTCCGAGAACCTGATCGACCTGCTGGAGCGCCGGCTGGACACCATCATCTACCGCATGAAGTTCGCGGTGACGCCCTTCGCCGCCCGCCAGTTCGTGAACCACGGCCATGTGCTCGTGAACGGGAAGCGCGTGAACATCCCGAGCTACAGCGTGCGCGACACCGACACCATCGAGGTGAAGGAGAAGTCGAAGCAGCTGACCATGGTGCTCGACGCTGCCCAGGAAGCCGGCCGCGACGTGCCGGAGTACATCGAGGTGGATCACCGCGCGATGCGCGGCCGCATTCTGCGCACGCCGAAGTTCAGCGACGTGCCGTATCCGGTGCAGATGGAACCGAACCTGGTCGTCGAGTTCTACTCGCGTTAATCAGGCCTGGTGCGGGTGCTTCGGTGCCCGCACCACCTCGCCATGCCCAGCGAAAAGCAACGCATGCTCGCGGGCCAGAACTACCGGCCCGATGATCCGGAGTTGCAGGCCGAGATGGCCGCGACCCTCGCTTGGCTTGGCCGCTACAACACCTCCCACAGCCTCACCGCCGAAGCCCGCCACGCCCTGCTGGCCGGGCGCCTCGGCGCCGTCGGCCCCGGCGCCGTCATCCGCCCGCCCTTCCATTGCGACTATGGCTTCAACATCCGGCTGGGCGCCGGCGCCTTCCTGAATTTCAACGTGGTGATCCTCGACGTGGTCGAGGTCACGATCGGCGACCGCGCACAGATCGGCCCTGCCGTGCAGATCTACGCGGCCGATCACCCGCGTGACGCCGCCACGCGTCGCGCCGGGCTGGAATTCGGCCGTCCGGTGCGGATCGGCGCCGATGCCTGGATCGGTGGCGGCGCCATCCTGCTGCCCGGCGTGACCATCGGCGAGGGCGCGGTCGTGGGTGCGGGCAGCGTGGTCACGCGCGACGTGGCGCCTGGCGCCATCGTCATGGGCAACCCTGCTCGCCCCCGCACCGGTTGACGCCGCCCCCGCTTCGGCGGCACACGCAATGCCATGCCCATCCCTCCGCAGATCCCGCAGCGCGAAGTCCTGGAGGCGCTGGTCCGCGCCACCCATGTCAGCTTCCTCGGCCGTTCGGTGGACCCCACCTGGCTTGCCGCCTTCACGGATGAGCTGGCGCGCCGCGGCGTCAATGAATCGCTGGATGAGGTCGTCACCGACTTCATCCGCATCATCTACACCAGCCCCGAGGCGCAGAACCGCCTGATGACGACGCTGGGCGGCCGCGGCATGGAGGCGATCATCGCCCCCGGCCTCGCCTCCCGTCCCTCGCCGCTCGCCTGCATCGGCGCCGGCTGCACGCCGCGCGTCGCCGGCATGCTCAAGCGCGCCGGGCTGCGCCGCTGGGCCGGCCCCTTCGACTGGATGACCATCCCGGCCGAGGCGGTGCGCGACGCCATCGTGGATGACTGCGCCGGCCTGCTCATGGCCTCCGAATACGAGCCCATCCCGATGGAGGAGCGCCCGCCCGAGAGCGACGGCCATCTCTGCCGCCACCTCCGCCTCTCCGAGCTCTATGGTGAGACGATCTTCCACCACTTCGACCCCTCGGACCCGACGGGCTATGCCACGCTGGAGCGCGCGACGCTGCGCTTCCGCGAGGCGCTGCGTGGCCTGCACGGCAAGATGCTGCTGCAAGTGGTGGAGGAGGACGCGAACAGCGTCGCCACCTTCGCCGACACGGCCGACATGCTGGACCGCTCGGCGCGCGGCGCGATCCTGGTGACGATCGCCCTGGTCGAGGGCGCGCCGCCCGGGCCTTTCCCGGAGATGGAGCTGGGCCAGACGCGCGGCGTGCACCGCTACCTGCGCGCTCGGGTGATCTCCGAGGCGCAAGGCATCGCCTTCAAGGACCCGCTGGACGAGATCGTCCTGCTGCGCGGCGCCCTGGCCGCGCCGCAGCTCGGCAAGTAGCTTGCCAGGGGCCGCAAGGCTCCCAGCCACCGGCACCCACCGAGGATCCGGGCCGAACCGGCCCGGCGGATCGCGTCAGCGACCGGAAGCCAGCCGCGCGGAACGCGCGTGACGTGCCGAAGACACGCCTCCCGCGTCACGCGGCTGAGGGAAGGATCAGGCCTCGGCCTTGGTCGCGATGCCCTTTTCCTTCAGCATCGCCTGCAGCTCGCCCGACTGGAACATCTCCATCACGATGTCGCAGCCGCCCACGAACTCGCCCTGCACATAGAGCTGCGGGATGGTCGGCCAGTTGGTGTAGGCCTTGATGCCCTCACGGATCTCCATGTCCTCCAGCACGTTCACGCCCTTGAAGGGCGCGCCCACATGGCTGAGGATCTGCACGACCCGGGCCGAGAAGCCGCACTGCGGAAAGACCGGCGTGCCCTTCATGTAGAGCACCACGGGGTTGGACTTGATGTCCGCCTCGATGCGGGCGGTGACGTCGTCGCTCATCCTGGAAGTTCCTTCTGGCAAGTGGTCGCGTTCAGTCGGGCGCGCTGGTCTGCAGCGCGAGGGCATGCAGCACGCCGCCCATCCGGCCCTGCAGCGCGGCATAGACGATCTGGTGCTGCTTGACGCGCGAGACGCCCCGGAAGCTCTCGGAGATGACCTTCGCGGCGTAGTGGTCGCCATCGCCGGCCAGGTCCTCGATCGTCACCTGGGCGTCGGGCAGGGCCGATTTGATCAGCGCCTCGATTTCGGCCGGTTGCATCGGCATGGTGTTCAGACCCCCCGGTTCACGCGTCTTGCATCAGTTTCGGCAGCGTCGCCTCATGCGCCGCCACCAGATTGGAGACCGATATGGTCCCCTTTCCGGCGAGAACCAAGTCCCCTCCCCCGGATTCTCCGAGCTTGCGCGCCGGCACCCCGGCCGCCTGCGCCGCCGCCAGGAAGGCCGCGCCGTCCCGCACGGCCACGACGTAGCGCGACTGGTCCTCGCCGAACCAGAAGCCGTGATCCCCCGTGGCCTCCAGCCTGGCGCCGACGCCCGAGGCCATGCACATCTCGGCCACCGTCACCAGCAGGCCGCCATCCGCGCAGTCATGGCAGGCGGCCACGGCGCCGGCCAGGATCTGCCCGCGCACGAAATCGCCGTTGCGGCGCTCGGCGGCCAGGTCCACCGGGGGCGGCGCCCCCTCCTCCCGGCCCGCGACCTCACGCAGCCAGAGGGACTGGCCGAGCCAGCCTTCCGTCTCGCCCACCAGGATGATCGCAGCCCCCTGCGGCATGGCGAGGCCCACCGCCTGGGCCACATCCTCCAGCACGCCCACGCCGCCGATGGCCGGCGTCGGCAGGATCGCGCGGCCTTCCGTCTCGTTGTAGAGCGAGACATTGCCGCTGATCACCGGGAAGTCGAGCGCGGTGCAGGCGGCGGCCATGCCGCGCACGGCCGAGGCGAACTGCCCCATGATCTCGGGCTTCTCGGGATTGCCGAAATTCATGTTGTCGGTGATGGCGCGCGGCAGGGCGCCGACGGCGGTGATGTTCCGCCAGGCCTCGGCCACCGCCTGCATCCCGCCCGCATGCGGGTCCGCCTGGCAATAGCGCGGCGTGCAATCCGTGGTCATGGCGAGCGCGCGGACATGATCCTCGATGCGGACCACGGCGGCATCCGCCTGGCCCGGGCGCTTGGCCGTCTGCCCGCCCACCTGGGCGTCATACTGGTCCCAGATCCAGCGGCGGGAGCAGAGGTCGGGGCAGGCCACCAGCTTCTCCAGCGCGGCGATCGGGCCCATGGGGTCCGCGATCTCGCTGGCCTTGAGCACCGGCAGCTTCGGCGTCTCGGCGGTCGGGCGGCGGTAGAGCGGCGCCTCCGATTCGAGCGGCGCCAGCGGGATGTCGGCCTCGATCTTCCCGTGATGGGTGATGACGATGCGCCCCGTATCGGTCAGCTTGCCGACCACGGCGAAATCCAGCTCCCATTTGTGGAAGATGGCCTCGGCCTGGGCTTCACGGCCCGGCTTGAGCACCATGAGCATGCGCTCCTGGCTTTCGCTCAGCATCATCTCGTAGGCGGACATGCCGGCTTCGCGCTGCGGCACGGCGCCCATGTCCATCTCGATGCCCATGCCGCCCTTGCCGGCCATCTCGACGCCGGAGGAAGTGAGGCCGGCCGCCCCCATGTCCTGGATGGCGACGATGGCATCCGTCGCCATCAGCTCCAGGCAGGCCTCGATCAGCAGCTTTTCGGCAAACGGGTCGCCGATCTGCACCGTGGGGCGCTTCTCCTCGGAATCGGCCGAGAATTCAGTGCTGGACATGGTGGCGCCATGGATGCCGTCCCGCCCCGTCTTGGAGCCGACATAGACCACCGGATTGCCCACGCCGGTCGCCGCCGCCGTGAAGATCCGGTCCTCCTTCAGGATGCCGACCGTCATGGCGTTCACCAGCGGGTTGCCATTGTAGGCCGGGTGGAAGTTCACCTCGCCGCCCACCGTGGGCACGCCCACGCAATTGCCATAGCCGCCGATGCCGCGGACCACGCCATCCAGGATGCGCCGGGTGCGCGGCAGGCTGGGGTCGCCGAAGCGCAGCGCGTTGAGGTTGGCGATGGGGCGCGCGCCCATGGTGAAGACATCGCGCAGGATGCCGCCGACGCCCGTGGCCGCGCCGTTATAGGGCTCGATGAAGCTCGGGTGGTTGTGGCTTTCCATCTTGAAGACGGCGGCGAGGCCTTCGCCGATGGCGATGACGCCCGCATTCTCGCCCGGCCCCACCAGGACCCAGGGCGCCTTGGTCGGCAGCTCGCGCAGCCAGACGCGGCTGGACTTGTAGGAGCAATGCTCGCTCCACATGACCGAGAAGATGCCAAGCTCGGTCAGGGTCGGCGTGCGGCCGAGGATGGCCAGGGCGCGCTGGTATTCATCCGGCTTGAGGCCGAATTCGCCGGCGAGCTGCGCGGCGCGCTCATCAGCCAGGGGGGGGACGCGATCGGTTGTCATCCGGCGTTTGTCGGGCGGGGCGGGCGGCTTGTCCAGCCGCATCACGGCATGGCCAGCCTGACGCAGCGCGGCATGTGGGGCCGCCCGCCCGCGATGGCGAAGACCTGGATGAAGGCGCGGCCCTTCTCACGCCACCAGCGCCGGAACCGGCCTGGGTCAGGATGTTCGAATTCGCGTTGGAACAGGCCCACCAGGGTTTTGGACAAATCGGGATCGGCCACCAGCCAGGGCGGCCCAGGCAGGGCCTCGAGAAGGTTCAATCGCCGCGCCAGCACGATGATGCCGAGTCCGACCAGTTTCGCGGCCCGCCTGGCGCCGCGGAAGATCACGCGGCGAAGCTGCTGCAGCGGATGGCGCGGCCCGAGATCGTGCAGGGCTTCCAGCAGGTGCTCCCACAGCCCGCCATGCGTCAGCCGGCGGAAATGCCGCGCGACCGTCCCCGCGGAACCGTAGCGTTCGGGCAGCTCCCGCCAGGGGGCGTCGGTGGAAAGCAGGAAGAGGATGGCGTTCATCCGCTCGCGCAGGTCGGCCGTCTTGCGGCCGGCGGGGCTGGCCTTCTGCGCCAGGACATAGGGCCGCAGGGCATCCCATTGGCGGTCGGAGAGGGCGGTGAAGGGGACGCGCTGCTTCATCCTAGGAAAATATACCGCAAAGCGCGAAAAAGTCAAGGAAATTGGGATGCCACGGGCTCCCCGAACCCCTGCGATCCTTGGGGCCCTGCGGCGAGACCACCGCGTCACCTTCCCCGCCCCCGCGCGTTGTCACCGGACAACCCCAGGAGGCTCCCCATGAACAGCATCGTTTACATCGTCGGCGCGGTCGTCATCGTCATCGCCATCCTGAGCTTCTTCGGGCTGCGCTGACGCGCGGTCCGCCGCAGGCGGATCAGGTTATCGGCGATGTCCAGGAAGCGGGGCGGGTGGTGGAGCCAGGCGGAATCGAACCGCCGACCTCTTGAATGCCATTCAAGCGCTCTACCAACTGAGCTATGGCCCCCCAAGGCTTCCTTGCGGAAGTCACCCCGTCGGGAGTGCGGCCGTATAACCACCCCGCGCGCGCCCCGCAACCCACCCCCCCGCGCTTTTTCGCCCCCCGCTTTCGCATGCCTCCCCTGTGCCCTTTCGCACGCCTCGCCGCGCGGTTAGTTTGCCGCCACCCCATGATGAGGAAGTGACGATGCGAAAGGTTTATGCCGACGCCACGGCCGCCCTGGCCGGGCTGCTGCGCGACGGGATGGTGATCCATTCCGGCGGCTTCGGGCTTTGCGGCATCCCCGCCCTGCTGATCGACGCCGTGAAGGAATCCGGCGTGAAGGATCTCACCATCGTCTCCAACAATTGCGGCATTGACGATGTGGGCCTCGGCAAGCTGCTCCGCACCCGCCAGATCAAGAAGATGATCGCGAGCTATGTGGGCGAGAACGCCGAATTCGCCCGCCAGTTCCTGGCCGGCGAGCTGGAGATCGAGTTCAACCCGCAGGGCACCCTGGCCGAGCGCATCCGCGCCGGCGGCGCCGGCATCCCGGCCTTCTTCACCAAGACCGGCGTGGGCACCGCTGTCGCCGAGGGCAAGCCCACCCAGGTCTTCGATGGCGAGACCTATCTGATGGAGCGCGGCATCTTCGCCGACCTCGCCCTGGTTCACGCCTGGAAGGGCGACACCGAAGGCAACCTCGTCTATCGCCGCACCGCGCGGAACTTCAACCCGATGATGGCCACCGCCGCCAAGGTCACCGTCGCGCAGGTCGAGCACCTGGTGAAGCCGGGCGAGATCGACCCCGACCACATCATCACCCCCGGCGTCTTCGTGAAGCGCATCATCCAGCTGCCCGCGGACTACGAGAAGCTGATCGAAAACCGCACGGTCCGCAAAGCGGCCTGATGTTTTTGCGCCCTCAAGCGCCGGGCGCCGGCTCCGCCGGCTTGGCTTCGCGCCGCCACTGGCGCGCGGGCTGCCCACGGCGTCTGGGCGCGGCGGCCGCTCTGCGGCCGCATTCTCCCTTCGCGGCGCCCCGCCTGGTGGCGGCGCCCTCCCCTTTCTCCTTTTCTGAGGACCCCTCCCATGCCCTGGACCCGTGACCAGATGGCCGCCCGCGCGGCCCGCGAATTGCAGGATGGCTTCTACGTCAATCTCGGCATCGGCATCCCGACGCTGGTGGCCAACCACATCCCCCCCGGCATCTCCGTCCAGCTGCAAAGCGAGAACGGCATGCTCGGCATCGGCCCCTTCCCCGAGGAAGGCACCGAGGACGCCGACATCATCAACGCCGGCAAGCAGACCGTCTCCATGCTGCCCACCACCAGCATCTTCAGCAGCGCCGACAGCTTCGCGATGATCCGCGGCGGCCACATCGACCTCTCGATCCTCGGCGCGCTGCAGGTCGCCCAGAACGGCGATCTCGCGAACTGGATGATCCCGGGCAAGATGGTGAAGGGCATGGGCGGCGCCATGGACCTCGTCGCCGGCGTGAAGCGCGTGATCGTGCTGATGGAGCACACCGCCGGCGGCAAGCCCAAGCTGCTGAAGTCCTGCGAGCTGCCGCTGACCGGCCAGCGCGTGGTGGACATGGTGGTCACCGAACTCGCCGTCTTCACCATTGATCGGCGCGGCGATGCCGGCATGCGCCTCGTGGAGCTCGCGCCCGAGGTGACGCTGGAGGAGCTGCGCGCCAAGACGGCGGCGGATTTCCACGCCAACTGACGGCCGCATGGCCTGGCTGAGGCGCTACTGGCTGGAGGTGACGCTGGCGACGCTGCTGGCGTTGCCCTGGCTGGCGCTGTTCGGCCTCGGCTTCCTCTGGCTCTGGCAGAATGGCGGCGTTCTGCTCTGGGCGCTGGCCTCGGCCGTGCTCGGCCTGCTGGGCGTGCCGCTTCGCATCCTGGTGCGCCGCCGCGCCGAGGCCCGCATGGCCGAGATGAAGGCCGCGGACGCCTTCCCGACCGATGGCTGGAACACCGAGGAGACCGAGGCCTGGGCCAAGGTCCAGGCGCTGGCCCGCCGCACCGAGCCGCTCGACCTCGATGACCGCGCCCGGGCCGAGACCCTGGCCTGGGAGGTGGTGGAGCTGGTCGCCAACCATTTCCACCCTGGCCAGCCCGACCCCATGGCCCGCGTCACCCTGCCCGAGGCGCTGCTGCTGACCGAGCAGGTGGCCGGGCGACTCCGCCGCTGGGTGATCCAATGGCCCGGTGCGCGGCGGATTCGCATCAGCGATGCGCTCTGGGCCCAGCGCATGGTGGACCGCTACGGCGCCGGTGCCCGCGCCGCCTATACGATCGGCGAGACGCTGTATCGCGTGGGCCGCATGGTGAACCCGCTGCAGGCCGCGGCCCAGGAGGCGGCGCGCTACGCGACCGGCGCCACCGGCAGCTTCCTCAGCGAGAACATGCGCCGCCGCGCCACCACCCAGCTCATCCAGGAGACGGGGCGCGCGGCGATCGACCTCTATTCCGGGCGCCTGCGCCTCTCCGCCAGCGAGCTCGCGGCGCTGGCCCGCGCCGATGCGGCCGATGCCGAGCCGGAGGCGCCGCTGCGCCTGTTGCTGGCCGGCCAGGCCGGCGCGGGGAAGAGCGCGCTGCTGAACGCGCTGGCCGGCACGCCGCGCGCCCGCCCCGGCAAGCGCGTGCTGGAGCATCGGGTGGAAGCGCCGGGCCGGCCGGCGCTGAACATCGCCGACATGCCCTCGCTCACCACGCCCGCCGCCTTCCTGCGCGAGGCGGCGCGGGCGGATGTGATCCTGTATGTCGCGGCGGCTGATGCGCCGGACCGCGCGCCCGACCAGGCGGCGCTGGCCGCGCTCGCCGCCTGGGCCGGGCAGAAGGCCCGGCTGCGCCCGCCGCCCGTGCTGGTGGCGATGACGCGCGGCGACCTGGCGCCGGCCGCGACGCCCGAGGCACTGGCCCATGCGCTGGCCCTGCCCGAGGAATCGGTGATCCCCGTCCGCCTGCCCGGCGGCGATATCGAGCCGCTCTGGACCGCGCTGCTTTCGGTGCGGGATGCGGCCCGCCTGTCCCGCCATGAGCGGCTGCTGGAGGAGGCGGCGGCGCCCAGCCTGGCGGCCGAGGCGGGGCAGGCGCTGCGCGGCGGCTGGGGCGTGGTGCGCGGGCTGCTGCGGCGCGAGGACAAGGGCGGAAAATAATGGCCGCGCCGCGGGGCTGAATCCGCCGGGCGCTTGGTTGCGGTGCGGAAAAGCCTGTGGTAGTGCGCCCTCGCCTTGCCAGGATGCTCTTGGCGGCTAACCCCAGGAACAGGACCGGGACCCCAGGTGGCTGCCGAAACCATTTCCTTGAACGCCCACCAGACCGGTGGAGTTGCCGAGCGCTACGCGCTCGCCCTCCTCAGCATCGCCGATGACGCGCGCGCGAGCGACGCCGCGGCGCTGGACCGCATCGCGGCCGACATGGAGGGGCTGTTCTCCGTCTATCGGAACGATCCCGAATTCCGTGCCTTCCTGGCCGATCCGCGCCGTGGCGCGGCCGAGCAGCAGAAGGCGATCTTCGCCATCATCGAGAATTCCGGGATCGGCGACGAGGTGCGCAAGCTGATGGGCGTGCTGATCGCCAATCGCCGCCTCAGCCAGTTCCCGAACGTGGCCGCCGCCTTCGGCGCCAAGCTCGCCGAGCGCCGCGGCCAGCAGGTCGCCGCCGTCACCACCGCCTTCCCGCTGACCGACACGCAGCGCGCGCAGATCACCGCGCGCCTGACCGAGGCCGGTTTCTCGGGCGTCAAGCTGGCCGAGACCGTGGACAGCACCATCCTGGGCGGGCTGATCGTCCGCATCGGATCGCGGCTCTACGACAACAGCCTCAAGTCGAAACTGCAGCGTTTGCAATATGCCATGAAGGGAGCCGCCTGAGATGGAAATCCGTCCGGCCGAAATTTCCGAAATCCTGAAGCAGCAGATCGCGAGCTTCGACGCTTCCGCCAACGTGGCCGAGGTCGGCACCGTGCTGACGGTGGGTGACGGCATCGCGCGCGTCTATGGCCTGCAGAACGTGATGGCCGGCGAGCTGGTGGATTTCCCCGCCTCCGGCGTGAAGGGCATGGCGCTGAACCTCGAGACCGACAATGTCGGCGTCGTGATCTTCGGCTCCGACCTTTCGGTGAAGGAAGGCGACACGGTCAGCCGCACCGGCGCCATCGTGGACGTTCCCGTCGGCAAGGGCCTGCTGGGCCGCGTCGTGGACGGCCTCGGCAACCCGATCGACGGCAAGGGCCCGCTGACCGACGTGGTCCGCATGCGCGCCGAGCTGAAGGCGCCGGGCATCATCCCGCGCAAGTCCGTGCATGAGCCGATGCAGACCGGCATCAAGGCGATCGACGCCCTGATCCCCATCGGCCGTGGCCAGCGCGAGCTGATCATCGGTGACCGCCAGACCGGCAAGACCGCCGTGATCGTGGACACCATCATCAACCAAAAGACCATCAACGCCGGCGATGACGAGAGCAAGAAGCTCTACTGCATCTACGTCGCCATCGGCCAGAAGCGCTCCACCGTCGCCCAGCTCGTGAAGACGCTGGAGGAGCAGGGCGCGCTCGAGTACTCCATCATCGTGGCCGCCACCGCCTCCGACCCGGCGCCGATGCAGTTCCTGGCGCCCTACACCGGCTGCGCCATGGGCGAGTTCTTCCGCGACAACGGCATGCACGCGGTCATCTTCTACGACGACCTTTCCAAGCAGGCCGTGGCTTACCGCCAGATGTCGCTGCTGCTGCGCCGTCCGCCGGGCCGCGAGGCCTATCCGGGCGACGTGTTCTACCTGCACTCCCGCCTGCTCGAGCGCGCGGCGAAGATGGGCGACGAGGCCGGCAATGGCTCGCTCACCGCGCTGCCGGTCATCGAGACCCAGGCCGGTGACGTGTCCGCCTACATCCCGACCAACGTGATCTCGATCACGGACGGCCAGATCTTCCTGGAGACGGAGCTCTTCTTCAAGGGTATCCGCCCCGCCGTGAACGTTGGCCTCTCGGTCTCGCGCGTGGGTTCCGCCGCGCAGATCAAGGCGATGAAGCAGGTGGCCGGCAAGATCAAGCTGGAGCTGGCGCAGTACCGTGAGATGGCGGCCTTCGCCCAGTTCTCCTCGGATCTCGACGCCTCCACCCAGGCCCTGCTGAACCGCGGCGCCCGCCTGACCGAGCTGCTGAAGCAGCCGCAGTTCAAGCCGGTTCCGGTCGAGGAGCAGGTGATCGCGATCTTCGCCGGCACGCGCGGCTATCTCGACAAGCTGCCGCTGAACAAGGTCGGCGAGTTCGAGAGCCGCCTGCTCAGCGAGCTGAAGGCCGCGGCCCCGGACATCGTCGCCAGCATCCGCAATGATCGCGAGATCAAGAAGGAGACGGAAGCGAAGCTGGTGGCCTTCCTCGACGGCTTCGTGAAGACCTTCGGCTGAGCTCCTGACATGGCCACGTTGAAAAGCCTGCGCCTGCGGATCAACAGCGTGAAGTCCACGCGGAAGATCACGCAGGCCATGAAGATGGTGGCCGCCGCCAAGCTGCGCCGCGCGCAGACCCAGGCCGAGGCCGCCCGCCCCTATGCCGAGCGCATGGAGCGCATGCTCGCCTCGCTCGGCGCCTCCGTCGCCGGTTCGCCGGATGCGCCGAAGCTGCTGGTCGGCACCGGCGCGGACAAGGTGCACCTGCTGGTGGTGGTGACGGCCGAGCGCGGTCTCTGCGGCGGCTTCAACACCAATGTCGGCCGCTTCACGCGCACGACAGTGCGTGCGCTGGAGGCCGAGGGCAAGACGGTGAAGATCATCACCGTCGGCCGCAAGGGCGCGGTCTATCTCAAGCGCGAATTCGCGAGCCGCTTCGTGGGCGAGTATAGCTTCGCCAACAAGAAGCGCATCGGCTTCGAGGACGCGGCCGAGGTGACGGCGCGCATCAGCGAGATGCTGGAGGCGGGCGAGTTCGACGTCTGCACCCTCATCTACAACCGCTTCAAGAACGTCATCAGCCAGACGCCGACCGGCCAGCAGCTCATCCCGGCGCCGATGCCGGAAGCCGCGGCGGATGGCGGCATGCAGTACGAGTTCGAGCCGACGGAAGAGGAAATTCTCGCGCGCATCCTGCCGCAGAACCTCGCCATCCAGCTCTACCGCGCGCTGCTGGACAATGCGGCCGGCTTCTACGGCAGCCAGATGACCGCGATGGACAACGCCACGCGCAATGCGGGCGAGATGATCAACAAGCTGACGCTGAACTACAACCGCACGCGTCAGGCCAACATCACCCGTGAGCTGATCGAGATCATCTCCGGCGCTGAAGCCCTTTAAGAAGGATTGCCGCACATGAAGAACAATGTCGGTCAGGTGACGCAGGTGCTCGGCGCCGTGGTGGACGTGCAGTTCCCCGCCGAGCTTCCCGCGATCATGAACGCGCTGACGCTGCAGATCGGCGAGCAGAAGCTCGTCCTCGAAGTGGCGCAGCACCTGGGTGAGCGCACGGTGCGCTGCATCGCCATGGACACCACGGACGGCCTGGTGCGCGGCACGGAAGTGACCGACACGGGTGCGGGCATCTCCGTCCCCGTCGGCCCCGGCACGCTCGGCCGCATCCTGAACGTGATCGGCGAGCCGATCGACGAGCGCGGCCCGGTCTCGGCCACCATGTACTACCCCATCCACCGCGAGGCCCCGGCCTTCGAGGAGCAGGCCACCAGCGCCGAGATCCTCGTCACCGGCATCAAGGTGATCGACCTGCTGGCCCCCTACCTGAAGGGCGGCAAGATCGGCCTCTTCGGCGGCGCCGGCGTGGGCAAGACCGTGACCATCCAGGAGCTCATCAACAACATCGCCAAGGGCCATGGCGGCGTGTCCGTCTTCGCCGGCGTCGGTGAGCGCACGCGCGAGGGCAACGACCTCTATCACGAGATGATCGACGCCGGCGTCATCAAGCTCGGCGACGGCAACACGGATGGCTCCAAGGTGGCGCTGGTCTATGGCCAGATGAACGAGCCGCCGGGTGCGCGCGCGCGCGTCGCCCTCTCCGGCCTCTCGATGGCGGAATACTTCCGCGACGAGCAGGGCCAGGACGTGCTCTTCTTCATCGACAACATCTTCCGCTTCACCCAGGCCGGCGCCGAGGTGTCCGCGCTGCTGGGCCGCATCCCGTCGGCGGTGGGCTATCAGCCCACGCTGTCCACGGACATGGGCGCCCTGCAGGAGCGCATCACCTCCACCAAGAAGGGCTCGATCACCTCGGTGCAGGCCATCTACGTGCCCGCCGACGACTTGACCGACCCCGCGCCCGCCACCTCCTTCGCGCACCTGGATGCGACGACGGTGCTCAACCGCTCCATCGCGGAGCTGGGCATCTTCCCGGCCGTGGACCCGCTCGACTCCACGTCGCGCGCCATGGACCCGCGCATCGTCGGCAACGACCACTACAACACGGCCCGCGAAGTGCAGAAGATCCTGCAGACCTACAAGTCGCTGCAGGACATCATCGCCATCCTGGGCATGGATGAGCTCTCGGAAGAGGACAAGCTGATCGTGGCGCGCGCGCGCAAGATCCAGCGCTTCCTCAGCCAGCCCTTCCACGTGGCCGAGGTCTTCACCGGCACGCCGGGCGTCTTCGTGAAGCTGGAGGACACGATCCGCAGCTTCGCCGCGATCTGCGCCGGCGAGTATGATCACCTGCCGGAAGCCGCCTTCTACATGGTCGGCACGATCGAAGAGGCTGCCAAGAAGGCGGAGACGTTGAAGCAGGCGGCCTGAGGCAGCCTCTTCAATCGTTTGTTTTTGGCGCCCTCAGGCGCCGGGCGCGGCCTCCGGCCGCTTGGCTTCGCCGCGCGGCTGTCGCGCGGGTTGGTAACTCAGTTGGGCGGCGCCGGCCGCGTTGCGGCCGGATCCTCCTGGGGCAGCGCAGACACGCTGGCTGCCCGCGGTTTGACGGGGAAGATTGATGGCCACGTTTCAGCTTGAACTCGTCTCGCCGGAGAAGCTCCTGCTCTCCCGTCCGGTGGAGATGGTCGTCATTCCCGCCGCCGAGGGTGAGATGGGCGTCCTGCCCGGCCATGCGCCGATGATCGTCGCCCTGCGTGGCGGCACCATCCGCGTGACCGAGGGCGGCCGCGACACTGATCGCCTCTTCGTCGCCGGCGGCTTCGCCGAAGTGACGCCCGAGCGCGTCACCATCCTCGCCGATGAGGCGACGCCCGTCGCCGAACTCTCCAAGGCCGAGGCCGATCGCCGCATCGCCACCGCGGAAGCCGCCTACAATGCGGCCGCGATGGACACGCCCGAGAAGCGCGACGCCGCCATGGCCACGCTGCTCGCCATGCGCGCCATGCGTGAGGTCGCCGAAGCGGCGTGATGTCTCGGCATCACGGCTTCGCCGTGATGCCCCTCAGGCGACGGGGCCGGCCGCACATGCGGCCAGATGCTCCGATCCCGGTTCCCCTCCTGGGAAGTTCGCTCTTCCCCCGCGTCCTCCGCGCCACATCCCGTGTCTTTTCCGCCACCTGCCGCTTGATCTCATGCCGCCGGGCGCGCATGTCTGGCGCATGGAGGCCGTGACGGAACGATGAAGCACTGGCATATCGAGCAGATCGCCTGGGACAGCTTCGACCCTTCCAAGGTCGAGCCCGAGGTCATCCCCCTCGTGAAGGCCGCCGCCATGGTCGAGCGCAATGGCGACGACTACGCGGCCTATCTCAAATCCGTCTTCCATGACGATCCGGATTTCCAGGCCGCCGCCGACAACTGGGCGGTCGAGGAGAACCAGCACGGGGACGCGCTCGGCCGCTGGGCCATGCTGGCCGACCCGTCCTTCCAGTACATGGAAAGCTTCGCCCGCTACCGCGCGGGCTACAAGATCGACGTGAAGGCGGATGCCTCCATCCGCGGGTCGCGCACCGGCGAGCTCATCGCCCGCTGCATGGTCGAGACGGGCACCTCCAGCTACTACACCGCGCTCGGCGAGGCCTCGGAAGAGCCGGTGCTGAAGCAGGTCTGCCGCCTCATCGCCGCCGACGAATACCGCCACTTCAAGCTCTTCTATGACCACATGAAGCGCTACCTGGCGCGCGAGAACCTCTCCTTCCCGCGCCGGCTGCGGGTGGCGCTCGGCCGCGTCGGCGAGACGGAGGATGACGAGCTGGCCTTCGCCTTCCATTGCAGCAATGACCCACCGGGCGTCGCCTATGAGCATGCCCGCTGCTCGGCCGGCTATATGGGCCGGGCGATGGGCTATTACCGCTACCACCACATCGAGCGCAGCATGGGCATGATCTTCAAGGCGATCGGCCTGGAGCCGCGCGGCCGCATGTCGGACCTCGCCGCGCGCGGCGCCTGGCGCCTGCTCTGCTGGCGGCGGGAGAAGTTCCGCCAGCAATTGGCGCGGGAGGCGCAGCCCGTTTACGCCCGCGCGGCGTGAGCGCGCCCATGCCCGGCCGCCGCCCCCTGCTCACGGCGGCCCTCGCGGCCGCCCTCCCCGGCTGCGCCCAGGCGCAAGCGCCGGCCCCGGGGCTGTCGCTGCGGCAGATCGCCCGCGCGCGGGGCCTCAGCTTCGGCACCGCCGTGCGCGGCCAGGTGCTCGAGAGCGACCAGGCCCTCGCCGCCCTGGTGGCGCGCGAGGCCGATGTCATCGTCCCGGAGTGGGAGGGCAAGTGGGACGCGCTGCAGCCCGAGCGCGGCCGCTTCGACTTCGCGCAGCTCCGCCCCATCCTGCGCTTCGCCCAGGCCCACAACCAGCGCGTCCGTGGCCATGCGCTGCTCTGGCATGTCGCCATGCCGGCCTGGCTGGCGCCCGCCATCGCCGAGGGGCCGGCCCAGGCCGCCGCCATCCTGGAGGAGCACATCACCACCGTCCTTCGGGAGACGCGCGACTCGATCCGCGACTGGGACGTGCTGAACGAGATCATCAGCAACCCGCCCGGCAGCGACAATCCGGACCCGACCGATGGGGATCTCCGCCCCACGCCCTGGCTCGCCGCCCTCGGCCCCTCCTACCCCGAGCGCGCCCTTCGCATCGCGCGCTCGGTGGACCCGACGCTGCGACTGACGATGAACGACTACGGCATCGAGGCCGACACACCCGCCGCCGCCATCAAGCGCGCCCGGCTGCTGCGCGTGGTGCGCGGCCTGCTGGACCGGCGCTGCCCGCTCGACGCCATCGGCATCCAGGCACATCTGCAGATGCGCGAGCCCTTCCGGCCCGAGCCCTTCGTGGCCTTCCTGCAGGAGCTGCGCGGCCTCGGCCTCGCCACCCTCATCACCGAGCTGGATGTGCGCGAGCCAGATGTGCTGGCGCCGACGCTCGCGCTGCGTGACGCGGCGGTGGCGGATTACGCCGGGCAATTCCTGCGCGCGGCGCTGGAAGGCGGGGCGCGCAGCATCCTCACCTGGGGCCTGACCGACCGCGATTCCTGGCTGGTGCAGGAACCCGCCGTGGCGCGGCGCGACGGCCAGCTGACCCGCGGCCTGCCCTATGATGCGGAGCTGCGCCCCAAGGCCCTGCGCGAGCGGATCGCGCAGGTGCTCGCGGGGAACTAGGCGGCCACCCGCCGGCCGAGAAATCCGTTCACCGCCTCGGCCAGCGCGGTCGCGATGCGCGCGCGATGCTCCGGCCGGCGCAGCAGCGCCTCCTCCGCCGGGTTCGAGAGGAAGCCGCATTCCACCAGGGCCGAGGGCACGTCCGGCGCCTTGAGCACCACGAACTGCGCCCGCCGCAACGGCTGGTTCAGCAGCGGCACGTCGCCATCCAGCGCATTCACGGTGAGGCGCGCGAGTCGCTCCGACCCCGCCCGGGTCTCCTGCCGCATGAGGCTGAGCAGGATGCGCTGCACCTCGGGCGAGACGGAGGGCAGGCGCAGGCCACCCGCGCGGTCGGCCAGGTTCTCGCGCCGGGCCAGCGCCGCGGCCAGCGGGTCGGTCGCGGTTTCGGCCAGGGTATAGACAGAGGCGCCGCGCAGCCCCTGGCCCTGCCCGGCCGGCATGGCATCGGCATGGATGGAGAGCAGCAGCGCGGCCTCCCGCTCGCGCGCCAGGTCCACCCGGCGGGCCAGTGGCACGAAGACGTCCCGCGTGCGGGTCAGCGCCACGCGGCAGCGGCCGCCCTGCTCCAGCAGGCGCTTCAGTTCCAGGGCGATGGGCAGGGTGATGCGCTTTTCCTGCGTGCCGCCAGGGCCGATGGCACCCGGATCGGCCCCGCCATGGCCGGGGTCGAGCACCACCAGCGGCAGCGGCGGGCGACCGCGCGCAACCTGCGCGTGTGCGGCCGGCGCCAGACCAAGCCCGGCGAGACCCGCGAGAAAGAAACGGCGATGGAACCCCTGCATCCTGCCGCGACCCCCACCGCGACGCGCCCCTTCTACCGAAATCCGCACGAAAATCCAGCATTCCGTGCCATCCGCTTGGGCAGCGCGGGCCCATCATCGGCCATTTGGGCCATCGGGCGGGCGACATATCGTAACAGGCGGGTTGTGAGCCCCCCCCCTTCCGCGTATGGTGACCTGCCCCAGCGATAGGTGCTGCGGGCGAGACAAGGGGCAGAGGGCGCGTGTGGTTCGCGCCGGGCCCTGGCCAGATCCCGCCGGATGGACGCCCCTTGGGTGGCACCTGGCGGTCAGCCGGCCGGTTTCGCCAGCGCGCCAGCGGTGCAGCCCGGCCCGCGTCGTCCCTCGACCTCCGCGCCCCTGGACTGCCGCGATATCGCCCGCCCGCGAAGGGCGCACATCCGTGGGGGTGGAGCCATTGGGCACGACGCCCCGCCCCTGCCGCCCCATTGGGCGCAGGTTCCAGCGGGCGCCACGCCCCCGAGTGAGGACGAAAGCGCATGTCACCGACATCGCCGCCGATCGGCCCCCGCCCGGATTCCCTCTCTCTTTTCCGCCGCGGGCCGGAACCGGGCCCTGCCCCTTCCCGTCGCGGTGCGGAGTGTTCCTTGCATGACCAAGCGCATGTTGATCGACGCGGCCCATCCGGAAGAAACCCGGGTGGTCGTGATGGATGGTCACCGGGTTGACGAATTCGACCTGGAGGCCGCCAACCGCCTCCCGCTGAAGGGCAATATCTACCTGGCCCGCGTGGTCCGGGTGGAACCCAGCCTCCAGGCGGCCTTCGTGGAATATGGCGGCAACCGCCACGGCTTCCTCGCCTTCGGCGAGATCCACCCCGACTATTACCAGATCCCCGTCGCCGACCGGCAGCGGCTGATCGAGGCGCAGCAGCAGGAAGCGCGCGAGGAGGCCGAGGCCGAGGCGCGCGAGGATGAGCGCCGCGCCCAGGCCCAGGCCGCCCGCGCCGCCGCCGCCGTCAAGGCCGGCCGTCCCGCCCCCGCCGAGGAGGCCGAGGAGGCCGACCCCCGCCAGGTGAGCGATGACGCCGTGCTCGAGGCGCCCGAGGACCTGGCCGGCGAAGTCGCCCCCACCGCCGCCGAGATCGCCGCCGACCTCGCCGCCGAGCTGGAGGCCGAGCAGGCCGCCCGCGAGGAAGCGCGCCAGGAAGCCCGCGACGACGCCAGCGCCGAGGCCGCCGCCGAGGACCGGGCCGAGGGCGAATCCGAAGGCGACGACGCCCCCGCCCCCATGCCCGAGCTGGTCGGCACGCCCGATGGCGAGACCGAGGCCGACACCGAGGAGCGCATGCGCGAGCGCCGGCCGACGCCGCGCTTCCTGCGCAACTACAAGATCCAGGAGGTGATCCGCCGCCGGCAGATCATCCTCATCCAGGTCGTGAAGGAAGAGCGCGGCACCAAGGGCGCCGCCCTCACCACCTACATCTCGCTTGCCGGCCGCTTCTCCGTGCTGATGCCGAACTCGCCCCGCGGCGGCGGCGTCTCCCGCAAGATCACCTCCAGCTCCGACCGGCGCCGCCTGCGCGAGGTCATTGACGAGCTGGACATGCCGCCGGGCATGTCGCTCATCGTCCGCACCGCGGGCGCCCAGCGGCCCAAGCCCGAGATCCGGCGCGACTGCGAATACCTGCTGGGCCTGTGGAACCACATCCGCGAGCGCACGCTGGCCAGCACCGCGCCCGCGCTGATCTATGAGGAAGCCGACCTCATCAAGCGCTCCATCCGCGACGGCTATGCGCGCGACATGGACGAGATCCTGGTCGAGGGCGACGAGGCCTATTCCACGGCCCGCGAATTCATGCGGATGCTCATGCCCGAGCATGTCCGCAAGATCCAGGCCTATCGCGACGGCACCGTGCCGCTCTTCTCGCGCTACAATGCCGAGGCGCAGCTCGATGCGATGCACGAGCCGACCGTGCAGCTGCGCTCCGGCGGCTATATCGTCATCAACCAGACCGAGGCGCTGGTCGCCATCGACGTGAACTCCGGCCGCTCGACGCGCGAGCGGAACATCGAGGACACGGCGCTGCGCACCAACCTGGAAGCGGCGGAGGAAATCGCCCGCCAGCTGCGCCTGCGCGACCTCGCCGGCCTCATCGTCGTCGACTTCATCGACATGGACGCGAACCGCCACAACGCGATGGTGGAGAAGCGCATGAAGGATGCGCTGCGCAATGACCGCGCGCGCATCCAGGTGGGCCGCATCAGCCATTTCGGCCTGCTCGAGATGTCGCGCCAGCGGCTGCGCCCCTCGCTGGCCGAGACCACCTTCGTCACCTGCCCGCATTGCCTGGGCCGCGGCACCGTCCGTGGGCTGGAGAGCAGCGCGCTGGCCGTGCTGCGCGCGGTCGAGGAGGAGTGCGCCAAGCGCCGCGCCGCCGAGATCACGGTGCGCGTGAACTCGCCCGCCGCCCTCTACCTGCTGAACAAGAAGCGCGACCGCCTGGCCGATATCGAGAGCCGCTGGGGTGTGACCGTGCTGTTCGATCCGGACGACACGCTGCACGGCGCCGAGACGCGCATCGAGCGCAGCAAGACGCCGCCTGCCCCGGTGAGCGAACGCCCGGCCGCGCTCCGCATGGATTATGCCGAGGAGGAGCCCGAGGATTTGGGCGATGACACGGCCGAGGAAAGCGCCGCCGAGGCCGCCGAGGGCGGCACCGCCGAGGAACGCGCCCGCCGTCCCCGCCGCCGCCGCCGTGGCCGCAATGGCCGCCGCGAAGGCGGCGCGCCCGAGCGGGGTGAAGCCGGCGAGGCCGAAGCCGCCGAGGGCGAGGGTGAGGCCGAGGCCTCCGCCAGCGCCGAGGATGCCGAGGCGCCCGCCACCGAGGCGGCCGATGGCCCCGCCGGTGACGGCCCCGCTGGTGATGGCCCCGCTGGTGATGGCCCCGCTGGTGATGGCGAGGAACGCGGCCCGCGCCGCCGTGGCCGCCGCGGTGGCCGCCGCCGCCGCGAGGGCGAGCCCGCCACCGACGCCACGGAAGACGCCGCCGAGCCGGTGGCGAGCCCCGCCCCCGCCTATGCCGGCCCGACACCGGCCGACCCCTTCGGCGGTGCGCCGGATTCGCTGATGGCCGCGATGGAGGCTGCCGAAGCCGCCGCCGAAGCCGCGGCCGAAGCCGCCCGCCGCCGCCCGGCGCCCGAGGCCGCCCCCGCCGTGGAGGCTCCCGTGGAGGCCCCTGCCGCCGTAGCGGTCCCCACCGACGCGCCCGTCGCCGAGGCCGCGCCCGCCGAGACGCCCGTGGCCGAAACCGCCCCGGTGCCTGAGCCGGTCGCCGTGGCGCCTGACCCTGCACCGGCCCCCGCCCCGGCGCCCGCCCCGGCCGAGCCGGTGATCGGGCCCGCCATCCTGCCCAAGACGGTCGAGGAAGTGGCGGCCGCCGCTCCCCGCCGTGGCGGCTGGTGGAAGCGGTGAGCCAGGCCGAACCCCCGGTCCTCGTCCAGCGCGAGGGCCCGGTGGTTCACGTCACGCTGAACCGCCCCGCCCGCCGCAACGCCATTGGCGGCGGGATGGGCGAGGCGCTGGACGAACTGCTCGACGAGCTGCGCGGCCATGCCACGGCGCGCATCGTGGTGCTCCGCGGCGCCGGCGGGCATTTCTGCGCCGGGCTCGACCTGACCGAGGTCGTCGCCGGCACGCCGGAGGAGCGGCTGGCCGCGATGCAGCTCCGCAACCGGCGCCTCGGCGCCCGTTATGCCGAGATCTCCGCCCTGCCGCAGGTGGTGATCGCCGCCGTCGAAGGCGCGGCGCATGCCGGCGGCCTCGGCTTCCTGTGCAGCGCCGACATCGCCTTCGCCACCGCCGATGCGCGCTTCGCCGCGCCCGAGGCAAGGCGCGGCCTGGTCCCCGCGCAGATCCTGCCCTGGCTGGCCCGCCGCATGGGGCGGCCAAATGCGGCGCGGATGGTGCTCGAGGGTGGCGTGATCACCGCCGAGGAGGCCGTCCGCCGCGGCCTGGTGCATGAGGTGGCGCCGGATCGTGCGGGCCTGGATGCGCTGGTGGCTGCCAGCATCGCGCAGCTGCTGGAGGGCGCGCCCGGCGCGCTGGCGGAGACGAAGAAGCTGCTGGCCGCGCTGGGCCCACTCTCGCCCGAGGGCTATGCCGAGGCCGGCGCCCAGGCCTTTGGCCGCACCGCCGCCGGCCCCGAGGCCGCCGAGGGCATCGCCGCCTTCCGCGAGAAGCGCAAGCCGAGCTGGGCCCTGGGGTAGCGGCGGGCAGGCGCAGCCCGCACCGGATCAGATCATAGGCGACCTTCGGAGAAACCGGCCGCAACGCGGCCGGCGCCGCCCAACCGGGCGCATGGCCCCGCGCCGCCTCGGCGCGGCGAAGCCAAAGGCGCGGAGCGCGCGACAGGCGCCGAGGGCGCCAAACCTATCTCGGCGTTGCCGTCTCGGTGCCGGCGGCGAAGGCGCCGATGGTGGTCCATTGACCCACCAGCTGGCCATTGGGGCGCAGCTCATAGACGCCCATGCTCGGGCTGCTGCCCCCACCCAGGCTGAAGGCGGTGGCAAAGCTGAGGCCGCTCACCATCCCCACGCCCTCGATCACGTCCGGGCCGATGTTCCAGCGCAGGCGGAAGGAGAGCAGGCCGATCTGCTCCAGCTCCAGCGTGCCGGTATAGGCGCTGCCATCCGGATTGGTGCCCGTGACGTCATAGGTGCCGCTCCGCTGGGCCTGGGCCGGTGCGGCGGCCACCGAGACAGCGAGGCAGGCGGCCAGGAAGATACGCGTCATCAGGCTCGTCTCCGTTGGGGCGGCTCACTTCACCGTGGCCACCCTGAGCGCATTGGTGGTGCCCGGTGTGCCAAAGGGCACGCCCGCTGTCACCACCAGCTCCTCGCCGAGGCGGGCGAAACCCTCCTGCTGCGCGGCCCGGCTGGCGCGCGCCACCATTTCCGTCATCGAGTGGATATCCTGAACCACCAGCGGATGCACCCCCCAGACCACGGCGAGCCGCCGCGCCGCCTGCAGCTCCGCCGTCAGGCCGAGGATCGGGCAGTCGGGCCGCTCGCGCGCCACGCGCAGCGTGGTGGAGGCGGTGCTGGTGAAGGTCGCGATGACCTGGGCGTGCACCGTATGCGCCACCTGGGCGGCGGCGGCGGCGATGGCGCCGGCGCTGGTGGGTTCGGGCGCGGGGCGGTTCGCATCGGTCTGGGCCCGCCAGCCCGGGTCCTGCTCCACCCGACCGACGATGCGGTCCATGATGTTCACGGCTTCCAGCGGGTATTGCCCGGCCGCCGTCTCGGCCGAGAGCATCACCGCATCGGCGCCGTCGAAGACGGCGTTGGAGACGTCGCTCGCCTCCGCGCGGGTCGGCGAGGGCGCGGTGATCATGCTCTCCAGCATCTGGGTCGCGACCACCACGGGCTTGCCGAGCTGCCGGGCGGCGCGGACGATGCGCTTCTGCACCAGCGGCACCTCCTCCGTCGGCATTTCCACGCCGAGGTCGCCGCGCGCCACCATCACGCAGTCGCAGAGCTCCAGGATGGCATCGAGATTCTCGACGGCCTGGGGCTTTTCCATCTTCACCATGATCCAGGCGCGGCCGGCCGCGATCGCCTTGGCCTCGGCCACATCCTCCGGCCGCTGCACGAAGGAGAGGCCGACATATTCGATGCCGAGCGGCAGGACGAAATCGAGGTCGGCACGGTCCTTCTCGGTCAGTGCCGGGATGGGGAGCGCCACGTCGGGCACATTCACGCCCTTGCGGTCGGAGAGGGCGCCGCCCACCACCACCTCGGTCTCCAGGTGGTCATTCGCCACCTGGCGCACCACGCGCAGCTTCAGCTTGCCGTCATCGAGCAGGAGCGTGGTGCCGATGCGGGCCGCGTTGATGATCTCGGGGTGGGGCAGCTGGACGCGCTTCACATCGCCCGGCGTCGGGTTGAGGTCGAGGCGGAAGCGGGCGCCGGTGGTGAGCTGAACGCGCCCGGCGGCGAATTTGCCGACGCGCAGCTTGGGCCCCTGGACATCGGCCAGGATTCCGATGGGCCGGCCGGTCTTGCGCTCCACCTCACGGATCATCTGGATGCGGCTTGCGTGGTCCTCATGCGTGCCGTGGCTGAAGTTGAGGCGGAAGACATCGGCGCCCTGGCGGAACAGCTTCTCGATCATCTCGACCGTGGCGCTGGCGGGGCCGAGGGTGGCGATGATCTTGGTGCGGCGGTGCCGGCGCAGCGGGATGCGGGAGGCCATGCGGGGCAATCCTTCGGGGGCCGGGGCCGGCTTGGTGCCGGGGGGCGCAAGCCGCTCGGGCGGCAGGTTGAACAGGCGCGCGACATCGGCCACGCGATCCGGCGGGATGCGCTTCCATTGGCTGACGGCGGCGGTGGAGATGTTGAGCGCCGAAGCGATGCGGGTGACGGCACCGCGGCGGGCAAGGATGTCTTCAAGGGCAGGGTCGCGCATGGGCTTAACTTACACAAGGTAAGTCGCAACGCCAATGACGGTTTTGTAGCTTATCATTGCTAAGCTACAAGGATTGCCCGCACGTCATTCACATTGGTCAGCGTCGGCCCGGGCGTGAGCAGCCCGCCGGATGCGGCGAACACATCCAGGCTGCGATGCGCCGCCAGCAGCCCCTGCGGATCGAGCCCCGCCGCCCGCGCCGCCGCCAGCGTGCCCGGCCCCGCGATGGCGCCGGCATGCGCGGACTTGCCGTCGATGCCATCCGTATCGGCGCAGAGCGCCCAGACGCCCGGCGCGCCATTCAGCGCGAGCGCGATCCCCAGCAGGCATTCGGTGTTCCGCCCGCCCGCGCCGCCCGCACCCTTGGCCATGGTCACCGTGCATTCACCGCCCGAGAGCAGCACGCAGGGGCCCGGCAACGGCAGGCCATGCGCCGCCACGCTGCGCGCCATCCCGCCCAGCACCGTGCCGACATGCCGCGCCTCGCCCTCCAGCGCATCGCCCAGGATGAGCGGCGTCAGGCCCATCCCCCGCGCCGCCTCCGCCATGGCGGCCAGCGCCATCATGGGGGTGGCGATCATCCGAAGCTCCGCACGCGCGAGGCGGGGGTCGCCCGGCTTGGGCGATTCCTCCACCCCCGCGGCGAGATGCGCCACCACGGCCGGCGGCAGTTCCATCCCGTAACGGGCCACGATGGCGCGGGCCTCGGCGAAGCTTGTCGGGTCCGCCACGGTGGGACCGGAGGCGATGACCTCCGGGTCATCCCCCGGCACGTCCGAGATCGCCAGCGTCACCACCCGCGCCGGATGCGCCGCCGCTGCCAGCCGCCCGCCCGAGAAGGCGGAAAGATGCTTGCGGATGCAGTTCATCTCCCCGA
Source organism: Sediminicoccus rosea (assembly GCF_033547095.1). Lineage (NCBI taxonomy): Bacteria > Pseudomonadati > Pseudomonadota > Alphaproteobacteria > Acetobacterales > Roseomonadaceae > Sediminicoccus > Sediminicoccus rosea. The sequence continues at coordinate 580,286 of NZ_CP137852.1, read as the reverse complement.
TCACCGCGCCCGAGGCGAGCAGCGCCTGGTTGGTGGCAATCAGGTCCTCAAGGGAGAGCCCCGGCGCCGGCAGCGTGGAGAGCGAGGAGCCGCCGCCCGAGATCAGCGCCAGCACGAGATCGTCTTCCGTCAGCCCCTGGACCATGGCCAGCATCTCGGCCGCCGCGGCGGCGCCACCGGCATCCGGCGTCGGGTGCTTGCCGAAGCGCAGCGCGATGCGGCTCAGCGGCAGCCCCGCCCCATGGGGCGCGATGACCAGGCCCGAGAGCGGCAGATGCGCCCAGGCCGCCTCCACCGCCTGCGCCATCTTCGCCGCCGCCTTGCCGACGCCGACGACGAGGACGCGGCCCTTGCTCGGCGGCTGCGGCAGGTGCGCGGCCAGCACGGCCAGCGGATCGGCCGCGCGCACCGCGGCGGCATAGAGGTCGCGCAGCGCGGCGGTGGCGGTGGCGTCGGTCCAGTGGGTCATGGGCGTGTCCTTTGCGCCATCATGGGCGGGCGTGGCCAGGGCGTCACCCCCGCAGCACCGCCAGGATTTCCGCACTCGCCCGCGCGCGATGCGCGGCGGTGGCGGCCCGTGCCGCCTCGGCATCGCCGGCCTGGAGCGCGGCCAGGATGGCGGCGTGCTCCTCGGCCGACACCACCGGCTCCGGCCGGCGCGCGGCGGTCAGCGCGCGGGCGCGCTGCGCCTGGTCGGTCGCCGTGGCGGCGAGGCGCGCGAGCTTGGGGTTGCCGCAGCCCTCGACCAAAGCGCGGTGGAAGCGGTCATCCGCCGCCGCCCAGGCGGCGCGGTCGCCGGCCGTGAGCGCGGCACCCATCTCCGCCGTGGCGCGCGACAGCGCCGCCAGCGCAGCGGGTTGCGCCTGCATCGCCAGCAGCGCGGCGGCCGCGCCCTCCAGCGCGATCAGCACCTCATAGGTCTGGCGCAGATCCTCCGGGTCCAGCGGCAGGACGCGCACGCCCTTGCGCGGCAGCACCTGCAGCATCCCCTCATGCTGCAGGCGCAGCGCCGCCTCATGCACCGGCGTCCGGCTCATGCCGAGCTGGTCGGCGATGGCCTGCTCGGCGGTCTCCACCCCCGGCGGCAGCAGCCCCTCCAGGATGCTGGCCTTCAGCGCGGCATAGGCCGCATCCGCGAGCTTTTCGCGCTGGGGCGCGGGGGCCGTCGCGGTGACGCGCAAGGGAGGGGGATTGACTTCCATACCAGCTTCCATACCAGTAACCCCAGCAGAAGGAAACCGCACATGCGCACGCACAAGATCGCCGCCATCCCGGGTGATGGAATCGGCCAGGAAGTGATCCCCGCCGGCCTCGAGGTGCTGCGCGCGCTGACCGAACGCGCCGGCGACTTCGCGCTGGAGGTGGAGGAATTCCCCTGGGGCAGCGATTTCTACCGCGCCACCGGCCGCATGATGCCCGAGGACGGGCTGAAGACCCTCGAAGGCTTCGACGCCATCTATTTCGGCGCGGTGGGTGACCCGCATCTGCCGGACAGCCTGACCCTCTGGGGGCTGCGGCTGAACATCTGCCAGGGCTTCGACCAATACGCGAATATCCGCCCGACGCGCGTCCTCCCCGGCCTCGAATCCCCGCTGCGCCACCTGGCGCCGGGCGGCCTGGACTGGGTGATCGTCCGTGAGAACAGCGAGGGCGAATATGCCGGCCATGGCGGCCGTGCCCATCGCGGCCACGCGATCGAGATCGCGACCGAGACCTCGATCTTCACCCGCGTGGGCGTCGAGCGGATCATGCGCACCGCGTTCCAGATCGCGCAGAGCAGGCCGCGCAAGCTGCTCACCGTCGTTACCAAGTCCAACGCGCAGCGCCACGGCATGGTCTTCTGGGACGAGATCGCCGCCGAAGTGGCGAAGGACTTCCCCGACGTGACCATGGAGAAGGAGCTGGTGGACGCGATGGCCGCGCGCATGGTCCGCAAGCCCGCCAGCATCGACACCGTCGTCGCCACCAACCTGCACGCCGACATCCTGTCCGATCTGGCCGGTGCGCTCGCCGGCTCGCTCGGCGTGGCGCCCACCGCGAACCTGGACCCCTCGCGCCACCGCCCCTCGATGTTCGAGCCCATCCATGGCTCGGCCTTCGACATCACGGGCAAGGGCATCGCCAACCCCATCGCCACCTTCTGGACCGCCTGCATGATGCTGGAGCATCTGGGCGAGAAACCCGCCGCCGCCCGCCTCATGCGCGCGATCGAGATGGCGACGGCCAAGGGCGTGCTCACGCCCGATCTCGGCGGCACGGCGACGACAAAGGACGTGACGGCGGCGGTGGTCGAGGCTATCCGTGCGGATAATCAATAACCGCTTGGCAATAATCCACTATCGAGGAACACGTTCATGCTGACCCGCCGCGCCACGCTGGCCCTGCCGCTTCTCGCCACGCCCGCGCTCGCCCAGGGTGGTTTCCCCTCGCGGCCGCTGACGCTGATGATCCCCTTCGCCGCCGGCGGCCCGACCGACATGATCGCGCGCCTCATGGCCGAGGGCATGTCGAAGGAGCTTGGCCAGCCCGTGGCGGCCGAGAACGTGACCGGCGCGGGCGGCACCATCGCGGCCGCGCGCGTCGCCGCCTCCCGCCCCGATGGCCACACGCTGCTGATCCACCATATCGGCCTGGCCGCCGCTGCCACCCTCTACCGGCAGCTGCCCTTCAGCATCGAGCGCGGCCTGGCGCCGCTCGGCCTCGTCTCCCACACCGGCATGACGCTGGTGGCCCGCCCGGATTTCCCGGCGAATGACCTGCGCGGCTACATCGCCCAGCTCCGTGAGCGCGGCGACGCGCTGAACCTCGGCCATAGCGGCCTCGGTGGGTCCAACCAGCTCTGCGGCATGTTGCTGCAGCACGCGGCCGGGCGCAGCGCCACCACCATCGTCTTCCGCGGCTCGGCGCCGGCCATGACCGAGATGATGGCCGGGCGCCTGGACATCAGCTGCGAGCAGGCGACCGTCGCCGCCCCGTTCATCCGCGACAACCGGATCAAGGGCTTCGCCGTGACGCTGCCCGAGCGCATCCCAGGCCTGGACCTGCCCACCACGCGCGAACAGGGCGTGGACCTCATCATGTCCGCCTGGCATGGCCTCTACGCCGCCGCCGGCACGCCGCCCGAGATCCAGGCGCGCCTCGCCCAGGCGATGCGCGCCGCCCTGCGCGAGGAGCGCCTGCGCGCGCGCTACGCCGAGACGCTGACCACCGTCGCCGCCGAGAACGAGGTGAACCCGGACTACCACGCGAGCTTCCTGGCGAGCGAAATCACCCGCCTCAGGCCGCTCATCGTGGCCGCAGGGCAATACGCCGACTGATCGGCCACAACGACAGGATAGCTGACCCAATCTGCGTGGCACGCATGGGTGTGTTGCCGAATTCCGGTATTTCACCCATGGATCATTTCAATACACTCGCGCCACACGCAACATTATTGCTGGATCGCGCGCATGACCGACATCCCCTTCACCCCGACCCGCTCGCCCCGCCCGAAGCCGGATGATGCCTCGCTCGCCTTCGGCAAGGTCCTGACCGACCACATGTTCATGATGAATTACGAGGAAGGGCGCGGCTGGCATGACCCGCGCGTGGTGCCCTATGCGCCGCTCTCGATGGACCCCGCCACCTCAGTGCTGCATTACGGCCAGGCGGTGTTCGACGGGCTGAAGGCGTTCCGCGGCGAGGATGGCCAGATCCGCCTGTTCCGCGCCGAGCGGCATGCGCAGCGCCTCAACAAATCCTGCCGTGCCCTCTGCATCCCCGAGATGGATCCCGGGCTGATCCGCGAATCCTTCGAGGCCGTGGTCGCCGCCGACCATGACTGGGTGCCGCGCGCGCCCGGCACCTCGCTCTACATCCGGCCCACCGTGGTCGCCACGGACGTGATGCTCGGCGTGCATCCGTCCCACAGCTACATCTATTTCGTGATCTGCTCGCCGGTCGGCGCCTATTACAGGGAGGGCGTGAAGCCGATCCGTATCCTCGCCAGCGACAACCATGTGCGCGCGGTGCAAGGCGGGCTTGGCGAGGCGAAGACGGCCGCGAACTACGCCGCCTCGCTCTCCGCGCAGAAGGAGGCGGCCGAGGCCGGCTACACCCAGGTGCTCTGGCTCGATGGCGTGGAGCGCAAATACATCGACGAGGTCGGCACCATGAACATCATGATGCAGATCGGCGACGAGGTGATCACGCCGCCGCTGGCCGGCACCATCCTCGACGGTGTCACGCGGAACTCGGCGCTGGCGCTGATGCGCGACTGGGGACTGCGCGTCTCCGAACGCAAGATCAGCATCGACGAGGTCATGCAGGCCGGCCGCGACGGCACGCTGCGCGAAGTCTGGGGCACGGGCACCGCCGCCGTGGTCTCGCCCGTGGGCGAGCTCGGCTACAAGGGCGACGTCATCCGCATCGGCAATGGCCACACCGGCCTGCTGACGCAGCGCCTCTACGACGCCATCATGGGCATCCAGTACGGCCGCGCCCCCGATCCGCATGGCTGGATGAGCGTGGTGAAGCGGCCCGGCGCCGGGAACGCCTGATCGCGGCAGGAGACGGACTGAATCCAGGGCTCCGCCCTGGACCCGCCGGGGCCGAAAGGCCCCGGACCCCAGGAATTAGCGCCCCAACCAAGCCGACAGGCGCGCTGGAGCCTCCGCCATCGCGGCTTCGTCGCCGCAATAGCTGAACCGCAAAAACCGCGCGCCGCGCGTGCGGTCGAAATCCACGCCGGGCGTGGCCGCGATGCCGGCGCCCTCGAGCATCCGTGCCGCAAACGCCACGCTGTCATTGGTCAGGTGCGAGACGTCGCACCAGAGATAGAATGCGCCATCCGCCGCCGCGATCCGGTCAAACCCCGCTTGCGGCAGCCCCTCCAGCAGGCGCGAACGGCTGCGCGCATAGGCGGCCTTCTTCGCCTCGAGTTCCTCCACGCAATCCATCGCCGCCCGCGCCGCCACCTGCGCCACATGCGGCGCCGAGATGAACATGTTCTGCGCCAGGCATTCCACCGGCCGCACCAGATCCTGCGGCAGCACCAGCCAGCCGATGCGCCAGCCCGTCATGCACCAGTATTTGCTGAAGCTGTTGACGATGACCGCACTCTCGGAAAACGCCGCCGCACTGCTCTCGGCCACGCTGCCCCAGGAAAGGCCGTGATAGATCTCATCGGAGATCAGCCTGACGCCCTTCGCATGGCACCAGGCCGCGATCGCCGCGAGTTCCTCCGGCGCCAGCATCGTCCCCGCCGGGTTGCACGGGCTCGCGATCACGAGGCCATCCGGCAGCGGGTCCAGCTTTTCCAGCATGGCCAGGCTCGGCTGGAAGCGCGTCTCCGGCCCGCATTCCAGCAGCACCGGATCCATGCCGAGCGCCGTCAGGATATTCGCATAGGGCGGATAGAAGGGGGCGGCCATCGCCACCCGGTCGCCGCGGTCGAACGCCGCCAGGAAGGCCAGCGGAAAGGCGCCGGACGCCCCCACCGTGACCGCGATGCGCGCGGCCGGTACGCGCAGCCCGTAATGCTCGAGGTAGTGGCGCGCGATCCGCTCGCGCAGGTCCGGCAGCCCGAAGGCCTCGGTATAGCCCAGCGGCGCGCCCGATTGCAGCGCGGCCATGGCGGCGGCCACCGCGCCGGCCGGTGCGGCGGTGCCGGGCTGCCCCACCTCCATGCGCAGGATGCCGGGCGCGCCGGCGGGCAGGCTCGCGGCGCGCGCATTGGCGGCCGCGATCACATCCATCACGAGGAAGGGCGGCGCTTCCGCCCCCCGGCCAACCTTCAGGCTCACCTGTCGGTGGCGCCCATCGCCACGCCCGTCCCGCGCGGATCGGAGAGCGTGGTGCAGAGCGAGGGCCAGCCCGGCAGGTAGCGCGGGCACATGCCGATCTGCGCGCGGCCCGGCTCGGGCACGATCTGCACCGCCGCCTCGGCGCTGGCGTCGCGCAGCATCTGCGCGGCGAGCGGCCCGGCCACGGCCATCGCCGCCCCTTCCTGGCCCGAGCCCGCGGCCGCCATGCGGAAGGCGCGCAGATTCGGGTTCCAGCCCACGGCGGCGGCCAGCAGCGGCGGCTGCACGCGGCCGATATTCGGCGCCGCCGCCATCAGGAAGCCCATGCCCGGCGCGATGCGCCCGGTGCCGAAGAGGTTGTTCATGGTGAAGGCGCAGCTCACCGCATTGCCGTCGCGGTCATAGACCATGAGGCCGGCGCTGGCCGGCAGGTTGCCGGGCAGGCCGCCGGGCAGCCCTTCCTCGGCCAGCAGGGCCTGTGGGTCGCCCCCGCGCTGGCGCCAGGCGGCGGCCACGGCCAGCGCACGCGCCTGCGCCTCTTCCAGCCGCTGGTTGGCCTGCAGCGCCTGGAAGGCGGCGGCGGCGGCCAGCCCGCCATCGGCCGGCGGCGGCAGGAAGGCGATCCGGTCGCCCGAGCGGGCATTGACGAAGACCGGCCGCACCACTTCGGGCAGGGCCGCGCGCATCTCGCCCACGCTGATCGTGCCGGCGCCGATCTGCGCGGACGCCTCCTCGATCCGGCGGGCCAGTGCGCCCTGGTGCAGGTCACCCACGCCGGCCACGCGCAGCGCCGTCAGCGTGCCGCCCAGCGGCGGGTTCTGGAAGCGGTCGCCCACCTGGACGGGCCGCCCATCCGGCCCGGCGAAGACGGCGCGCGCCTGCGGGTCGGCAAAGAGCGGTGCCTGAACCGCGATCAGGTCATTGTAGAGCGCGCGCGACATGGGCGCGCCGAAGCGGGCCAGCTGCTCGGCGGGCGCGATCAGTTCCTCGAAGGGGCGGCCGCGCGGCATGCGGGCCTGCACGGCGAAGAGGCCGCGCGCCATCAGCGGCACGGCGGCCGGGCGGTCGGCATTGGGCGGGATGCCGGCGCGCGGGCCGGGCAGGAAGACCAGCGCCTCGGGGTCGTTGCGGCGCACGTCGTAAAGGATGCAGGCGCCGCCGCCGCCAAGGCCGACGCGCGAGGGCAGCGTCACCGTCATGGTGAAGGCCGCCGCCACCGCCGCATCCGCCGCATTGCCGCCGGCCGAGAGGATGTCCCGCGCCACGGCGGCCGCCACCGGCTCCTCGGCCGCGACGCCGCCCAGGAAGCCGCGGACGAAGCCCGGCGTGCCCGCCGGCACGGATGAGCCGCCCAGCATCGCGTTGGTGGCGTTGCGCGTGGCCTCGCAGCCGGCCAGCGTGAGGCCGCCCAGCAGCAGGGCCAGCATGCGGATCGGTCGCTTCATGTGCCGCGCGGTGTTGCTCATGCGTTCGACGCTCTGTTCCTCAAGCTGCCGGACCCTCCGGCGGGTCACCTGGGATAGACGCCTTCGCCCCCCCAAGCAACGCCGGGCCGGTTTTTTCGCCGCGCGCGGGACGGCGCCACCGGGATCGGCTATACCATGCCCCGGAAGAGGAGCCGTAAAAGGCATGAGACAGACAACGAAGCGGCGCGGCCTGCTGGCGCTCGCAGCCCTGGTCCCGGGCACCGCCATGGCCCAGGGGCTCACCCCCGAGCAGCGGGCCGAGGTGGTGCAGATCCTGCGCGATTCGCTCCGCCAGGACCCCTCCATCCTGCGCGACGCCCTCTCCAGCCTGGAGCTCGCCGAGGAGACGGAGCGCGCCGCCGCGCAGACCCGCGCCATCGCGAGCCGCGCCGAGGCCCTTTTCCGGGACCCGAATGACGCGGTGAAGGGCAACCCGCAGGGCCGCGTCACGATCGTCGAGTTCTTCGACGCGCGCTGCGGCTACTGCAAGCAGCTGCACCCCACCATGGAGCAGCTGATCCAGCGCGAGCGCGACGTGCGCGTGGTGATGAAGGACCTGCCGATCCTCGGCCCCAATTCCGTCCTGGCTTCCCGCGCGCTCATCGCGGCGCAGCGGCAGAACCAGTATGGCGCCCTCTATGACGCGCTGATGCGCCTGCGCGAGGAACCGACCGAGCCCGTGCTGCGCCGCGAGGCCGAGCGCCTGCGCCTCGACTGGGCGCGCCTGCGCCGCGACATGGAAGACCCCGCCACCACGGCGCGCATCGAGCGCAACCTGGAACTGGCCCGCGCGCTGGGCATCCAGGGCACGCCCGCGCTGGTCGCCGGCACCACGCTCATCCCCGGCGCCGTGGACCTCGCCACCCTCCAGCGGCTGACGGCCGCCCAGCGGAGCTGACCCCATGACGCCCGGCTACATGAGCGGCTTCGGCAACGGCTTCGAGACGGAGGCGCTGCCCGGCGCCCTGCCGGTCGGCCGCAACTCGCCCCAGCGTTGCGCCTATGGCCTCTATGCCGAGCAGCTCTCGGGCTCGCCCTTCACCGCGCCGCGCGCGAGCAACGAGCGCTCCTGGCTCTACCGCATCCGCCCGACCGTGGCCCACTGGGGCCGCTTCCAGCCGATGGACACGCGCCACTGGCGCACCGCCCCCTGCGCCGAGGTCGCCATGGCCCCCGCGCCGCTGCGCTGGGACCCGCTGCCGATTCCGGGGGAGAGCCTCTCCTTCATCGAGGGCATCCATACCATCACGACGGCTGGCGATGCCGGGTCCATGGCGGGCATGGCCGCGCACATCTACCTCGCCACCCGCTCCATGGCGGATGAGGTCTTCTACAACGCCGATGGCGAGATGCTGATCGTGCCGCAGCAGGGCGCGCTTCGCCTCGTCACCGAATTCGGCGTGATCGACGCGGCGCCGGGCGAGATCGCCGTCATCCCGCGCGGCGTGAAGTTCCGCGCCGAGCTGCCGGACGGCCCGGCGCGCGGCTACATCTGCGAGAATTACGGCGGCGGCCTGACCCTGCCCGAGCGCGGGCCGATCGGCGCCAATTGCCTGGCCAATCCGCGCGACTTCCTCACCCCCGTCGCCGCCTATGAGGATCGCGACGCGGCCACGAAGCTGATGGTGAAATGGGGCGGCGGCCTCTGGGCGGCGGAGATCGGCCATTCGCCGCTCGATGTCGTCGCCTGGCACGGCAATTACGCGCCCTACAAATACGATCTGCGCCGCTACTCGCCGGTCGGCCCGCTGCTGTTCGACCATGCGGATCCCAGCATCTTCACCGTGCTGACCTCCGCCTCCGAGACGCCGGGCACGGCGAACATCGATTTCGTGATCTTCCCCGAGCGCTGGATGGTGGCCGAGAACACCTTCCGCCCGCCCTGGTACCACATGAACGTGATGAGCGAGTTCATGGGGCTGATCTATGGCGTCTATGACGCGAAGACCGGCGGCGGCTTCGCGCCGGGCGGCTTCTCGTTGCACAACACCATGCTGCCGCACGGCCCCGACATGGACGCCTTCGAGGCGGCGAGCCGCGTGGATCTGAAGCCGCACAAGCTGACCGGCACGCTGGCCTTCATGTTCGAGACGCGCTTCCCGCAGCGCGTCACGGCCTTCGCGGCCGGCGTGGCGCAATTGCAGCAGGACTACCCGGATTACGGCGCCGCCCTGCGCCGCAACTTCGACCCATCCCGGCCCTAGGGAGCGCCCATCAGGCCACACCTCCCAGATCCATCCGGCCGCACAGCGGCCGGCGCCGCCCAACCGCCCGTATGGCCCAACGCGACCGCGGCGCGGCGAAGCCAAGCGGCCGGAGGCCGCGCCCGGCGTCTGAGGGCGTTAAAACACCTTTACCGGCCGCAGCGCTTGCGCCGCGGCCGGCAACGTGACGGTGAAGACCGCGCCCTCCGGCCCGTTGCGCGCCTCGATCGTGCCGCCCATCGCCCGGATCAGCCCATGCGAGATGGAGAGGCCGAGGCCGGTGCCGGTCTCCGGCCCCTTGGTGGTCACGAAGGGCTCGAAGATGCGCGCCAGGACCGCGGGCGGGATGCCGCCGCCGGTATCGGCCACGCTGAGCGCCACGCGGCCATCCTCCAGCCGCTCCGCCCCGATGCGGATGCGGCGCGCCGCGCCCGGCGGCAGCGCGCGCATCGCGTCGCGCGCATTGATCAGCAGGTTCAGGAGGGTCTGCTCGATGCCGACCGCATGGCCCATCACCAGCGGCGACGGCTGTCCCAGATCCACTTCCACGCGCACCGAGGCCTCGCGCAGGGCGGCATCGGCCAGTGCCAGGGTCTGCCGCACCACATGGGCGAGGTCCACCGGCCGCGCCGCCTCGCCCTCCGGCGTGCCGCGCGCGAAGCGGCGCAGGTTCTCGATGATGTCGGCGGCGTGGGCCACCTGCTCGATGATGCGGTCCAGCCGCTCGGTCACCGCCTCGCCACGCGCGGCCGAGATCAGCGCGTTCTCCGCCAGCAGCGAGACGGATTGCAGCGGCTGCTTCAGCTCATGCGCGATGCCGGCCGCCATCTCGCCCAGCGAGGAGAGGCGGCCCGCCGCCGCCGCCCGCGCCGCCGCCCGCAGCTCGGCCTCCACGTTCAGCACATAGCCCACCATCTCGCCCCCGCCATCGGGCCGGTGGGTGAGGCGGCGCGCATGGGTCCGCATGGCGCGCAGGCTGCCATCGGGCTGGATCATCTGCCAATCCGTCGTGCCGCTGCCCTCGCGCATCACCTCGGCGAAGAAGCTCCGGCTGGAGACGCCGGGCGGGTAGAGCGGGCTCCAGTCATCCTGGTCGCGCAGCGTCTCGGCCGGCCAGCCGGTCACGGTCGGGATGTCGCCCGCGCGGTAGAGCAGCCTCACGCCGCCATCGGGGTCGATGTCGCGCAGGAAGATCACCGCCGGCAGCCCGCCCAGCAGCCGCTCGATCTGATCGCGGCCCGCGCGCAGCGCCGCCGCCTCCTGCCGGGCCAGGCGCAGCGCCTCCCGCCGGTGCGCGAGGGCAAGCAGGCCGAGCGCCGAGGCGAGCGCGGCCAGCGCGGCCAGCACCCAACCGAGCATGGTGCTGGTCGCCTCCGCCTGGCCCACCCGCGTGCGGCCGACGAAGACGATCCAGCCCGGCGCATGGGCCAGGCGCTCATAGGCGAAGGTGGTCAGCCGGCCATCCACGCGCGCGCCGACGGTCACGCCGCTCTGCCGCCCCACGGTGCTGGCGATGACCTCGGGCGGGCTCGGCGTGGCGAGCGGCGGGCCTTCCGCGCCGCGGGTGTGCATCAGGATGCGGCCCTGGGAGTCGGTGACCGCGACGAACTCGCCCGCGCCGCGCGCGAGCGGCGTGATGGCGGCCAGCAGGTTTTCCGGCCGGAAGCGGAACACGACGAGGAACACGAGGTGATCGCCGCTCAGCACCGGCGCCACGACGGCGAGGCTCTGCTCACCGGAATAGTTGAGGAAGAGATCGGAGATGACGGGCCGCCGCTCCACTGCGGCCCGGCCCGCCGCGCGCAGCAGCGTCGCGCGCTCCTCCGGCCGGGGATGCACCGGCAGGGGGCTGGTCAGCGGGACGTCGCTCGCGGCGTGCAGCTCGAAATCCGGGGGTTCGCCGAGCAACAGCACTTCGCCGCCCAGCAGCTGGGCCACCGCCAGGCCACGGCGGTGGAAGCTCGCATGGTCGTCGTCGCGCAGCAGGGAGGGCGCCAGCGAGAGGGTGGTCATCGCGGCGGAATAGGCGGCCATGCGCGCATCCACCGCCGCCGCGACCAGCGCGGCCGTGTCGCGCAGCCGCACCTCCTCCGCCTTGCGATAGGCGCGCACCGCCTCGGTGATGGCGAAGCCGGCGAGCAGGAGCAGGGGCAGCAGCGCCAGCAGGGCCATGCCCATCCCGCCCAGCCGGGGGGCGGGGCGAAGGCGGGGGCCTGGCGGCTTGGGCGGTCGGAGTGGCACGGGCTCGGACAATTCCTGGCGGGCTGGCGGACCTTAGCACCGGCCGGCCGGGCTTGGCACGGCCCGGCGTGACTTGGGGGGCCATTTGTGATTGGTTACAGGAGCGAGAGGGTCGCACCACGCGGCCGCCAGAACCATCCCGCAGGAGGGGGAGCCCATGTCGCACGCCACCAACCCGGGCCCCGTCACCTGGGCCGATGGTTCGACGATCGGCGTCCTCGTCGTGGATGACGAGCCGGTGGTGGCGGAGCAGCTGGCCCAGGGCCTGGCCGCGCATGGCATGCGCACCGGCTTCGTCCACAGCGCGGCCGACGCGCTCGCCCAGCTGGACGCGGACCCCGGGATCGGCGTGGTGGTGACCGACATCCGCATGCCGGGCGGGGATGGCCTCGGCCTCGCGCAGAAGATCCTCGCCCAGCGCCCGGCCAGCGCGGCGGTCGAGGTCATCATGATCACCGGCCACGCGACGATCGAGGACGCGACGGCCGCCGTCCGCACCGGCGTGGCCGATTTCCTCCGCAAGCCCTTCCGCCTGGCCGAGGCGGCGCAGGCCGTGACCAAGGCGATGGCGCGCGTCGTCACCAACCGCCAGGAAGCGACCGAGCGCGCCGCCGCCTCCGACCGCATGGCCCGCATGGAGCAGGAGCGCGCCGCCCTGCAGGACCAGATGCGCGCCCTGGGCGAGCGGCTCTCCGCCCAATCCGCCCCCCCCGCCGCCACCGCCGCCATCGAGCGCGACATGGCCGCCATTTCGCACGCGCTCCGCACGCCGCTCATCGCCATTTCCGGCGGGGCCGAGCTGCTGGCGCATGGCGGCCTCTCCCGCAGCCATGAAGCCGAATATCATGACCTGCTGCGCGGCGGCGTGCAGCGCGTGGTCCAGGCGGTGGAACTGGTCGAGGAACTGCACCGCATCGAGCGCCCGGCGGCCGGCGAGGCGCCGGCCCCGGTGCCCATGGCCGCCGCGCTGCGCGCCGCGGTGGCGGCCGCGCGCCCGGTGGCGGAGGCCAAGCGGCTGCGCCTCGGCACGACGCCCAGCCTGCCCGAGCTGGCGCCCCAGGGCATCCCCTCCCGCCTGCGCCGCGCCGTCGAGCAATGCGTGAACGCGGCGGTGGACTGGTGCACCGAGGGCGGCGACGTGCTGGCCATGCTGGAGCGCCATGAGGAGGGCGGCGCCGCCTGGGCGCTGGTGACGCTGCTCGCCGGCCCGGCCGATGGGCTGGAGGCGCCGCCCCCGGGCCTCGCCCTGCCGGCCAGCGGCACCGCCCATGGCCGCACGCAGGAATCGCTGCACTTCGCCATCGCACGCCGCATCGCCGAGCAGCATGGCGGGCAGCTCACCTCCTGGAATGGCGGCCCGGGCTGCATGGCGATCCGGCTCGCATTGAGGCTGTGACGGAGGCCCGCGCCAACGGGCGCCGGCTGCGCGGCGGGGCCTATGCGGTCCTGTTGGGCGTGCTGCTGATGCTGGGCGCCGGCGGATTCCTGCTGGTGCGCAGCGAGGCGATGCGGCTGCAGCATGGGGCCGAGGCCGAGAATCTCCGCCTCGTCGCCGTCGGCGCCCAGGCCGCCACGCATGGCCTGCGCCAGACGTTGGAGGCGGTGAGCTCCATGCAGAGCCTCGCCGCCTCGCTCGCCCTCAGCTACGCCGAGCCGGGCGCACCGGAGCGGCGCGTGATCGAGGGCCTGCTGCGCGATGTCGCGACGCAGGAGCGCTTCGGCATCCTGCAGGTCGCGCTGATCGACCGGGAGGGATACCTCACCTGGTCCACCGCACCGGGCTTCGTGGGCGTGGACCTGGCCGACCGCGAGCATTTCCGCGTCCATGCGGATGGCTGGCACGGCGCCTTCGTCAGCGTGCCGCTCATCGGCCGCGCCTCGGGACGCTGGAGCCTCAACATCACCAGCGGGATCCGCGATGCCGATGGCGGCTTCATGGGCGTGGCCGTGGTCTCGGTGGACCCGCTGCTGCTCTCGGCCAGCATGGGGGAGCTGCAATTCGCCGCCGGCGTCACCGTGAACCTGCTGCGCCGGGACGGCATCGTGCTGGCGCGCAGCCAGCAGACGGCCGATATGCTGGGCGTGCTGCGCGCGGGGCCCGACCTGCCGCGCATCCAGGAAGAGCCGGTCGGGCAGAAGATTACCGAGGGGCCGATCTCCGGCCGGCCCATCTTCCTCGCCTGGCGGCAGATCGCCGGCTGGCCGCTCGCCGTCACCTTCGCGATCGATTCCGAATCGGCGATGCAGGATTCGGCCCGCCACGCGCAGGATCTCTACGTCCTTCTGGTGGTGGCGCTCGCCGCCGTGGCGATCGGCGGCCTGCTGCTGATCGAACTGCGCGCCCGCCGCGCCGCCCGCGAGACGATGGCGGCGGTGGAGGCCTCGCGCGCCGAGATCAGCCGCCTGCTGAACGGCCTGCCGGGGGCCGCCTATCGCAGCCATATCTCGACCGAGGGAGAGCTGACGCGCCTGCACCTCTCGCCCGCCATCGCGCGCATCACCGGCTGGCCGCTCGAGCGCTTCGCCCCCGCGGGCTCCTACAACGCCATCATCGAGGCGGAGTTCCGCGGGCTGCGCCGCGGCTTCTTCCAGGACGTCCGGCAGGCGGGGCACGGCACCATGGAATACAGCATCAAGGGCGCCGCGGGCCCGATCTGGGTGCGCGATGACTGCCGGGTCATCAGCACGCTGCCCGATGGCCGCGTCGAGGTGGTGGGGCTGATCACCGACATCACGGCCGAGCGCAACCTCAAGGCGCAGGCGCTCTCCGCCGCGCGGCTGGCGACCTTGGGCGAGATGGCGGCCGGCGTCGCGCATGAGCTGAACCAGCCCTGTGCCGCCATCACCCTCGCCGCCGACCTGGCGTCGCTGGAGCTGGAGATGGGCGGCCCCGATCGCCTCGCCACCGCCCGGCAGCGGCTGGACGAGATCGCCCGGCAGACGTTGCGGATGCGCAGCGTGATCGACCATTTCCGCCTCTTCGCCCGGGTGGACCATGGCGGCGAGACGGCGGTGGACTGGGCGGAAGCCCTGGCCGGGGCGCGCACCATCGCGGGCGGCACCATGGCGGCCGCGGGCGTCACGGTCGAAGCGGCGCTGCCACCTGGCCTGCCCGCGGTGCGGGGCAGCCTGGTCGCGCTGGAACAGGTGCTGGTCAACCTCCTGGTCAACGCGCGCGACGCCATGGAGGAGGTGCCGGAGGCCGAGCGCGTGGTCCGCATCACCGCCGCCACGACGGAGGATGGCGCCTCGGTCGTCCTGCGCCTGCGCGACCACGGCACCGGCCTCCCGCGGGAGGCGCTGGAGCGCAGCTTCGAGCCCTTCTTCACCACCAAGCCGGTCGGCAAGGGGACCGGCCTCGGCCTTTCCATCGCGCATGGGACGGTGACCGGCTTCGGCGGCAGCATCACGCTGCGCAACCACCCCGAGGGCGGCGCGGAGGCCGAAATCCGCCTGCCCGTGGCCCAAGCCGAAGGCGCGGCGCAAGGCGCGCCCGCGGCCCCGGCGGTCGCCACGCCCACCGGCTAGGCCCGCACGCGACGCCCGCCGGCGCCATTGGCCTTTGCCGCGAAGCCGAGCAAGCTCGCGCCGCTGCCGGAGGAGACGCCCATGCCCGATGCCACCCATGACCCCGCCCGCCGGAGCTGGGTCCCCTCGGCCAATGGCCACCCCGATTTCCCGATCCAGAACCTGCCGCTTGGCCTCTTCACCCCGCCGGGCGGGGGCGCACCGCGCGCCGGGGTCGCCATCGGCGACGCCATCCTGGAGCTGGAGGAGGCGCTGCCCGACGGCACGCTGAACGCGCTGCTGGCCCAGGGGGCGCCGTGGCGCCGCGCGCTGCGCGCCCGCCTCTCGGAGGAGCTGGCCGAGGGGAGTGCGGCGCAATCGCGCCTCGCCCTCCGCCTGCACCCGGCCGCCGCCTGCACGCTGCACGTGCCCGCCCGCATCGGCGACTACACGGATTTCTACGTGGGCATCCACCACGCGACGGCGGTGGGCAAGCTGTTCCGGCCGGACAATCCGCTACTGCCCAACTACAAGCATGTGCCCATCGGCTATCACGGCCGCGCCTCCTCCATCATCGCCTCGGGCACGGCCTTCCGCCGGCCCGCCGGGCAATTGCCACGGCCGGAGGGCCCGGCCTTCGGCCCCTGCGAGCGGCTGGACTACGAGCTCGAGCTCGGCATCTGGATCGGTCCCGGCAACGCGCAGGGCGCGCCCATCCCGATCCGCGAGGCGGCCCAACACATCGCCGGCTTCTGCCTGCTGAACGACTGGTCGGCGCGCGACATCCAGGCCTGGGAGTACCAGCCGCTCGGCCCCTTCCTCGGCAAGAGCTTCGCCACCAGCATCAGCCCCTGGATCATCTCGCCCGAGGCGCTGGAACCCTTCCGCATCGCGCCGCCCGCGCGGCCCGCAGGCGACCCCGCCCCCCTGCCCTATCTGCGGGACGCGGCGGATGCGGCGGCGGGCGGCCTGGACCTGGCGCTGGAGGCCTGGCTGGTCACGCCCGGCCTCGCGGCCCAAGGCCTGCCGCCGCACCGCATCGCCGACAGCAATGCGCGCCACATGTACTGGACCGCCGCGCAGATGGTGGCGCATCACAGCTCCAATGGCTGCAACCTGAACCCGGGCGATCTCTTCGGCTCGGGCACCATCTCGGGCCCGGAGCGGGACGGCTATGCGAGCCTGCTGGAGGCGACGCAGGGCGGGCGCGAGCCGCTGAAACTCGCCTCGGGCGAGGAGCGCCGCTTCCTGGAGGATGGCGACGAGGTGATCCTGCGCGCCACCGCCCGGCGCGCGGGCTTCGTCACCATCGGCTTCGGCGAATGCCGCGGGCGGGTGCTGCCGGCGGGCTGAGGCGCCGCGGTCACGCCACCCCGGCGGAGCACCGCCTAGACGCGCTGCAGCAGCCGCGCCTTCTCCGGCTCGGAAAGCTGGGTCTGCTGCGCCCAGACCGCTTCCGACCAGCCCGGCGCCTCCTCCAGGATGGCGACGATCTCGGCGGTCTCCAGCGTCTCGGCGAACTCATTGGCGGTCATCGCCGCCGCGTCCCAGCGGGCGGCGGTGGGGTGGATCACGCCCGCCGGGGTCTGCCCGGCCAGCAGGCCCTCCTCGGCCAGCAGCGCCACGCGCCGGGCGGTCACGATGATCCGCGCCGCGGCCTCGATCCGCATCTTCTCCCAGAAGGTGCCCCCCACCAGGGAGGCGAGCGTCTCCAGCGCGCGGCTGCGCATGGCGTCGGGCGAGAGCGAGAGGCCCGCATCGGGCATGGTTTCCTCCGGTGTCATGGCGGACCCGCGGGCCCGGCACATGCTCCGCCGCGCCCCGCCTCCCGGTCAACCGTTACGATCCAGGGCGATATGCACCAACGTGAACGAAATGCAAGAAATCATCGCGCCAGAGTTTCCACCCCGGCGCGTCCTGTTCTAGACGCAGCGCGTGTCGAGCTTCCTCTCCCTGATCCCGCCCCCCGTCATGTTCTTCGCCCTCGGCTTCGGGGCCGGGGCCGTGCGCGCCGAGCTGTCCGTGCCCGAGGCGCTGGCGCGCAGCCTTTCGCTCTACCTGATGGTCGCGATCGGGCTGAAGGGGGGCGCGGCGCTGGCCATGCCCGGCGCCTCCGAGGGGCTCTGGGCCGCGCTCACCGCCGGCATCCTGCTCTCCTTCCTGCTGCCGCTGCCCGCCTTCCTGCTGCTGCGCCTGGGCACCAAGCTGGACCGTGAGACGGCGGCCGCCGTCTCGGGCCATTACGGCTCGGTCAGCGTGGTCACCTTCGCCGCCGCCTCGGGCACGCTGGTGACGCTGGGCGTCCCGCAGGAGGGGTTCATGCCGGCGGTCCTGGCGGTGATGGAGACGCCCGCCATCCTGACGGCGCTGCTGCTGGCCCGCCTGGGCGGTGGCGGCGATGCGCCGAAGCTCAACGCCCGCAAGCTGGCGCGCGAGGTGCTGCTGAACGGCCCCGTGGTGCTGCTCATGGGCAGCTTCCTGATCGGCTATCTCGCGGGCGAACCGGGCCGCCGCCAGCTCGCCCCCTTCACCGAGGCGCTGTTTCCCGGCGCGCTCTGCCTCTTCCTGCTCGAGATGGGGCTGATGGCGGTGCGGCAGCTGCGCGCCGGCGGCAAGGGGCTGCCGGTGGCGCTGATCGGCTTCGGCATCCTCATGCCGCTGATCGGGGGCGCGGCGGGGCTGGTGACGGGCCAGTTCATCGGGCTTTCGACGGGCGGCGTGGCGCTCTTCGCCGTGCTCGCCGGCTCGGCCAGCTACATCGCCGTCCCCGCCGCCATGCGCCTTGCCCTGCCGCGCGCGGATGCGGGCATCTACGTCACCCTTTCCGTCGCCATCTCCTTCCCCTTCAATATCCTGGTGGGCATTCCCCTGTGGATTCGCCTCGCCGGGGTGGGAACATGACGCATCAGCGCAAGCGCATCGAAATCGTGGTGGAGGCCGTCCGCGCCGCCGAGGTGACGGACCTGCTGGACCGGCTGGGCGCCACCGGCTGGACGCAGCTTCCCGTCCTGGCCGGGCGCGGCCGCCAGGGCGTGCGCCGCGGCGGCGACCTTTCGGGCGTGCTCGACAATGTGGTCATCATCTGCATCTGCGGCGCCACCGTGGCCGAGCGCGTGATCGAGGCGCGCGAGGAATTGCTGGGGGCCCGCCCCGCCATCGTGAACATCACCGATTGCCAGGTGCTGCGCGCCGAGCATTTCTGAGGCGCAAGTTCCCGCCGGGCCGCACATGCCCTAGCCTCGGCCGCGCACATCGCCCGAGGACACCATGGCCCGCCACATCTTCCGCCCGACCCGCTACCACAACACGCTCGGCACGGCGGAACCCTGCCTGCGCATCGCCGATGGCGACACGCTGGTGGCCGAGACGGTGGACGCCTCCGGCCTCGATGCCAACGAGGTGGCGGTGGCCGCCCGCCCGAACCCGATGACCGGCCCCTTCTTCGTCGAGGGCGCCGAACCGGGCGACACGCTCGCCGTCGAGATCATCCGCCTCACGCCCAATCGCCGGACGGGCTGGACCTATTCGCCGCTGGCGCTGACCGTGCTCGACCCCGCCGCCATCCTGGACCGCCCGAAGCAGGAGCGCGCCATCTGGGAGATCAACGCGAATGAGGGCACGGTGCGGCTGCGGGACGCGCCCGCCGCTCTGGCCGGCTTTACGCCGCCGCTCGCGCCCATGATCGGCTGCTTCGGCGTGGCGCCGGCGGGTGGCGAGGCGATCTCGACCGCCACCAGCGGCGCGCATGGCGGCAACATGGATTACCGCCGCTTCGCGCCCGGCACGACGGCCTGGTTCCCCGTCTCGGTGCCCGGCGCGCTGTTCTACCTGGGCGATGGCCATGCCGCGCAGGGCGATGGCGAAATCACCGGAACGGGCATCGAGACCTCCTTCGAGATGGAGGTGCGGTTGTCCGTGCTGAAGCGCCGCATCACCTGGCCGCGCGCCGAGACGGCCGAGGAGATCATCACCATCGGCAATGCCCGCCCGCTGGACCAGGCGCTGCAGCACGCGACGACGGAGATGCAGCGCTGGCTGGGCGAGGATTACGGCCTGGATGCGCGCGCCGCGAGCCACCTGATGGGCATGGTGGTGCGCTACGACGTCGGCAACGTGTTCAACCCGGCCTATACGGTGGCATGCCGGGTGGCGAAGAAATGGCTCACGAAAGCGTGAGGCGTCCTCTCTAGAGGATCATCAGCGTCGAGGTGCCATGGGCGTAGAGCTTCGCGCCCCCCTCGCCGGTCAGCCGCGCTTCCGCGATGGCGGTGCGGCCGCCGCGATGCACGACGCGCCCCTCGCAGGAGACGCGGCCCGAGGCGACCGTCAGCGGCCGGGCATAGTTCACCTTGAGATCCAGGGTGGTGTGCGCGCGGCCCGCCTCCATCACCGTGCGCACCGCGTTCCACAGCGCGGCATCCAGGATGGTGGCCGCATAGCCGCCATGGGCGATGCCGATGCCGTTGTAGAACTGCTCGCCGATCTCGCCCTCCATCACGGCGAGACCTTCCTCGGCGCGGACCAGGCGGATGCCCATCAGCGCGAACATCGGGCTGCGCTGCACCCCATCCGCGATGGAGCGCTGCATCGCCTCCAGCCCGGGCAGCCCGGCATAGGGCGAGGGACCGTCCAGGCTTTCCCAGGTGACGGTGTGGCTGCGGGTGGGCATGTGCGTGTCCTCTCGTCTCAACCGGGCTTCCGCAGCACCAGCGTCGCCCAGGGGTCGAGGCTGATGCGACGCTCCAGCACCAGCCCGGCCCTGCGATGCGCGGCCAGCACCATCCGCACCTGCTTGCCCAGCAGCCCGGCCAGGATGGCCCGCCCGCCGGGGCGCAGATGCGCCGCGAGGTCCTTCGCCATGGCGCAGAGCGGCCGCGCCAGGATGTTCGCGAAGATCAGGTCATAGGGCGCGCCGCGCGTGATGGCGTTATGCGCGTAGCCGGTGGCCAGCACGGCGCGCAGCCGCGGCGCGAGCCCGTTCATCGCCGCATTCTCCCGCGTGACCCGGACCGACCAGGGGTCGAGGTCGCTCGCCAGCGCCTTCACATGCCAGAGCTTGGCCGCACCCATGGCGAGGATGCCGCTGCCCGTGCCCACATCCAGCACGCGCGGCAGGCGCTTCGGCAGCCGCTCCAGCGCCATCAGGCAGCCTTGCGTGGAGGCATGCTCGCCCGAGCCGAAGGCGAGGCCCGCATCCAGCGTCAGCGCGATGCGGCCATAGGTCGGGCGCGGCGCCACATGGGTGGGGCGGATCAGGAAGCGGCGGCCGATCTCCTGCTCGGGGAAGGCTTCCACCGTGCGGGCCAGCCAGCCCTCGGATTCCGTGGCGTGGCGGGTCAGCGGCGCCTCATGCCCCGTCAGCCCGGCGGCCAGCGCGAGCGCCGCCTGCAGCGCGTCCGCGTCGGCCTGCGCCTCGCGCACCGCCTCGATGCGCCAATTCCCCGTCTCCTCGTCCAGGAACAGCGCGACGGTGGCGCTGACCGAGAGCAGCGCGGCCTCATAGGCCGGCATCGCCTCATCGGGCAGCTGGTCCAGCACCAGGGTTTCGAGCGGCGCGGGCTGTTTCTTCATGGGGATTCCGGGCGGCGGGCAGAAAGAAGCGCCCTCGCTACACCCATTCGCGGCCAGACCCAAACCGCGCCTTCCCATGCCGCGCGAATTGTGGAGTTTTGTCGGGGACTGACGCGCAGGCCATGTTTTCCGCGGCGGAAGACCTCCCGTTTCACGCGGTCTTGGCGCTTTTGCGGGGATTTTCTGAACGATTCGTCATGTACGCCCCATCTCGCCGCCCGCAAGCGCGTGTTGCGCGGCGCATGCGACGACATCTAGCGTGATGGTCGAGCGGAGCGCCCAGATCTCCGCCAATCCGGCCGAAGGAAAGCCAACGCCATGTGCCGCGCCTGCGTCAGCCCGCTGATCGCCCATCCCTCGCTCTTCAGCCAGCCCGGCGGGCTCGCCGGATTGTTCAAGCCGCCCACCCGCCGCGGCTTCATGGCCGTCGCGGTATCGGCCGCCGCCGCCCCGCTGGCCGGCCAGGCGCAGACCGTGCCCTGGGCCAATACGCCCGCCAATGCGCCCGCCCCCACCGGCCCCGAGACCATCTTCCGCGGCGGCAACATCGTCACCATGGCCGGGGACACCATGGCCGAGGCCATCGCCGTCACCGGAGGGCGGATCACCGCCGTCGGCGCGGCGGCCGATGTCATGGCGCTCGCCACGCGCGACACGCGGATCGTGAACCTGCAGGGCCGCACGCTGCTGCCCGGCCTGATCGACCCGCACAACCACACGGCCCTCTCCTCGCTCTACCTCGAGCTGCTGACCGACATCGGCTACCTGAAGAACCGCACCCGCGCGGACCTGCTCGCCAATCTCCGCCAGCTCGTCGCCAATACGCCGGAAGGCCAGTGGGTGATGGTGTCGAACTTCGACAACCTGCTGCAGGGCGGCGACCTCTCGCGCACCGAGCTGGACGGCATCTCGACCACGCGGCCGATCTTCGTCTGGTACACGAACGGCCATGACGCGGCGGTGAACAGCGCCGCCTTGCGCGCCGCGAACATCCCGGAGGATATCGGCGCGCTGCCCGGCGGCGGCCATTTCGGGCGCGGGCCGGACGGCAGGCTGGACGGCCGCGTCTTCGAGATGAGCGCGATGCTGAAGGTGGTCTCGGTCGGCCTGCCGCGCATCACGCCGCAGCTCGCGACCCAGGCGATCAACCGCTACATGCAGGCCGCCGCCGCCACCGGCAACACGCTGCTGCACGAGCCGGGCACGATGAAGTCCGAATGGATCGAGGGCTTCAGCCAGATCGCGGCGACGGCGCCGCTGCGCCTCAGCGCGAGCCTGATGTACGAGGACATGGCGGGCTTCGCGCCCTATCGCAGTCTCGGCCTCGGCCCGCGCGCGGCGCAGCTGCCCAATTCGCTGCTCATGCTCTACGGCGTGAAGATCGTGGGCGACGGCTCGAACCAGACGCGTACCGGCGGCCAGACGCAGCCCTATCTGGGCGGGACCGACATGGGCCAGCCCAACTTCAACGCCGACCAGATGAAGCAGATGGTGGCCGCGGTGAAGGCCGCCGGCATGCCGGTGCTGATCCATTGCAACGGCGACAAGACGATCGATTTCTCGCTCGACGCGATCGAGGCCGCCTACGGCAATTCCACCGCCTTCGGCATCAACCGCATCGAGCACGCCACCATGCTGCGGCAGGACCAGATCGTGCGGATGAAGCGGCTCAACATCGAGCCGAGCTTCCTGATGAACCATGTCACGCTCTATGGGGCCGCCTACCGGGACCAGATCTTCGGCCCCACGCGCGCCGCCTTCACCGACCCGGCCGGCGCCTGCGCGAAGGAGGGCGTGCGCTTCACGCTGCACACCGACAGCCCCTGCTCGCCGCTCGGCACGCTGCGCCTCGTGCAGACGGCGGTCACGCGCATCTGCCAGGTGGACAATTCCGTCATCGGCGCCGACCAGGCCGTGACCGTGCGGCGCGCGCTGGAGTCCGTCACGGTGGATGCCGCGCGGCAGCTCGGCCTCGCCGACCGCCTGGGCACGGTGGAGCGCGGCAAGGAGGCGGACTTCACCATCCTGGAGGAGAACCCGCTGACAGTGGACCCGACCAAGATCGCCGCCATCAAGGTGAGCGAGACGTGGGTGGCGGGCCAAAAGAAGTTCGGGTGACGCCCCGCGCATGATCCGCCGGGGCGGCATCGCCGAACCGGTGGATCATTCGCGCAGCAAACCTCAGGCGGGCTCCACGAAGCGGTCCAGCACCCGCTTCACGCCCGCCTTCTCGAACTCGATCTCCAGCTTGTCGTCATCCACGGCCAGCACGCGGCCATAGCCGAATTTCTGGTGGAAGACGCGGGTGCCGCGCGCGAAGGCCTTCTCGCGCTCCGGCCGCTGGTCCACCTCCCAGGCGCCGGCCTCGATCACGCGCGGGCGGCGCTGCGAACTCAGCGGCAGGCCGGCCGCGAACACGCTGGAGGGCATGCGGGGCTGTTGCGTGACGCCGCCCTCGCGCAGCACCTCGCCCTCGGGCAGCTCATCCAGGAAGCGCGAGGGGATGGAGCTGACCCAGTTGCCATAGATGCGCCGGTTGGCCGCATGGCTGATCACGCAATGCCTGCGCGCCCGCGTGATGCCGACATAGGCGAGGCGCCGCTCCTCCTCGAGCGACTTGGCGCCGCCCTCGTCCAGGCTGCGCTGCGAGGGAAACAGCCCCTCCTCCCAGCCCGGCAGGAAGACCATGTCGAACTCAAGCCCCTTGGCCGCGTGCAGCGTCATCAGGCTGACCTTCTCGCCCTCCGAATTGTCGTCATTCTCCATGACGAGGGCGATGTGCTCCAGGAAGGCGCCAAGTGTCGCGAAATCGCCCATCGCGCGCACCAGCTCCTTCAGGTTGTCCAGGCGCCCGGCGGATTCGATGCTGCGGTCGGCCTTCCACATGTCGATATAGCCGCTCTCCTCCAGCACCTGGGCGGCGATGACGACGTGCCCCTCCTTCTCGAGGCCGGCATTCCAGCGCGAGAGATTCTCCAGCAATTCGCGCAGCGCCGCACGCGGGCGCGGGCGCAGCGCGTCGGTCTGGCAGAGGCGCTCGGCCGCCACGCGCAGCGGCATCTGCTGCTCGCGCGCCAGCTTGTGCATCGCGGCCATGGCGGTGTCGCCCAGGCCGCGCTTGGGCGTGTTCACGATGCGCTCGAAAGCCAGGTCATCGGCCGGCTGCGACATCGCGCGGAAATAGGCGATGGCGTCGCGGATCTCGGCCCGCTCATAGAACTTGGCGCCGCCGAAGACGCGATAGGGAATGGCGAGCGTGATCAGCCGCTCCTCGAAGGCGCGGGTCTGGAAGCCGGCGCGCACCAGGATGGCGATCTCGCCGAGGCTGACACCATCCCGCCGCGCCTCCTCGATGCGCGCACCTACCATGCGCGCCTCCTCCTCGCTGTCCCAGAGCGAGACGACGCGCACGCGCTCGCCCGAGGCATCGGCGCGGCCCGGGCGCAAGGTCTTGCCCAGGCGGCCCTCATTGCGCGCGATCAGCCCGGCGGCGGCGGCAAGGATGGGGCGCGTGGAGCGGTAGTTGCTTTCGAGGCGCACCACCTGCGCCCCCGGGAAATCGCGCTCGAAGCGCAGGATGTTCTCGATCTCGGCGCCGCGCCAGGAATAGATGGACTGGTCATCATCGCCCACGCAGCAGATGTTCTTGTGCCCCTGCGCGAGCAGCCTGAGCCAGAGATACTGGACGAGGTTCGTGTCCTGGTACTCATCCACCAGGATGTAGCGGAACAGGCGGTGGTAGCTCGCCAGCACCTCGGTGTTGGTGCGCAGGATCTCCGTGATGTGCAGCAGCAGGTCGCCGAAATCGCAGGCGTTCAGCGCGATGAGCCGCGCCTGGTAGGCGGCGTAGAGCTTCTCCGCCCGGTTGTTCGCGTAGTCGGAGGTCTCGGCCGCCGGGATGCGGTCGGGCGTGAGGCCGCGATCCTTCCAGCGCTGGATGATCCCCATCAGCCCATTGGGCGGCCAGCGCTTCAGGTCCACGCCTTCCGCTTCCATCACCTGCTTGAGCAGGCGCGTCTGGTCATCCGTGTCGAGGATGGTGAAGCTGGAGGTGAGGCCCACCAGCTCCGCATGCCGGCGCAGCATGCGCGCGGCGAGCGCGTGGAAGGTGCCGAGCCAGAGCCCCTCGACCGGCCGGTTCAGGATGGCGCCCAGCCGCTCGCGCATCTCGCGCGCCGCCTTGTTGGTGAAGGTCACGGCCAGCACCTGGTGCGGCTGGGCGCGGCCGGTCATCAGCAGATGCGCGAATCGCGTGGTGAGCACGCGCGTCTTGCCGGTGCCGGCACCGGCCAGCACGAGCAGCGGACCATCCAGCGTTTCCACGGCGGCGCGCTGCTCCGGGTTCAGCCGGGCGAGGTATTCGGGGGGAGGGGCAGCCCCTGGGGAGGATGGTGCGGACACGCCAAGGGCTATAGAACATCCGGCGAACGCCACCAACCACGGCCTGCTTCCCTTGGACCTCATGCGCCGCTTCCTGGAATGGTCCGCCCTGCATGGCGCGGCGCTGCTGGCCGGCAGCATCTTCGCGGGCCTGTTCCTCCCGCCGCTCGCCGCCCTCTTCCGCGACGTGATCACGCCCGTGGTCTTCATCCTGATGGTGCTGGTGCTGCTGCGGGTGGACCCCGTGCAGGTCATCGCCTATCTGCGCCGCCCGCTGCTGGTGGCCGCCCTGCTCGTCTGGCTGCTGATCGCGACACCGCTGCTGGTCTGGGCGCTGCTCGTCGCGCTCGGCATCCAGGGGCCGCTGGCCAATGGCCTCGTCATCGTGGCGACGGGCTGCGCCGCCACCTCCTCTCCGGCCTTTGCCAGGATGGTGGGGCTGGATGGCGAGATCGCCTTCGTCGTCGCGGTGCTTTCCATCCTGCTGATCCCGCTGACGGCGCCGCCGCTGGCCCTCGGCCTGCTGGGCATCGACCTCGCCATCTCGATGACGGGGCTGATGCTGCGCCTCGGCCTCGTCGTGCTGCTGCCGCTGCTGATCTCCATGGTGATCCGCCGCGTGGTGGCGCCAGCCAGGCTCGACCATTGGGGCCGCGCGGTGGACGGCGCGGTGGTGCTGATGGTGGTGTTCTACGGCTTCGGCGTGATGGATGGCGTGCTGGCCCAATTGCTGCGCGAGCCCGGCTTCATCCTCACCGGCGTCGCCATGGCCTTCGGCGGCATGCTGGCGATGAATGCGGTGACGGCGCTGGCCTTCACCGCCTTCGGGCAGAAGCTCGCCCTCTCCGCCGGGCTGCTCGCCGGCAACCGCAACATGGCGCTGTATCTGGCGGTGCTGCCGGCCAACACAGATCCCGGCATCCTGCTCTTCTGCGTGCTCTGCCAGTTCCCGCTGTTCCTGAGCCCCTTTCTCCTGAAGCCGCTCTATGAGCGGATCAGGAGCTGGTAGGGCGCGCCCCGCTCAGGGCGTGCAGGTCACCATGGTGAAGTGCGGCAGGCCCGTCTGCGGGTCCGTGGCCGGGATGGCGCCGGTGCCCGCGGGGTTGTTGAGGCGCTGCGTCGCCAGTTGCACCGTGATGAAGCCCTGGTTGGCAATGGCGATGTCGCCGGTCGAGGCGGGCGCGACACCCGGATGGACCGGATAATTGCCGCCGCCGCGCGTCAGCCCCGGCTCGCTGCTGAAGAAGGCGATGCGGATGTGCCGGGCCGGGCCCATGTTCTGCAGCTGCACGAAATGCACCGCGGTCGAGCCACGGCCATCCGAGTTGATGTTCGTGTAGAAGGCGACGGCATTCACCGTGTTGCCGCAGTAGCGCGCCACCTGGGCAGCGGCCTCCTGCATCGGGAGCAGGCCGGCCAGCGCGAGGCCGGCGGTGGCGGCGAGAAGGGTGCGGGGGCTGGGCATGGGATGATGTCTCCGGATCGGCTGGGGGAGCACGCTGCCCCCCTGGAGAGATCATCCGCGAAACGGGCCCCGCCGCCAGTCGGCGGTTTCGATGCGGGACATCGGGGGCGCCGATCAGGCGCCGCCATCACCCCCCTCGGCGCAGCGCCTCGGCGATGTCGCGGATGAAGGCGCGCGGATCGGCCGCCGGCGGGTCACGCCGCGGCATGGAGACGCGCAGGCGCAGCAATTGCCCGCCCGCCGCACCCACGCA
This sequence comes from Sediminicoccus rosea, assembly GCF_033547095.1. Lineage (NCBI taxonomy): Bacteria > Pseudomonadati > Pseudomonadota > Alphaproteobacteria > Acetobacterales > Roseomonadaceae > Sediminicoccus > Sediminicoccus rosea. Next base: position 553,416 of record NZ_CP137852.1, on the reverse strand, counting down.
GGTGGTGCTGGTCACGGCGGTGCGGCCATAGGCGCCCTCGAGGTCGGCGCAGCGGAACAACGGCGCGCCCGGCGGCTGGTCGCTCTCCTGCACCAGGCGCAGCCGGCGATGCGGGCCCGAGCCACGCTGCGCGGCCGCCACGACACGCTGGTATTCTTCCTGCACGACCAGGCTGCCCGGCCCGTCCGGCGGGGCGACGGAGGGCGGCCGCAACACCTGCACGAAGCCCGCCGCCGTCCGCCCCTGCGTGGAATAGGGCACTTCCACGCCCGGCAGCGGCTGGTCGATCGAGGCCGTGGTGCCGCGCTGGAAGCTGGCCGCCTGGGCCGGCAGCCGCTCCGCCAGGCGCTGCGGCGCCGAGACGACGGGAACCGGCGCCGTGGCCGGCGCATCGCCGCCCTCGCTCGCGCAGGCGGCGAGCAGCGGGATCATCAGGCCGGCGGCCAGGCGCAGCCGGCGGGCCGGCGCTGCTGTCGAAATGTCACGCATCCTCAAATGACCTTGGCGGGCCGGGGCAGCCTGGTGAAGCTCGCGGCGCCGGCCCGGTTGGCCCTGGCGGATGTGGTGGCGATTGTCGTCATGCTGCCTTTCCCAAAGAGATTCGGCGGGCAAGCTACCCGCTCCCGCCGAACCTGTCTTTGCAAAGCTGTGAAAGGGCCGTCAGACGGGGGTCAATGACCCCCGGATGATCCCGCCTCGGACCGCCCGTCGCCACGGCGGCGGGCGCGCAGCACCGCCTCGCCGATCAGGGCCGCGACGGCGGCCAGCACCGCCACCTGCAACAGCGTGGCACCGGCCCAGAGCCAGGCCGGGAAGACGCCCGGCAGGGCCAGGTAGCCGAGCGGCAGCATGAGGAAGGCATAGGAGCCGGGAACGACGCCCGCGACCTCATTCGTGCCCGACCAGATCATGTCACCCGCGACATAAAGGATGATGAAGAGGCCGACCCAGGCGATCCAGCGATGCTTGTTCAGCAGGTTCGCGATGAAGGTCGCGGCCACGCCCATCAGCACGACCGAGATGGCGAGGCCGACGATCAGCACATAGGGATGGTCCTTCGCCGCGCCGGCCACCGCCAGCACGTTGTCGAGGCTCATCGAGACGTCGGCGACCAGGATCTGCGTGATGGCCTGGCGCATGGTCTTGCGCGGCGTGCCATCCGGGTTGGTGGTCTCGGAGTCCATCTCACCCTCGGGCGAATGGCCGCCGCCCTCGCGCAGCTCGCGATACATCTTCCAGCAGACCCAGAGCAGGAGGACGCCGCCCGCCAGCGTGATGCCGACGATCGAGAGAAGCTGGACGGTGATGCTGGCGAAGCCGATGCGCATCAGCGTCGCCGCGATGATACCCCAGAAGATGGCCTTGCGGCGCTGCTCGGGCGGCAGGCCGGCCGCCGCCATGCCCACGACGATCGCATTGTCCCCCGCCAGGACAATATCGATCATCAAAACCTGCATGAGCGGTACGAACCATTCGGGCATCGTAGCGTCCTTCAAAAATAAACGGATTGTAATCCAGGGGAATGTTCAAAGAAGTCGCATTTGTTTGGCAGAGGACGCGGCGCGCGCCAAGCCCGCTTGTCGGGATTTGCCGCAGGCGGCAAACACCATCCCGCGTTGTTGAGAGGCTGCGATGGTCCCCCGTTATTCCCGCCCTGCCATGGCCGAGATCTGGTCGCCCGAGACGCGGTACCGCATCTGGTTCGAGATCGAGGCGCTGGCCGCCGAGGCGATGGCCGAGATCGGCACCATCCCCGCCAGCGCCGCCATCTCCATCCGCCAGGGCGGCGCGCCGCGCGTGGCCGCGATGGGCCCCGCCGATGTCGAGCGCATCGACGAGATCGAGCGCGTCACGCGGCATGACGTGATCGCCTTCCTCACCTGGCTCGGCGAGGGCATCGGCGAGGATGCGCGCTACATGCACCAGGGCCTGACGAGCAGCGACGTGCTCGACACCTGCCTCGCCGTGCAGATGACGCGCGCGGCGGATCTGCTCATCGCGGATGTCGAGGCCGTCATGGCGGCGCTGCGCGCGCGCGCGATGGAGCACAAGTTCACCCCCACCATCGGCCGCAGCCACGGCATCCATGCCGAGCCCACCAGCTTCGGCCTGAAGCTCGCCGGGCATTACTGCGAATTCGCCCGCAACCGGGAGCGGCTGATCGCCGCCCGCGCCGAGGTCGCCACCTGCGCCATCTCCGGCCCCGTCGGCACCTTCGCCAGCGTGGACCCGCGCGTCGAGGCGCATGTGGCGAAGTCGCTCGGCCTCGCCATCGAGCCGGTGAGCACCCAGGTCATCCCGCGCGACCGCCACGCGGCCTTCTTCGCGACGCTCGCCGTGGTGGCGGGCGCGATCGAGCGGCTGGCGACGGAAGTGCGCCACCTGCAGCGCTCCGAGGTGCGCGAGGCGGAGGAGTTCTTCCACGCCGGGCAGAAGGGCAGCAGCTCCATGCCGCACAAGCGCAACCCGGTGCTGAGCGAGAACATTACGGGCCTCGCGCGCCTCGTCCGCGGCTATGCCATGCCGGCGCTCGAGAACATCACGCTCTGGCATGAGCGTGACATCAGCCATTCCAGCGTGGAGCGCGTGATCGGGCCGGACGCCACCATCGCGCTCGATTTCGCGCTGATGCGCCTCGCCGGCATGATGGAGAAGCTGACCGTCTATCCCGTGCGGATGACGGAGAACCTGGAAGGCCTGGGCGGCGTGGTGCACAGCCAGAAGGTGCTGCTGGCGCTGACGCAGGCCGGCCTCTCGCGCGAGGACAGCTACGCCGCCGTGCAGCAGGCCGCGATGGCGACCTGGCTGAAGCTCGGCCAGCCCGATGTGAAGAGCTTCGCCGAGAACCTGCTGGCGCGGCCCGAGGTGGCGGCGGTGATGGATGCGGCCACGCTCTCGCGCGTGATGGATCCGCAGCTCGATTTCCGCCACGTCGAGACGATCTTCGCCCGTGTGTTCGGAACCGCGTGACGGCGCTCTACCTCGACGCCGATGCCTGCCCGGTGCGCGAGGAGGCGTTCCGGGTCGCCGCGCGGCTGCAGCTGCACACCCATGTCGTCTCCAACGGCGCGCGCGGCATCCTGCTGCCCGAGAGCCCGCTGATCCATCGCGTGATCGTCACCGAAGGCGCGGATGTGGCGGATGACTGGATCGCCGATCGCATCACGGCGGCCGATGTCTGCGTGACGCAGGACATCCCGCTCGCCGCGCGCTGCCTGGAGAAGGGCGCGCGCGCGCTGAACGCCAAGGGCCACCGCTGGACGCTGGAGAATATCGGCAATGCGCTGGCCGGCCGCGCGGTGGCGGAGCATCTGCGCTCCACCGGCGCGCGCACCGGCGGGCCCTCGGGCATGACGCCGGCCGATCGCTCGCGCTTCCTCTCGGAGCTGGACACGCTGCTGCGCGCGGCGATGCGCCCGGCCCCGCCCAGCCTGCGCGTGCCGCCCGGCGGGTTCTGAGCCTCAAATCACCCCGGTTTCGCCTTGCTTCCGCCATGAGCGGGGCGCGTCATCCCCCCTGGCCGCAACCGGACGCCGCAAGGCGCGTTGGCAGGATCGGTCGCCCCACCATGTCTTGGCCGTGGCCACCGCCTTGCCGGCCACGCGGGAGGAACATGCCATGCGATGGCTGAAGCCAGGTGTGATCCTGGGCGCCCTGGCGTCGCTCACGGCCTGTGCCCCGGGCTATGTCGGCGGGCCGGTCTATGGCGGCGGCTATGTCGGCCCGGCCTATGTCGCGCCGGCGCCCCGCTACTACGCGCCCGTGCCGCGCTACTACGCCCCCCCGCCGCCGCGCTTCTACGCGCCGCCCCCGCGCTACTACGCGCCGCCGCCCCGCTTCTATGGGCCGCCGCGCTATTATGGCGGGCCCTATCGCGGCGGCCCCTACCGGGGCTGGCGCGGCGGCTGACGCCATGATCGCGCCACGCTTCGGCCATGCTGGCCGTGTTCCCTGTGACGAGTGAAGGAGGCTTCTCCGATGCGACCGTTCCACAGCCTGATCATCGCCGGCGCCCTGGCCCTGGGCCTGCTGCAGCCGGGGGGCGCCCAGGCGCAATACTGGGACAAGCCGGGCTTCGGCCCGCCGGCCTATCGCTACGTCCCGCCCCCGCCGGTCTATTACGCGCCGCCGCGGCCGCTCTTCGTGCCGCCGCCCGTGGTCTTCGTGCCCCCGCCGCCGCCGCGCTTCTACGCGCCGCCGGTCTATTACGGGCCGCCCCGGCACTATTACGGCCGGCCCTGGCGCGGCGGCCCCCGCCGCCACTGGTAGGCCGGGTTCAGGCGACCGCCGCCATCCGCTCCGGCGGCAGCGAGAGGAAGGCGCGCGCCCCGATCCCCGGCGCGGCCTCGATCACCAGCTCCCCGCCATGGGCCCGCAGCAGCGAGCGCGCCAGGGAGAGCCCGAAGCCCAGGCCCCGGGAGCGGTCGGCCCCGCCATCATGGGCGATGGGCGCCAGATCCTCGATGGCGAGGCCCACCCCCTCATCCTCGATGATGATCGAGGCGGCATGCGGCCTCAGATCCGCGCGGATCTCGATCACATCGGCCTCGGCCGTGGCGCGGGCGGCGCGGCCCAGCACCTGAACCAGGGCACCGCGCAGGGCACGCCGGTCGGCCGTCACGGCCAGGTTCTCGATGGCCGGCGCGATGCGCCAATGCCGCTTGCCGGGGCCAAGCTGCGCGCTGGCGATGGCCACCGCCTCGCGCAGGATGGGCGCGAGCGGGAAGCGCTCCTCCTGCAGGCCGCGCGCGGGCACGGCGCCGCCCGCTTCCTCGGCGGCGGCATCGGCCAGGGCGAGAAGGTGCCGCGCCTCCCCCTCGAAGGCGCGGCCGGCTTCCTCTCCCCCGGACTGCGTGGCCAGGAGCTGGGCGCGGCCCAGCAGGGCCAGGCCCAGGCTGTTCATGTCCCGCGCGAGCAGGCCGAAGCTGCGGCGCCGGCCCTCGGCCAGGCCGCGCAGGGTGGTCAGCTCCGCCGCGAGGCGCGACGCGCGGCCGAGACCGGCAATGGCGGCAAGCCCGCCGGCGGCGGCGAGGACGGCCAGGGCGGCGGGGAGGGCATCGGGGAGGGCGTCGGTCATCATGCGAGTGATTCTCGCCCGATTCGGTTAACAGCCGGTTAAAACGGCCCTGGGACGAATCCCGAAAACCAAGCCCGACTTGCCCGATCGGCCTTTATGATACGGAAAGACAACGATTTCCCGACGTCTCAAGGCGCGGCCCCGCGGCCGGGCGCCCCAAACACAAATGCCGCGAATCGGGCATTTGGCCCGATTCGCGGCATTGCAGCCTCAGTAATTCGTGCAGAATCCGCGGCGCGGGGCCATGCCCCGGCCGGCGGGACTCAGGCCGCCGCGGCCTTCTTGGCCTGGGCGCGCAGGATGCGGCGCTTGAGCACCACCGCCTCGGGCGGCAGGTTGCGCGGCTTGGTGGTGAGCAGGAAGGCGTCGATGCCGCCATTGTGCTCGATGGTGCGGATGCCCGACGTGGTCAGCCGCAGCTGGATCGAGGTGGCCAGCACGTCGGAGTAGAAGGAGGTTTCCTGCAGGTTGGGCAGGAAGCGCCGACGGGTCTTGTTGTTCGCGTGGCTGACATTGTTGCCAGACTGAACGCCCTTGCCGGTGATGCCGCAGCGGCGAGCCATGGTGATGATCCTGCAAACTGGGCGCGCACGGGGTCCCCCGGCGCGGCGGTAAATCGGAGCGCGGCTTTTGCGGCAGCCGCGCCCCTGAGTCAAGCGCGGGTCAGGCGCGGGTCAGGCGCGCGCGGCGCTCAGCCCTTCGGCAGCGTCGGCAATTGCCGAAGCTCGCCGGCCTCCACGCTCGCCAACGCCTGGCGCAGCACGCCGGCGATGGAGCGGTCATCCATGCTGCGCGACAGCAGGCCCAGTGCGCCGCCCAGCAGCGCGGACGCGGCGGAGATCGGGGCGATCTGCTGCTCGAGCATGTACTCGATCGCCTTGTCCACCACCGAGCCGGCGTGGCTCAGATCCTCGGGGGCATCCCCATCCGCTGCTTGCATTGTCCGGCAACTCCAATCTTTCCAGCCAGATGGGGCCTGGAGCGCGGCCAGGGAAGAGCGCCAGGATTAAGGCTTTGTCATCCGCGCCTCGCCCGCCGCCCGGGCGCTCACGCCGCTGCCGAATTCCGCCTGGGCCTGGGCCAGCGCCGCCGCCTCGGCCGCCGCCACCGCCTCGGACTGGCGGCGCCACATCTCGGCATAGAGGCCATCGGCCGCGATCAGCGCGCCATGCGTGCCCCGCTCGGCGATGCGCCCTTCCTCCAGCACGATGATCTCATCCGCCTCCACCACGGTGGAGAGGCGGTGCGCGATGACCAGCGTGGTCCGCCCGCGGGAGACGTCGCGCAGCGCCGCCTGGATCTCCTGCTCGGTGCGGGTGTCGAGCGCGCTGGTCGCCTCGTCCAGGATGAGGATGCGCGGGTCCTTCAGGATGGTGCGCGCGATCGCCACGCGCTGCTTCTCGCCGCCCGAGAGCTTGAGGCCACGCTCGCCCACGCGGGTCTTGTAGCCATCGGGCAGCTTGAGGACGAAGTCATGCACCTGGGCGAGGCGCGCGGCCTCCTCCACCTCCTCATCGGTGGCGCCCGGACGGCCATAGGCGATGTTGTAGCGGATGGTGTCGTTGAACAGCACCGTGTCCTGCGGCACCACGCCGATGGCGCGGCGCACGCTGTCCTGCGTCACGCTCCGCACATCCTGCCCGTCGATCAGCACCGCGCCGCCGGTCACGTCGTAGAAGCGGAACAACAGGCGGGAGATGGTGGATTTCCCGGCCCCGGTGGGCCCGACGATGGCGAGCATGCGGCCGGGCGGCACCTCGAAGCTCACGCCCTTCAGGATCTCGCGATCGGGCCGGTAGGCGAAGCGCACATCATCGAAGCGCACCGCGCCGGCGGTCACCACGAGGTCGGGGGCATGGGGCGCGTCCGCGATCTCGGCGGGCACGTCCAGCAGGAGGAACATCTCCTCCATGTCGGTCAGGCCCTGCTTGATCTCGCGATAGGCGAAGCCGAGGATGTTCAGCGGCAGATAGAGCTGGATCAGATAGGCGTTCACCATGACGAAATCGCCCACCGTCATGGTCCCGCCCGCGATGCCGCGCCCGGCCAGCAGCATCACCACCGTCAGCCCCGCCGCCATGATCGTCGCCTGGCCGGCGTTGAGCATGTTCAGCGTGGTCTCGGAGCGCACATAGGCGGCCTCGTAGCGCGTCAGGCTCTCATCGTAGCGCCGCGCCTCGTGCCGCTCGTTGTTGAAGTACTTCACCGTCTCGTAGTTCAGCAGGCTGTCCACCGCCTTGGTGTTCGCCTCCTGGTCCGTGTCGTTCATCACGCGGCGGAAGGCGAGGCGCCAATTGGTGAAGAGCAGCGTGAAGGTGATGTAGCCGCCGATGGTGAGCAGCACGGTCAGCGCGAAGGAGAGCGCGAACATCCACCACAGGATCGCGGCGACCAGGAAGATCTCCACGATGGTCGGCAGGATGTTGAACAGCATGAAGTTCAGCACCACTGCGATGCCACGCGTACCTCTTTCAATCACGCGGGAGAGGCCGCCCGTCGCGCGGTCCATGTGGAACCGCATGGAGAGCGCATGCATGTGCCGGAACACGCTGAGCGCGACCCGCCGCGCCGCCCGCGCCTGCACCTTGGCGAAGACCGCGTTGCGAAGTTCCGCGAGCGCCGAGGCCATGACGCGCAGCAGGCCATAGCCGATGACCAGCGCCACCGGGATGGCGAGCATCGCCCCCACCCCGTCCTTCGGCGCCAGCGCATCCACCGCCCGCGCATAGATGATGGGCACCAGCACATTGGCCGCCTTGGCCGCGATGAGGCAGAGCACCGCCAGCACCACCCGGATCTTCAGCCCGCGCTCCCCCTCGGGCCAGAGGTAGGGGAGGATGGACCGCACGGTGCGGAGGTGGTTCGTCGGCTGCTTCGCGCTCATGCCCTTCATGTGGCCCGTGCGGCGGGTTTTGGGAACCACGGCCCTTCCCGCCCGGCGCCGTCGCTGCCACATGGCAGCGATGAGCAAACCGCTGTACCGGCACATCGAGGCCTGCAACAACGCGCCCTCCCCCGCGCATCTCCTGCCCTTCCGCTTCGGGACGGAGCAGGTGGGCTGGGTGACGCCGGAACTGGCCCATGCGCTGACCTTCCTGCCGCGCGATTTCCACTTCGATGGCGGCGGGGTCGCCATGGCCGGGCGCCTGCGCGGCGCCGCCCAGCGCAGCGATGCGCTGGCCGCGGCCGCCCGCGTGCTGGCGAAGCAGGGCTTCGGCCGCGTCCGGGGCGAACTCTTCGACATCCGCGCCACCGCCGAAAGCCCGGTGCTCGGCACGCTCGATCGCGGGATGATCCCGCAATTCGGCGTGATCGGGCAGGGCGTGCACCTGAACGGGCTGGTGCGCCGTCCCCCGGGAAAGGATGGCGGCCTGCATGTCTGGGTCGGCGTGCGCGCCCGCAACAAGGCCATCGCCCCCGGCCAGCTCGACAACCTCGTCGCCGGCGGCATCCCGGCCGGGCTCGATGCGGAGCAATGCCTGCTGAAGGAAGCGGGTGAGGAGGCCTCGCTCCCGGCCGAGCTGGCCGCGCAGGCGCGCCGCACCGGACGCATCTCCTACATCCTCAACGCCGAGGAAGGCCTGCGGCGGGACGTGCTGCACGTCTTCGACCTCGACCTGCCCGAGAGCTTCACCCCCGCCCCGCATGATGACGAGGTGGAGCGCTTCGAGCTCTGGCCCGCCCCCCGCCTGCTGGAGGCTTTGCGCGAGACCGAGAGCATCAAGTTCAACGTGAACCTGGTGCTGATCGACCTGTTCCTGCGCGAGGGGCTGATCGACCCCGACGGCGTGGAAGGCCGGGCGCTGCGGGCCGGGCTCAACCAGGGGCCGTGAACCGTCCAGCCGGTACACTGAATTCTTGACAAACCGTCCAGCCGGTATAGTTCTGGCGCATGCTTGATGCGCCACCCCCTGCCACTCCGCCCGCCGTTCCCTTGGCCGATGCCCGGACCCGCATCCTCGATGCCGCCGAGCGGATCGTGCAGGAAAAGGGCGTCCCCGCCCTGACGCTGGAGGCGGCGGCCCGCGGCGCCGGCATCTCCAAGGGCGGGCTGCTCTATCATTTCGCCTCCAAGGAGGCGATGCTGAACGGCCTCGTCGCCCGCCTCGCGGAATCGGTGGAGCAGGATTTCCAGGCGGTGCTCGCGGCCCAGTCCGGCCCCGCGCCCGCCAGCCGCGCCATCCTCTCCTGGATCTTCGACGACCCCGAGCAGGTCTGCGAGGAGCATGAGCGCGCCGGCGCCGTCTTCCTCGCCGTCTTCCACCATGACCCGGCCATGCTGGCGCCCATCCGCGCCGTCTTCGCCCGCATCCGCGACCATCTGCGCGCCGACAAGCTGCCGCCGGGCCGCGCCCTCGCCCTGATGGCCGCCAGCGACGGCCTCTTCTTCGGCCGCCTCTTCGGCATGTACGAGCAGACGGCGGAGGACCAGCAGGCCATCCGCGCCGCGCTCGAATTCCTCGTGCAGGAGGCGCGCGCATGAACCGCAAGCTGCTGCTGGGCGCCGCCCTCCTCGCCGCCGGGGCCGGATACTACGTCTATGCCAACCAGGCCGCGCCGCCGCCACCCGCGCCCGTCATCGCCGCCCCGGCCGTGCCGCTCGGCGTCGGCGCGCTGGGCCGGGTCGAGCCCGCCTCGCGCATCCGCAAGCTGAACCAGCCGGGCGGCATGGCCGTGACGCGCCTCGCCCGCGTCTTCGTGACCGAGGGCGACTTCGTCACCGAGGGCCAGCTTCTCGCCGAATTCGCCGATGCCGGGATGAAGGACGCTGCCGCCCAGCAGGCCGAGGCGCATCTCGCCGAGATGCGGGCCGCCCTGGCCCGCGTGCGCGAGGCCGGCCGCGCCACCGAGGTCGCCGCCCAGCGCGCCCGCATCGCCGCCCTCTCCGCCCAGGAGGAGATCGCCCGGCGCGACGCCAACCGCACCGACCGCCTCGTCCCCTCCGGCGCCGGCTCCGAGGCGGCGGCCGAGCGCAACCGCTTCCTCCTGCTCCGCCTCTCGGCCGAGCGCGCCCAGGCCGAGGCCGACCTGCAGACCCTCTCCACCCCGCGCGAGGAGGATCTCCGCCTCGCCGAGGCGCGCGTCGCCGGCGCCGAGGCGGCGCTCGCCAAGGCCCGCGCCGATGCGGAACTCGCCCGCGTGCGCGCACCCATCGCCGGCACCATCCTGCGCATCTTCGCCCGCCCCGGCGACCAAGTGGGCAATGACGGCCTGATGGAACTGGCCGACCTGACGCGCATGGACGTGGTGGCCGACGTCTTCGAGACCGATCTCGGCCGCCTCCGCCCCGGCATGACGGCCGAGATCATCATCCCCGGCGAGCGCCAGCGGGCCGTCGCCACGCTGCGCGACATCGGCTGGCAGGTGCGCCGCACCACCCAAGCCGGCACCGACCCCGTGGCCGCGGTGGACAGCCGCACGGTGGAGGTCCGCCTCGCCCTCTCGGAGGAGGGCGCCGAATTGCTGCGACGGCGCACCGGCATGCAGGTGCAGGTCGCGATCCGCGCGCATGACCCCGCGGTGGCCGCCCGATGAACCAGATCAGCGGCACGGAGAGCCTCCTCCCCGGGAATCTCCTCCCCTGGGCACCGGAACTCACCGGCGAGCCCATTCCGCCCCGCCCGCGCGTGGCCCCCGGCCCCGCCGCCTTCCTGCTGCTGCCGCTGCGCCTCGCCTGGCGGCAGCTGCGCGCGGAGAAATCCCGCCTGCTCGCCGCCATGGCCGGCGTGATGTTCGCCTGCGTGCTGGTCTTCATGCAGCTCGGCTTCCGCGGCGCGCTCTTCGACAGCGCGACCAACATGCTGGGCGCCATGCGGGCCGACCTCTTCCTCATGCACCCCATGACGGATGCGAGCTTCCGGCCCGAACCCCTGCCCCGCGCGCGCGCCTTCCAGACGCTGGCCGACCCCGATGTCGCCGTCGCCGTGCCGATCTACCTGGCCCAGGCGAGCTGGCGGAACCCGGAGACCGGCCGCCGCCGCGCCGTGCAGCTCATCGGCCTGGATGCCGAGGCGGGCGCGGTCGGCTTCACCGGCCTCGCTCCGCTGGTCGAGGCGCTGAAGCAGCCGGACACCGTCGCCTTCGACGTCCGCTCCCGCCCGGAATTCGGCCCGATCGGCCAGCTCTTCGCCGAGCGCGGACCCTTCCAGGTGCAGGTGGGCCACCGCGAGATGCGCCTGGTCGGCCTCGTCGAGATCGGTCCCAGCTTCGGCGCGGATGGCAATGTCGTCCTCAGCGAGACGAATTTCCGCCGCGTCTTCGAGCGCCGCGTCTCCAACACCGACCTCGTCGCGCTGAAGCTGCATGAGGGCGCCGACCCGCGCGCCGTGCAGGCCCGCCTGCGCGAGCTGCTGCCGGGCGACGTGATGGTGATGACCCATGCCGAACTCGTCGCGCATGAGCGCGCCTATTGGGAGAACGGCACGCCCATCGGCTTCATCTTCGTCTTCGGCAGCCTGATGGGCCTCGTGGTCGGCATGGTGATCGTCTACCAGATCCTCTTCTCCGACATCGCGAGCCACATCTCGGAATACGCCACGCTCAAGGCGATGGGTTATTCCAACGGGTATCTCTCGCGCGTCGTGATGAGCGAGGCCTTCATCCTCGCCATCATCGGCTTCATCCCGGGGTTGCTGCTCTCGGCCTGGCTCTACGACTGGGTGGGGGCGGCGACCTTCCTGCCGCTCGCCATGTATCCCGAACGCGCGCTGACGGTCTTCCTGATGATCTTCACCATGTGCGCGGCGGCGGGGCTGCTCGCCATGCGCAAGCTGAGGGACGCCAATCCGGCGGATATGTTTTGAATTTCCCCACAAACCCGCTTCGCGTCTTTGCGGGGGCCCCGGTTGGTGCTGGTTCTGGGCGCTTCGGCTGGTTGGCGCGGCGAAGCCGCGCCGCCCACCGGGGGGCGGCCAGTGGGCGGGGCACGGATCGTTCGGTTGGCGCGCTTTTGCTGCGAGGTGAGTTGTGAACCCTGTCGAGTTGTCGGGCATCACCTTCGCCTATGGCGAGGGCGCGCTGCGGCGCGAGGTGCTGCGCGAGGTGGATCTCTCCATCGCACCCGGCGAGATCGTGCTGCTCACCGGGCCCTCGGGCTCGGGCAAGACGACGCTGCTGACGCTGATCGGCGCGCTGCGCGCCATGCAGGACGGCCAGGCGCGGGTGCTGGGCCAGGAACTCGCCGGCGCGGCCGAGAGCGACCGCGTCCGCCTGCGCGGGCGGATCGGCTTCATCTTCCAGAACCACAACCTGCTGGGCTTCCTCACCGCGCGGCAGAATGTCGCCATGTCGCTCGAACTGCATGGCGGCATGAGCGAGGGCGAGCGCCTCGCCCGCGCGGGCGAGATGCTGGCCGCCGTCGGCCTCGCCGATCACGCGGAAAAGCCGCCTTCACGGCTTTCGGGCGGGCAGCGGCAGCGCGTGGCCGTGGCGCGGGCACTCGCCGGCGAACCCGGCCTGATCCTGGCCGACGAACCCACCGCGGCGCTCGACAAGGTGAGCGGGCAGGAGGTGGTGCGCCTGCTGCGTGACCTCGCAAAGACGCGCGGCGTGCCCATCCTGCTCGTCACGCATGACCCCCGCATCCTCGACATCGCCGACCGCATCGTGGCGATGGAGGATGGGCGGATCGTGCAGCCGGCGCGGGCGGCCCAGCCCGCCTAGTGCGGCTGCTTCGCGTCGAAGTGGCGCTTGATGACGCCGAAGGCCATCCACAGCGCGAAGGCCAGCAGCATCAGCGAGAAGGCGTTGAGATAGCCCTCCGCCCGCGCCGCGCCGAACAGGCCGACCAGCGCGAAAACGAGATACAGGGCGATGAAGAAGCCGGAAGAGATCGGCATCGGGTCAGCCTCCTTTCTTGAGGTCGTCGTCGAAGAGGATGCGGGCGGCGGCACCGTCCAGATCCTCGTATTGGCCGGAGCGCATCGCCCAGATGAAGGCGATGAGGGCGAGGCCGCCCAGCACCAGCGCCAGCGGAATGAGCCAGACCAGCGTGTCCATCAGCGTCCCACCCTGAGTGCGTTGCCGATGACGGCGAGCGAGGAGCTTGCCATCACCAGCGCCGCGATGAGCGGCGTGGCGAAGCCCGCCACCGCCACCGGCACGGCGATGATGTTGTAGGTGAAGGCGAAGGCGATGTTCTGCCGCGCCGCCGATTGCGCGCGCCGCGCGCGGCCCACCGCCTCGGCCAACGGCAGCAGCCCGCCGCCCATCAGCACGAAGTCGCTTGCCGCCTGGGCGAGGTCGGTCCCCTCGGCCGGCGCCGCGGAGACATGCGCGGCCGCCAGGGCCGCCGCGTCATTGATGCCGTCGCCCACCATCAGCACGCGGCGGCCCTGCGCGGCGAGGGCCGTGATGCGCGCGGCCTTCGCCTCGGGCGTGGCGCGCGCGGTGAAGAGGGTGATCCCCGCCTCCCGCGCCAGGCGTTCCACCACCTCGGGCGCATCGCCCGAGAGGAGCTCGACGCCGAGGCCCGCGCGCTGGAAGGCCTGCACGGCCGCGGCCGCATCGGGGCGCAGCGCATCCTCGAAGCGGAAGGTGACCGGCGCACGGCCCGGCCGCACGAGGTGCAGCGCCATGCCGGCATCCTCGGCCAGGCCCAGGAAGGCGGCCGAGCCGAGGCGCGTCTCGCCCTGAACCAGCCCCGCCCCCGGCACCTCCACCACGCCCGAAGCGGGCGCCGCATCCGGGCAGGCACGGCTGAGCGCGCGCGACAGCGGGTGGCGGCTGGTGGCGGCGAGGCTCGCCGCCAGTTGCAGATCATCCTCGCCCCAGCCGCCCGGCAGCAGGCGCGGGCGGCCTTCCGTCAGCGTGCCCGTCTTGTCCAGCACCACATGATCGGCACTCGCCAGCCGCTCCAGCCCGGTGGGCGAGGAGAGCAGCACGCCACGCCGGAACAGCGCGCCAGAGGCGACGACCTGCACCGCCGGCACGGCGATGGCCAGCCCGCAGGGACAGGTGATGATGAGCGCGGCCACCGCCGGCACCAGCGCCGCCTGCCAGCTCGCGCCGGCCAGCAGCCACCAGCCCAGGAAGGTGCAGAGGGCGACGACATGCGCGATGGGCACATAGATCCGCGCCGCGCGGTCGGCGAGCGAAGTGTAGCGCCCGCGCGCCTGCTCCGCGCGCTCCAGCATGCGGCCCATGGCGGCCAGCGAACCATCGCCCGCCGCCGCCGTGACGCGCGCCACGAAGGGCGCGCCCATGTTCACGCCGCCCGCCGCCAGCGCCTCGCCCTGCGCGAAGGGGCGCGGCAGGCTCTCGCCCGTGGTGGCGGCGGTGTCGAGCAGTGCGCTCGCATCTTCCAGCACCGCATCCAGGCGCAGGCGCTCGCCGCTCGCCACCAGGATGCGCGCGCCGACCGGCACGCGCTCCATCGGCACGGCCATGGGCGCGGCATTGGCCTCGCCCAGCACGGTGACGCTGCCTTCCTGCAGGGCGAGCAGTTCGGCCGCACTTTGCCGCGCCCGCCGCCGCGCCGCGCGGTCCAGCACGCGGCCGGCCAGCATCAGCGCCAGCAGCGTGGTCGCGCCGTCGAACCAGGTGAAGTCGCCATTGCGCATCGTCTCGCTGAGCGACATCGCCGTGGTGGCGAGGATGCCGAGCGAGACCGCACAGTCCATGTTGAGCCGGCCCGCGCGCAGCCCGCGCCAGGCCGAGCGGAACAGCGGCATGCCGGCATAGGCGATGGTCGGCATGCCGATCAGCGCCGCCAGCCAATGCATCATGTGGCGCGTGTCGGGCCCCATGTCGCTGCCCGCCCAGACCGCGACGGAGACGAGCATCACGTTCATCGCGCCGAAGCTCGCGATGCCGAGGGCGCGCGTGAGTTCGCGGCCCTCCGCATCCTCGCTGGCGCGCAGGCAGGCGGGGGAGAAGGGCGCCACGCGGAAGCCGAGGCGCGCGACCAGCGCCGCCAGGTCGTTGCCGCGCGCCGCCTCGCCCCGCCAGGTCACGGAGAGCCGGCGGGTGGAGAGATTGGCACGCGCGCGCGTCACGCCGGGTTCGGCCGCCAGCGCCTGCTCCACCAGCCAGATGCAGGCACCGCAGGTCAGCCCCGCCACCATCAGCTCCAGCGTCTGCGTGCCGTCCCGGTTGGGATGGGCGAGGCCGGTGAAGTCCGCGCTCGGTGGATCGAGTGGCTTGAGCTGGCCCTCCGCGCCCTCACGCCGGCGATAGAAGGCATCGAGGCCGAGGCCCTGCACCAGCGCATGCGCGCCCTCGCACCCCGTGCAGCAGAAGCGGGTGACGCTGGGCGCGCCGCAATGCGCGCAGACGGGGCGGCCGATATGGCTCATGGAAGCGTGAAACGCTGCCGCACGTCATGCCGCTCGCCCTGCGGGGAGACGAGCAGGCCGCGGAATTCCCACAGCCCGGCGCGCAGCTCGGGCAACTCGACGGTGAAGCGCCCGGTGCCGGCGGCCTCCGGCAGGGCCACACGCTCGCCATCCAGCGGGCGCAGCATGTGGCCCTCCAGCACGCCCTGCACCGGCGCGCCGCCGCGGTCGCGCGCATTGACGACGAGGCACCCGGCATCGAGCCGCGTGTTCAGCGTCCAGCCCAGCGCATCCTGCCGCGCCGCCTCGGCCAGAACGTTGTTGTAGGTGCGGCCCCGGTCATAGGACTGGCCGACCGTGACACCGGTGAAGGTGCCGATGGCCTGGGTGATCAGCACCGCATTGACCAGCACCACCACGAGCATGCCGCCGACGAAGACCCAGGGGATCCAGCGGCCGCGATTGGGGTCATGGGCTTGGATGCTCATCGGTCGGGTCCCAGGAAGACGGTGGAATGGCGCAGGAGGGTGCGGCCCTCCGCATCGAGCAGGCGGAAGCTGATGGGCGTGCTGCCGCGCAGCCGCAGCCCCTCGGGCGCGGTGACGAGCGCGCGCCACTGCGTGATGCCGTCATCGCGCGTCGTCAGCAGCGGGCGGCCCTCGGCGTCCAGCGCCGCATCCTGCACGACGAGGCGCAGGCCGGGCGGGCCTTCCAGCACCAGCGGCAGCGCCAGCTCGCCACGCAGCTTGTTGGCGAGCTTCAGCGTGTAGCCGTTCCGCAGCCCGCCATCGGAGAGGCGCACATAGAGCGGCGCGCGGTCGCGCAGCACGGTCAGCGTCAGCGTCTCGCGCAGCAGCCAGGCGCCCAGCATGACGATGAGCGCGGCGCCAATCACGCCGGCATAGACCAGCGTGCGCGGACGGATCACCTTCTGCCGCGTCCGCACCGCCATGCCGCGCGCGAGACGCTCGGGCCCCGGCGCCATGCCCTTGGTCGCGGCCTGGCTGGCGGCGAGGTTCTTCAGCGTCTCGAAGGCGACGAGGCCGGTGGGGCGATCGAGGCGCTTCATCACGTCGTCGCAGGCATCCACGCAGAGCCCGCAGCCGATGCATTCGAGCTGCTGCCCGTCGCGGATGTCGATGCCCGTCGGGCAGACATGCACGCAGGCCTTGCAGTCCACGCAATCGCCCGCCCCCGGGTCGGTCGGCTTGCCGCGCGGCTCGCCCCGCCAGTCCCGATAGGTGACGACGAGGCTGTTCTCGTCGAGCATGGCGCCCTGGAAGCGCGGCCAGGGGCACATGTAGGTGCAGACCTGCTCGCGCGCCGCGCCCGCCAGCACATAGGTCGTGGCCGTGAAGAGCGCGAAGAAGCCATAGACGGTCAGGCTCGCCTGGCCCGTCAGCATCGCCCAGGTCACGGTGGGCGCATCGTTGAAATACATGATCCAGGCACCGCCCGTCGCCATGGCGATGGCGAGCCAGGCGCCGTGCTTGATGAGCTTGGCGCGCCACCAGGCGCGGTCCTTCGGGCCCTGGTCGAGCCTGATACGGGCGTTGCGGTCGCCCTCGATCCTGCGCTCGATCCACATGAAGAGGTCGGTCCAGACCGTCTGCGGGCAGGTGAAGCCGCACCAGACCCGCCCGAAGAGCGAGGTCACCGCGAAGAGGCCGATGGCGCCCAGCACGAGGATGCCGGTGAGGAAGTAGATCTCCTGCGGCCAGAGCTCGAACCAGAAGAAGAACAGGCGGGCATGGCCCATATCCACGAGCACCGCCTGGTCCGGCGCATTGGGTCCGCGGTCCCAGCGCAGCCAGGGCACGATGTAGTAGAGCCCCAGCAGCAGGATGAGCACGGCCCATTTCACCCGTCGCACCACGCCCTGCACCGCGCGCGGATAGACCTTCTGGTGCGAGGCGTAGAGCGGGCCTTCCTCGATCTGCGGCGCGCGGGGCGGGATCACGGACATGACGCTACCTTATTCTCCCCCGCCCAGGGCATGCACGTAGACGGTGAGCATGTTGATCATCGCGGGGTCGAGGCGGCCCTGCCAGGAGGGCATGACGCCGGCGCGGCTGTTGGCGATGCTGCGCATGATGTCCGCCTTCTCGCCGCCATAGAGCCAGATGCGGTCATTCAGGCGCGGCGCACCCAGGTCGCGATTGCCCTCGCCGCGGTCGCCATGGCAGCTCGCGCAGTTCTCGGCGTAGAGCGCCTCGCCGCGGGTGACGGCGGCGGGATCGGTGCTGCGGCCGGTCAGGCTCAGCACGAATTCCGCCGTGTCGCTCACCTGCGCCGCGTTCAGCATGCCGGTCGCCTGGAAGGCGGGCATGGCGACGCCGCGCTGCTCGTCGCTCTCATTCGCGCGCACGCCGTGGCGGATGGTGTGCTGGATGGCGTCGAAGCTGCCGCCATAGATCCAGTCGTCATCCGCGAGGCTCGGGAAGCCGCCCGGCGCACCCTGCCCGCCCGCGCCGTGGCAGCCGGCGCAGTTGTTGGCGAAGGCGACGCGCCCGCCGGCCAGCGCGAAGGCGCGCAGTTCCGGGTCGGCCGCGATCTGCTCGGGCGTGGCCGCGCGCAGGCGGGCCATCATCGGCTCGATCCGCGCGCGTTCCGCCGCCTGCTGCGCCGGCAGCGCGCCACGCGCCGTCCAGCCGAGCAGGCCGGTGGCGCCGCTGATCGGCAGCGCCGGGTAGAGCACGACCCAGACGAGGGAGAAGAGGATGGTCGCGTAGAAGGTGTAGAGCCACCACTTGGGCAGCGGCGTGTTCAGTTCCTTCAGCCCGTCCCACTCGTGGCCCGTGGTCATCTGGCCGGAGACGCTGTCCTTCTCGATCTTGGTGGGCATGTCTCAGCGCCTCCTGTCTTCATCGTCCTGGAAGATCATGCTTCCGCGTTGTTGCCATTCCGCCCGCTTGGAGGGGCGCAGCGTCCAGATCAGGATTCCGCCGAAGAGCAGGAAGAACCAGGCGACCCAGAGCGAGTTGAAGAGGGATTGCAGCTCATGCATGGCGCGCCCTCCTCACTGTTGCCGCAGCTGTTCGGGCGTCACGTCGCGGAACTGCACGAGCGTGCCCAGCATCTGCATGTAGGCGACCAGCGCATCCATCTCCGTGACCACGGCCGGGTTGCCGTCGAAGGCGCCCTGGCGCGCGCGAGCGTAGCGGCTGGAGAAGGCCGCGCCATCCGCGTCGGGCCGTGCCTGCGCCTCGAGGTCGGCGCGGGCATTGGCGATCATCTCCTCGCTGTAGGGCACGCCGAGCGCGCGCTGGGCGCGCAGGTGCGACTGGATGTTCCGGTAGTCGAGCGGCCGGTCCAGGAAGGAGTAGGGCGGCATGATGCTCTCGGGCACCAGCGAGCGCGGGTCACGCAGGTGCTGCGCCTGCCAGTCATCCGAATACTTGCCGCCGACCCGGGCGAGGTCGGGGCCGGTGCGCTTGCTGCCCCACTGGAAGGGGCGGTCATACATGCTCTCGGCCGCCAGGCTGAAATGGCCGTAGCGCTCCGCCTCGTCGCGGAAGGGGCGCACCATCTGGCTGTGGCAGGCGTAGCAGCCCTCGCGCACATAGATGTTGCGGCCCATCAGTTCGAGCGGCGTGTAGGGACGCACGCCCTGCACGCGCTCGATCGTGCTCTCCACCGTGAAGAGCGGCACCACCTGCGCGAGCCCGCCGATGGAGATGGTGATGAGGGTGAGCACGCCGAGCAGGATGACGTTCCGCTCGATCATGCCATGGGAGAATTTCTTGAGCATGGGAGCCTCCTTCACTCGGCCGGGACGGCACGGGCGGGCAGGGTGGCCACCGCCTCGTCGCTCGTGATGGTCTTGTACATGTTCCACGCCATCAGCAGCGCGCCGGTCAGGTAGAGCAGGCCGCCCAGCATGCGGATCACGTAGTAGGGATGCATGGCGGCGACGGTCTCGACGAAGCTGTATTGCAGGAAGCCCAGCTCGTCATACGCGCGCCACATGAGGCCCTGCATGATGCCCGAGACCCACATCGCCGTGATGTAGAGAACGATGCCGAGGGTGGCCAACCAGAAGTGCCACTCGATCAGGCGCGAGCTGAACATCTCGCGCTTCTTCCACAGCACCGGCACCAGCCAGTAGAGCGCGCCGAAGGTGATGAAGCCGTTCCAGCCGAGCGCGCCCGAATGCACATGGCCGATCGTCCAGTCGGTGTAGTGCGACAGGCTGTTCACCGCCTTGATGGACATGACGGGGCCTTCGAAGGTGGACATGCCGTAGAAGGCGACGGCGGTGACCGAGAAGCGCAGGCCGGGATCGGTGCGCAGCTTGTCCCAGGCACCCGAGAGCGTCATGATTCCGTTGATCATCCCGCCCCAGCTCGGCATCCACAGCATCACCGAGAACACCATGCCGAGCGTCTGCGCCCAGTCGGGCAGCGCGGTGTAGTGCAGGTGGTGGGGCCCCGCCCAGATGTAGAGGAAGATGATGGACCAGAAGTGCACGATGGAGAGCCGGTAGGAATAGACCGGCCGGTCCGCCTGCTTCGGGATGAAGTAGTACATCATGCCGAGGAAGCCCGCGGTCAGGAAGAAGCCCACCGCGTTGTGGCCGTACCACCACTGGATCATCGCCCCCTGCACGCCCGCCGGCGCGGCATAGGAGAAGGTGCTGCCCCAGCTCAGCGGCAGCGAGATGTTGTTGCCGATGTGCAGGACGGCGACCGTGATGATGAAGGCGAGCAGGAACCAGTTCGCCACATAGATGTGCGGCTCCTCGCGCCGGACGATCGTGCCGCCGAAGGCCACCAGGTAGATCACCCAGAGCACCGTCAGGAAGAGGTCCGCAAACCACTCGGGCTCCGCGTATTCCTTGCCCTGCGTCACGCCCAGCACGTAGCCGAGGGCGGCGGTGACGATGAAGAACTGGTAGCCCCAGAAGATGAACCAGCCCATCTCCTCGCCGCCGAAGAGGCGCGCGCGGCAGGTCCGTTGCACGATGAACAGGCTGGTGCCGATCAGCGCATTGCCGCCGAAGGCGAAGATCACGGCGCTGGTGTGCACCGGGCGCAGCCGGCCGAAGCTGGTCCATTCCAGGTCGAGATTCAGGAGCGGGAAGGCCAGCTGGGAGGCGATGACCACCCCCACCAGGAAGCCCACCACGCCCCAGAACATGGTGGCGACGGCGAAGGCGCGGATCGGCGCCTCCACATAGTCGGGTCGGCTGCGCACAGCCATTGCTCCAGATGGGGCGGCACCTGCCAGGGCCATCGGTCTTTGTCCTTCCTCATAGGGGCGCAGCGCGGCGCCTTGCCCGATCCACGGTCGGACGGAAGCATCCAAAGGGGGCAACGTCCTTGATCAGGATCAATGCGCGTTGCGTGGCAGGCGGTGCTCAATTGCGCGGGCCGCATCGGAGGATGTTACACTTGGCCCCGAACCGGCACGGGAGCGCAGGAATGAACAGCGAAACGATCGACGGCACCGGCATCAGCGCCAGCCGGATCCGGCGCGTCAGCACGGATCGCCCCTGGACCTGGCTCACGCTGGGCTGGCAGGACATGATGGCCAACAAGGCGGTCAGCCTCAGCTACGGCGCGGTCCTGGCGCTGGGCGGCTGGATCTTCGCCTGGCTCATGTTCGAGGTCGGCACCGCCTGGGCCATCCTGCCGGCCACGGCCGGCTTCTTCATCCTCGCCCCCCTGCTCGCCACCGGCCTCTACGAGACGAGCCGCCGCCGCGAGGCGGGCGAGAGCGCGACGCTGGCCGAGGCGATCGGCGGCTTCCGCCGCAACCCGACGCAGATCGCCATGATCGGCGTGCTGCTGCTGGTGCTGCACCTCTTCTGGGTGCGGGTGGCGGGGCTGCTCTTCGCGCTGTTCTTCGGCATCAACTTCGCGCCCTCGCTGGCCGAGCTGCCCGTCGCCCTGCTCCGCAGCGACGACCTGTTTCCCTTCCTGGTGATCGGCACCGGCCTCGGCTTCATCCTGGCCTCGGTCACCTTCTCGGTCGCCGCGGTCTCGGTGCCCATGCTGCTCGACCGGCCGGACTGCAGCTTCCTGGAGGCGGTGACGGTCTCGATCCAGGCGGTGATGGAGAACTGGCGCGCCATGGCGCTCTGGGCCGGACTGATCGTGGTCTTCACCGGCCTCGCGCTGGTGCCCTTCTTCCTCGGCCTCGTCATCGCGCTGCCGCTGATCGGCCATGCCACCTGGCATGCCTACAGGGACCTGGTGGCGCGCTGACGCCTACCAGCCGGCCTGGAAGGCGGTGCCCTGGGGCAGCATGTGGGCCTGCGTCTCGTCCAGCTCCAGGTCGCGCACCAGGCCGATGAGGTATTCCGAGGAGGAGACGCCGCGCTTCAGCAGTTCCTCCCCCAGCGCCTCCGACCAGCGCGAGGCGGCGGGGGCGGCGGTGGTCGTCATGAAGAGCCGCTCCAGCAGGGTGCTGAACAGCGTGAATTGCGGCAGCGGGCCCTGCACCTGGTGGAAGACGTCCGGCAGGTCGCGCATGCGGGTGTCGCCGGAGAGGATCTGGATCGCCCACCAATGGCCGAAGCTCATCGCGTCGAGCTGCCGGGGGGTCAGGTCATCCAGCCGGTCCACCCAGTCGCGCGGCACGAAGAGGCCGCCATTCTCGGCCCGCTGCCGCCCATGGCCGAGCGAATCCATCCGCCACTTCACGAAGTCATCCACCAGGTCCGCCCGGCTGCGTCCCTGGTCGAGCCGGGCGGCGTGGAAGCCGACCCCGCCCGAATCGATCCAGCCGACGCTGTTCGCGTACATCAGCTCGGCGAAGCCGGTGTTGCTGCGCCCGCCGGAGCGGGAGGCGAATTCCGCGCTCGCCAGCAGGTCATTGGCCAGGGCCTGGGTGGTGCCGCCGGCGGCCAGCCGCGCCACGCCCGCCGCCATCTCGCCATGTCGCGGGTCACGGTTGAGCACCGTCTCGTAGATCGCCCAGACCCGTGCGGGCAGGCCATTCCCCGCGAAGGTGATGTAGCCATCCATCAGGTCGATGACGGAGGGCTGCTCCACCGTCACGCCGCTGCCGTCGCGCATCTGCAGGTGGATGATGGAGCCATAGTCACGGATCGAGGCGATCTCGTGGCTCATCCGCATCGAGAAGAGGTTGCCCGGGCCGGCCCAGCGGAAGCCATGCGCGGCCTCATGCGTCTCCAACAGGTCCACTGTGCCGCCGCTGTTGATGCCCAGCGCGGTGACGCCGATCGAAAGTGTCAGCGCGCTGGACTGGAACCCGTCCGAGACGGTGATCACCAGCTCGCGCTCCGGCCCGTCGGCCAGCGGGATGGAGAGGCCGGGGCGCAGGCGTAGCGTGTCGCCCACCATCATGAAGAGCCAGTCGTCATCCTCGCGGATGGTGAAGGTGAAGCCCGTGCTGGTGTCGGGGTCGGTCACCTGCAGGCGGCCGATGGTGGCGCCGGCCGCGCCGGCCGCGACCGTCCCGCCCGTCAGGAAGCGCAGGGCCTGCGGCGGCGTGTCGTCCAGGTTGACCACGCCGACGGACCAGCCGTTCAGGCTTTCCATCACGCTGCCATCCATCATGAAGAAGCGCAGCGAGAAGGCGATGTTGGCCGAGAGGCCGTTGGCGACGAACCATTCATGATCGGCCCGCGACAGCGGCGTGATGGTGAGGACGCCGGTGCTGCGGTTGAGCGACACATCGAAGAAGTTGGCGCCGAAGCCCATCACCTCCACGAAGCGGATCAGCCCCGGGTCGATGCTGATGCGCAACTGGCCGATCCAGTCCCAGAGGGGCGTGTTCTCGTTGATCGAGCCGGGCAATGAGCCCGTGACCGCGATGCGCGACATCCTGTCCCAGCCTCCTGCTCCAGGCCGCGCCAGTCCGGCCTCGGGGGGGAGATGCCATGCGGTTGGTGAAGCAAGCGTGAAGCGCGGCGCGCCGCTGCGGTCAGCTCAGTGGACGGCGCCCCGGGTGAGCATCTGCACCGCGAGGCCGGCCAGGACCGCCGCGTTCAGCAGGAAGAGCAGGCCGCCCACCGCGCGCCAGCGCGGCCCCACCGCCTGGCCGAAGAAGCGGCCGAGCAGGGCCACGCCCGCCAGCGCCGGCACGGTGCCGAGCACGAAGGCCAGCATGGCGAGGCCGCCCGCCAGCGCGCTGCCCGAGCCCGCCGCCGCCGCCAGCGCCGCATAGAGCAGCCCGCAGGGCAGCGCCGAGAGCAGCAGGCCGAGCCGCACGCCGCGCCAGCCGGTGGGCGCCGCCAGCAGGCCGCCGAGCTGCGCCTCCAGCACCCGTGGCAGGCGGGGCGCCGGCAGCCGGGGCAGCAGCGCGGCGAGGCGCGAGGAGGCCTGGGCCAGCATCAGCAGGCTCGCCAGCAGCAGCAGGATGGCGGCCAGCCAGCGCAGCCCGCTCGCCTGTGCCAGCAGCGCCCCCGCCCCGCCCGCCACCGCGCCCAGCAGCGCGTAGCCAAGGCCGCGCCCCAGGTGATAGGGCAGCAGCGCCGCACCGCCGAGGCGCCGCAGCATGCCGCCGCCGAGGCTCGCATCCGCGGTCGCCGCCGCCTGGGCCAGCACGAAGGGCCCGCACATCACCGTGCAATGCGCGAGGCCGCCCGCCAGCCCGGCGAGGAAGAGCGCGCCCATCAGGGCCGGCACACCGGCGGGGCCGAGGGCCGCGAGATCATGAAGGCAATTGGCGAGCACGGACCCTTCTAACCCCCTCCGAACAGGGCATCCTTGCGCCGCCGCAAGGCCCCTCGCCTATCGTGCCCCAGGCGGGGCTCTGCTACAGCAGGGTCATGCTTGCATTGACCATGGGCGAACCCGCCGGGATCGGCGCCGAGATCGCCGTGAAGGCCTGGCACGCGCTGCGCGCCACCGGCCCCGCCTTCCTGCTGCTGGACGACGCGGACCGGATCGCCGGCGCCCCGGTGCAGCGCATCACGGCCCCCGCCGAGGCGCGCTTCGCCGAGGCCCTGCCCGTGCTGCATCGCCCGCTCCCCACACCCGCCACGCCCGGCCGCCCCAGCGTCGCCACCGCGCCCGCCGTGATCGCCGCGATCCGCGAGGCGGTGGCGCTGGCGCAATCCGGCGCGGTGGACGGCGTCGTCACCAACCCGATCCAGAAATCCGTCCTCACCGCGGCGGGCTTCGCCCATCCGGGCCATACCGAGTTCCTGGGCGAGCTGGCCGGCACCGGCGTGCCGCCCGTGATGATGCTCGCCTGCCCGCAACTGCGCGTCGTCCCGGTCACGGTGCATGAGCCGCTGGCCCGCGCCATCGCCCGGCTGACGCCCGAACTGATCGTGGAGCATGCCCGCATCACGCATGATGCGCTGGTGAGGGATTTCGGCATCGCCACCCCCCGCCTTGCCGTCGCCGGGCTCAACCCGCATGCGGGAGAGGCCGGCACGCTGGGCCATGAGGACCAGGCCATCGTCGCCCCGGCCGTGGCGCAGCTGAAGGCGCTGGGCATCGCCGCGACCGGCCCCTGGCCGCCCGACACCATGTTCACGGCGCATGCCCGTCCGCTGTATGACGCCGCCATCTGCCTCTATCACGACCAGGCCCTCATCCCGATCAAGACGCTGGACATGGCGGGCGGCGTGAACGTCACGCTCGGCCTCTCCATCATCCGCACCAGCCCCGATCACGGCACGGCGCTGGATATCGCCGGAAAGGGCGTGGCCAGCGCCGAAAGCCTCATCGCGGCCATCCGCCTCGCCGCCCAACTCGCAGATCATCGAAGGAACCGCCGCTGATGCGCCTCTCCGTGAACGTGGACCATGTGGCGACGCTGCGGAACGCGCGCGGCGGCCATTTCCCATGCCCGGTGGAGGCCGCGCGCCTCGCCATGGCGGCGGGCGCCGATGGCGTGACCATGCATCTGCGCGAGGATCGCCGGCACATCCGCGACCGCGACCTGGAACGGGTGGCGACCGAGGTCGAGACCCGCCTGAACTTCGAGATGGCCGCGACGGAGGAGATGGTGGCGCTGGCCGAGCGGCTGCGCCCGCCCGCCGTCTGCATCGTCCCCGAGAAGCGGGCCGAACTCACCACCGAGGGCGGGCTCGACGTGCTGCGCGCCGGTCCCTTCCTGGCCGAGGCGATCCGCCGCCTGGCCGGCCTCGGCATCGAGGTCTCGCTTTTTGTGGAGCCGGACGCATTGCAAATTGCAAGGACGGCGGAGCTGGGCGCCCAGGCGATCGAGCTGCACACCGGCACCTATGCCGATGCCCCGGCCGAGGCCAGGCCGGCGCTGGCGGCCAGGCTCGCTGAGGCGGCGCGCTATGCAAAAACCCTGGATCTTCAATGCCATGCTGGCCATGGCCTGAGCTACGAGACCATCACGCCCATCGCCGCCATCGCCGAAATCAGCGAGGTCTCGATCGGCCATTTCCTGATCTCGACCTCGGTCTTCGAGGGGCTGCCCACCGCGATCCGGCGCATGAAGGGGCTGATCGCCGCCGCCCGGGGCTGATCCGGCCCTGGCATGGCGGATGCAACGACCTGGTCACAACCCACCCAGACCAGGAGTTGGATCATGTCCCAGAGCTACGCCGCCATCCGCCGCCAGCGCCAGCAGCCCGAGCAGCCCTCGGCCCTCTCCTACTGGGGCACGGGCCTCGCCTGCCTCGCCTTCCTGGTCTTCGTCTTCTGGCTGGCCGGGCTGAAGTTCTGAGGCCAGCCCGCCAGGGATTGCCGCGGCTCAGGCCGCGGCGGTCGGCCGCGCGCCCAGGATATGCGCGATGGCGTAGGTCAGGTCCGGCCGGTTCAGCGTGTAGAAGTGGAACTCGTCCACGCCATTGGCCTGGAGGATCCGCACCTGCTCGGCCGCCACCGTCGCCGCCACCATGCGGCGCGTGCCCTCATCCTCGTCCAGCCCCTCGAAGAGCTTTTCCAGCCAGGCTGGGACCGAGGCGCCGCACATGGCGGAGAAGCGCTTCACGCTGGCGAAATTCGTGACCGGCATGATGCC
Source organism: Sediminicoccus rosea (assembly GCF_033547095.1). Lineage (NCBI taxonomy): Bacteria > Pseudomonadati > Pseudomonadota > Alphaproteobacteria > Acetobacterales > Roseomonadaceae > Sediminicoccus > Sediminicoccus rosea. The sequence continues at coordinate 527,145 of NZ_CP137852.1, read as the reverse complement.
CGGCACGATGGGCAGGGTGATCCCGGCCGCGTGGCAGCGGTCGAGGAAGCGCAGATAGACATCCGTGTCGAAGAAATACTGCGTGATGGCGCGGTTGGCGCCGGCATCCATCTTCCGCTTGAAGAAATCAAGGTCGGCGTCGGCCGAGAGCGCGGCCGGGTGCACCTCGGGGTAGGCGCCGACGCTGATGTCGAAATCGGCGATGCGGCGCAGGCCGCGCACCAGGTCCTCGGCCTGGGCGTAGCCGCCCGGATGCGGGGTGTACTGGCTGGCGCCGGCCGGCGGATCGCCGCGCAGGGCCACGATGTGGCGGACGCCCGCTTCCCAATAGGCGCGGGCCACCTCGTCCACCTCCTCGCGCGTCGCGCCCACGCAGGTCAGGTGGGCGGCGGGCGTCAGGCTGGTCTCGCGCGCCAGGCGGGCCACCGTGTCATGGGTGCGGGCACGCGTGGAGCCGCCCGCGCCATAGGTGACGGAGACGAAGCGCGGGCCGAGGGGCTCGAGCCGGCGGATGCAGGTCCAGAGATCCGCCTCCAGCTTCTCGTTCTTCGGCGGGAAGAACTCGAAGGACAGCTTCGGCGCCGGCAGGCTGCTGGGCGAAGGCAGGGAGCCGAAGCGGGGGCCGGTCAGCCAGCGTTCGAGCGTGTTGTTCGGGGCGGTGTCCATGGGCCAGGGTTTGGCGTCGGTCCGGGGTTTTCGCAAGGGTGTTGCTGACCCCTTGGTGACTTTTCGTGACACGCCAGCAACTTGCCCCAATGGGGCAGGTTGTGCTTCTTAGGGTGCATCTCACCCGCGGCGTAGGGATTCGCCGCCGTCGCCGCTTTCGGCACCGTCGAGAAAGGTCCGGTTCAACCCATGCGCTTCGGCCCTCTCCTGGCTACCGCCCTGATCGTGATCGGGCTTGCGGGTTGCGCCACGCGCCCCGATGCCTCCGATCCGGAGGCGCTCGCCGAATATGAGGCGAACAATGACCCGCTGGAGCCGCTGAACCGCGGCCTCTATGACGTGAACAACGTGATCGACGCGGTCGTGCTGCGCCCGGCCGCCGTGGTGTATCGCGCCGCCGTGCCGCCGCCGGTGCGCGAGGGCGTGCGCAATGCCCTGGGCAATCTGCGCGCCCCCACCATCCTGATGAACGACATCCTGCAGGGCGAGATGGACCGCGCCGGCCGCACCGCCGCCCGCTTCCTGATCAACTCCACCCTCGGCATCGGCGGTCTCGTGGATGTCGCCGCCTGGCAGTTCGGCATCCCCGGCCATGGCGAGGATTTCGGCCAGACGCTGGCCACCTGGGGCGTCGGCGAAGGTCCCTATCTCTTCATCCCCGTGCTCGGTCCCTCCAACTTCCGTGACCTGACGGGTGCCGGTGTGGATGCGGTGGCCAGCCCCTGGTTCTGGTTCGGCCAGGGCGAGGTGGTCGAGGCGCTGCGCTGGGTCCGCGCCGGCATGACCGTGCTCGATGCGCGCGAGGGCGTGCTCGACACGCTCGACACGCTCTATGCCACCTCGCTCGATCCCTATTCCACGCTGCGCAGCGCCTATCGCCAGCGCCGCCAGAACGAGATCAGCAACACCGGCCCCGTGGCGCCCGACGCCGCCGGCAGCACGGGCTTCGGCGTGGGCCTCGGCGTGACGCTGCCGCCCGCGACGACGCCCCAACCCTCCCGCTGAGTGATCTTCCGATGAAAACCCTCTCCGTCGGTCGCCGCGCCGCCCTCCTGGCCGGCCTCGCGCTGGCCACCCCCTTCGCCCTGCCCCGCCCCGCCGCCGCGCAGATGGACGCGACGCGCGCCGTGGCCTTCATCCAGACCACCGGCAACGCCCTGGTCGAGGCTCTGAACAGCACCACCATGAACCCCGCCCAGCGGCGCGAGCGCGTGGCCAACATCCTGCGCCAGGCGGTGGACATGGAGGGCACGGGCCGCTTCATCCTGGGCCGCTGGTGGCGCGTGGCCACCCCGGCCGAGCAGCAGGAATATCTCCGCCTCTTCGAGGAGACGCTGATCCGCAACCTGGCCACCCGCCTCGGCGAGTATCAGGGCGTGCGCTTCACGCTGGGCCGCAGCCAGCAGCGCACCGAGGAGGACGTGCTGGTCACCACCATCGTCGAGCGCCCGGGCACGCCGGTCGTGAACCTCGACTGGCGCGTGGCCGACGTGAACGGCCAGCCCCGCGTGGTGGATCTGGTGGCGGAGGGCACCTCGCTCCGCCTCACCCAGCGCAGCGAATACAGCGCGGTGGTGCAGCGCGGCGGCAACCAGGTCTCCGCCCTGCTGACCGCGATGCGCGGCCAGCTCCAGCAGATGCAGGCGCGCCAATAGGCTTCAGCCGGGCGTTTCCCGTGGTGGCCACACCGCGGGCCCGGCTCAGCCGCGCAGCTTCAGTTCACCCGGCAATTCGTCGCTACCGCGCAGCTGCCCGAGGAAATGCGCCGCCTCGGCCTCGCCCAGCACCGGCCCGGCCAGCTCCAGGAATTTCTCGTCCAGTTCGAGGTCGGAGAGCGGGGCATCCGGGTCGCCCTTGCGGGTCGGCTGGTGGCGGTACAGTTCCCGCCCGTCGCGCAGGCGGATCGTCACCTTGGCGCTGCGCGCGCCGGGGAAGGCCGCCTCGCATTCCTCATCCAGGCTGACCGTGATGCGCGGCATGACCGCGCGGATCGCGGGATCGGTGAGGCGGGCGGGCATGAAGGCATCGAGCCGGACGCCGCCGTACAGCATGATGCTCGCGATGGTGAACTGCGTGGAGAAGCGCGCCTCCTGCTCCGTCGTCGCATGCGGGCGGTCGCACACATTCTTCGTGGCGGCATAGCCGCCGACATGCAGGCTCTCGACGTCATTCGCCGTGAAGCCGTGCTCGCGCTGCAGGTCGCGCGTGGCGTCGAGCGCCGCGAAGATATGGCCGCAGCAGCCATGGTTCTTCACCGTCATCTGCGTGATGGTGAGCGGCTTGCCGATGGCGGCGATGGCCTTGTCCCACTTCCCGGTATCCGCGCTGGTGGCCGCGGCGAAGCCGGCCGGGCCGTGCAGCACGTCAAGCGCGCCGGTCATCCCCTCGCGCGCGGCCATGGCGGCCAAGGCGCCCGCCTCCGCCGCGTGGCCGGGGTGCAGCGGCTTGCTCATGCCATCGCCGCGGAAGGCCTGCTGCAGCCCGCCCGCCATGGTGGCGGCGGTGGCGATGGCATGCGCGGTTTGCGCCGCATCGCAATCCAGCAGCACGGCGACGGCGGCGGCGGCGCCGAAGGTGCCGACCGTGCCGGTGGTGTGCCAGTAATCGTAATGCGAGGGCTGCACCGCCTGAGCGATGCGGCAGGAGACCTCATAGCCCGCGACCAGCGCGCGCAGCAGCGCCGCCATGTCGGTGCCGCGCGATTGCGCCGCCGCCAGCGCGGCGGCCACCGTCGGGCAGCCCGGGTGATAGACGCCCCAGCGCCAGATGTCGTCGAACTCGACGATATGGCTGGCCGTGCCGTTGATCAGCGCGGCATGGCGCAACCCGGTGCGCGCACCATCCACGTAGGAGACGGCGCGGCCCGATCCACGCTCATCCGCCAGCGCGCGGGCCATCAGCGTGGCGGGCGGCTGGCGGCAGCCGGGCAGCAGCGCCGCGAACCAGTCGATCAGCGCGCGGCGGGCGGCGTGCTCCACATCCGAGCTGAGCGGCGCCGTGCGCCAGGAGGCCGCGTGCTCGGCCAGGATGGGCAGAGGGTTCAACGGTTGCTCCGCAGCACTTCCTTGTTGATCACCATGTCCACATCGATCTCGCCCTTGAAGTGGCGGATGATGGAATCGACGCAGGAGAGGCCCATGCGCCGCATGCCCTGCACCGTGGCGGCCGCCGTGTGCGGCGTCATCACCACATTGGGCACGCCGAGCAGCGGGTTGTCCTTCACCACGGGCTCGTCCCAGAACACGTCCAGCCCCGCGGCCGCCACATGCCCGCTGCGCAGGGCGCCCGCCAGCGCCTGTTCCTGCACCAGCGTGCCGCGCGCCGTGTTCACGAAGCGGGCGCCGGGCTTCATGGCGGCGAGGAATTCCGCATTCACCATGCCGCGATTCTCGGCGTTGGACGGGCAATGCATCGTCACCCAATCCGCCTGCGCCAGTCCTTCCTGCAAGGTCTTCGCGTAGCGGAAGCCCGCGCCCTTCACGGTGTTCATGGCCACATAGGGGTCATGCACCACCACATCCATCCCGAAGGCCGCCGCCAGCCGCGCGACGCGCCCGCCGATGCGGCCGAAGCCCACCACCAGCAACGTCATCCCCGCCAGGTCCCAGGTGGTGGGCGCCTCCACGCTGCTCCATTTGAAGGCGCGGGTGTTGGCGTCATAGGTCTGCACCTGGCGCGCGATGGTGAGCATCAGCATCATCGCGTGCTCGGCGACACTCAGCGCATTCGCGTCCGCCGTGACGGTGAGCGGAATGCCGCGCTTGGTCAGCTCCGGCACGTCCACCTGGTCATAGCCCACGCCATGCCGCGCCACGATGGCGAGCTTGGGCGAGAAGCTGAGGAAATCCGCGTTGATCGGCGTGGCGCGCACGATGATCGCCTCGCCGCGCTCCATCGCCTTCACCAGGTTCTCGCGGCTGGTGTCGTGCACCGTCTCGACGGTGAAGCCGGGCTCGGCCTTCAGCGCCGCTTCGGCGTCGGGATGGAGGGAGCGGAGGAGGACGACGTGCGGCATTTTGTTTCCCTTCAAAGCCAGGGGCTCCGCCCCTGGACCCCGGCAGGAAACTCAGTTTCCTGCACCTTCGATCGAATATGGGTGCAGGGAACACGTTCCCTGCTGGGGAGTGCGAGGGGCAAAGCCCCTCGCTGTCATGCGAGATGCGCCGCCGGGCCCATCAGGTGCTCGCGCATCCGCGCCTGCAGGATCGCGCCCTCGCGCGGCGGCAGGACCAGCGGCTTGCTCGCGGGATCAATCTTCACCACCGCGAAGAACGGCCCTTCCTGTCGGTGGATGGCAGCCTTGAGTGCCGTCACCTGCCCCGGCTCCGTCACCAGCATGGTGCGCTTGATGCCCGCACCCTCGGCCATCTTCACGAGATCCGTGCCGTGGCGCGTCGCCGTCTCCTGCATGCCGGTCTCGCCGTAATGCTCGTTGTCCTGCACGACGATGGCGAGGTTCTTCGGCGCCTGGTGCGCGACGGTGGCGAGGCTGCCAATGCCCATCAGCATCTCGCCATCGCCGGTCAGCACCAGCACCTGCCGCTCCGGCTGCGCGAGCGCGAGGCCGAGGCCGATCATGGCCGCGCCCCCCATGCCGCCCCAGAGCGGGAAGTTCTGCGGCCCGTCGCCGACGGCCGTGATGTCCCAGGCGGGCGCACCAAGCCCCGCCACCACCAGCATGCCGCCGCGATCCTCCAGCAGCACGCGCGCCAGATCCCGCCGGTCGATCTTCCCGGAAGCGCCCACACCCACCATGGCGATCAATCCTTCCCGAAGGTCTTGGCGCCGAGCAGGCGCTGGCCGAGCAGCGTTGCCGTCGGCCGGAACGTGTTGAAGGCGAGCTTGAGCGTGGCTTCCACCGTGGAGGCGACGTCTTCCGCCGCATCGGCGCGATGGACGATGGTGCCCATCGCCTCCAGCACCGCCTGCGTCGCCTGGCCCATGGGGATCTGCGCCGGGTTGAACTCGCCATAGTCGCCGCGCATCGTGATGATCATCGGCATCGGCGTGCGATGGATGCCCGAGAGCGACAGCATGTTGATGCAGTTGCCCACACCCGAGGACTGCATGAGCAGGACCGAGCGATCCCCGCCCAGCCAGGCGCCCTGCATGAGGGCGATGCCCTCCTCCTCCGTCGTCAGCGTGACGACGCGCAGCGTGTTGTCAGCGAGGCAGCGCTTGATGAGGCGCGAATGGCCGGCATCGGGCACGAGCGCCACCTGCCGGACGTTGTACTGCTTGAGCAGATCATAGATGCGATCCGGCCAATCGGCCGCCGCATCCGGCGCGCTCTCCACCTGGTGCTGGTTCATGGACATCCTCCGTTGCGGCAAGTTTCCGCCGCATGACGGCGGCTGACAAGTCATCAACCCTTGATTTCAACGCATTCCCCGTGATTGAGAGACGCATGCCCTTCCGTCACGCCATCGGCGGCACCACGCACGTCTTCGACGACCTCCGGACGCTGCTGGCCCGCGCCACCCCCTTCCGCTCGGGCGATGCGCTGGCCGGCGTGGCGGCCACCAGCGCGGCCGAGCGCGTGGCCGCGCAGCGGGCCCTGGCCGACCTGCCGCTCAGGCACTTCCTGAACGAGGCCGTCATCCCCTACGAGAAGGATGACGTGACGCGCCTCATCCAGGACAGTCACGACGCCGCCGCCTTCGCGCCCATCGCGCACCTCACCGTCGGCGGCTTCCGCGACTGGCTGCTGGCCGCCGAGCCCGAGGTGCTGGCGCCGCTGCGCCGCGGCCTGACGCCCGAGATGGTGGCGGCCGTGTCGAAGATCATGCGCATCAGCGACCTGATCGCCGTGGCCCAGAAGTGCCGTGTGGTGACGCGCTTCCGCAACACCATTGGGCTTGCAGGGACGCTCTCCATCCGCCTGCAGCCCAACCACCCGACGGATGACCTGCGCGGCGTCGCCGCCAGTACGCTGGATGGGCTGCTGATGGGGGCCGGCGATGCCGTGATCGGCGTGAACCCGGCCACCGACAATATCGAGCAGGTGCTGGGCCTGCTGACCATGCTGGACGAGGTCCGCACCCGCTTCGACATCCCGACGCAAAGCTGCGTCCTCTGCCATGTGACGACCGCGCTGCTCGCCATGGAGCGCGGCGCGCCGGTGGACCTGGTGTTCCAGTCCATCGGCGGCACGCAAGGCGTGAATGAGAGCTTCGGCGTGACGCTCGCCCTGCTGCGCGAGGCGGAGGACGCGGCACTCAGCCTGAAGCGCGGCACGCTCGGCCAGGATGTGATGTATTTCGAAACCGGCCAGGGCAGCGCGCTGAGTGCCGAGGCGCATCACGGCGTGGACCAGCAGACCATCGAGGCGCGGGCCTATGGCGTGGCGCGCGCCCATGCGCCGCTGCTGGTCAATTCCGTGGTCGGCTTCATCGGCCCCGAATACCTCTTCGACGGCAAGCAGATCATCCGCGCAGGGCTGGAGGATCACTTCTGTGGCAAGCTGCTCGGCCTGCCGATGGGGGTGGACATCTGCTACACCAACCACGCCGAGGCCGACCAGGACGACATGGACACGCTGCTGACCAGCCTGGGCGTGGCGGGCGTCACCTACATCATGGGCGTGCCGGGCGCGGATGACGTGATGCTGGCCTACCAGTCCACCTCCTTCCATGACGGGCTCTATGCGCGCGCGGCCCTCGGCAAGACGCCCGCGCCGGAATTCGCCGCCTGGCTGGAGCGGATGGGGATCGGGCCGGGAGAGGCGATTCCCGCCAGCCTGTCGCCCGCGTTGATCGGCCTGTCATGAGCATCACCCGCTGGTCCGACCTCCGCCGCTTCACCGAGGCCCGCGTCGGCCTGGGCCGCGCCGGCAATGCGGTGCCCACGGCTGCGCATCTCGACTTCCAGGAGGCGCATGCGGCGGCGCGCGATGCCGTCTGGTCCGCGCTGGATGTGGAGGCGCTGCGCGCCGAACTCGGCCCCGTGCCGGTCCTGCACAGCGAGGCCGAGGATCGCCGCACCTACCTCCTCCGCCCCGATCTCGGTCGCCGGATGCGCGCCGCCGACCGCGAGAGCCTGCCCCGCACCGGCAGCACCGTGATCGTGGTGGCGGACGGTCTCTGCGCCTCCGGCGTGCAGCGCCAGGCAGCGGCGATGGTGCGCGCGCTGGAGGCCGAATGGCCGGTGGTGATCGTCCAGCAGGCGCGCGTCGCCATCGGCGACGACATCGGCGAGGCAATGGGCGCGGAGGCCGTGGTGGTGCTGATCGGCGAGCGGCCGGGGCTCTCCGCGCAGGACAGCATGGGCATCTACCTCACCTGGCAGCCCCGCCGCGGCCGCACGGACGCCGAGCGCAACTGCATCAGCAACATCCGCCCCGGCGGGATCAGCCTGCGGGATGCCGCCGCCAAGGTGCATTGGCTGCTGCGCGGCGCCCGCGCCCTGGGGGCGACCGGTGTGGCGCTGAAGGACGACATGACGGCGGCGCCGCTTCTGGAGTAGCCTTCCCCGCAACAATCCCAGGGAGGCAAGAATGCGCTGGATCACCCTCATGCTGGCCGCCATGCTGGCCCTGCCCGCAGCGGCGCAGTCCCAAGGGGAGGCATACCCCAGCCGCGCCGTCCAGCTCATCATCCCCTTCCCACCCGGCGGCAACACGGACCTCATGGCCAGGGCACTCCAGGCCGAGCTGTCCAAGGCGCTCGGCCAGCAGGTGGTGGCGGTGAATCGCGGCGGCGCGGCGGGGGCGATCGGCAATGCGGAACTCGCGCGCGCGCGGCCGGATGGCTACACCATCGGCATCTCGCCGAACAACGCCATCACCACGCAGCCCTTCCTGCAGAACGTGACCTATACGCCCGAGAGCTTCCGCTACCTCTGCCTCGTCTATGACAATCCGCAGGTGCTGATCCTCGGCCGCAACGCGCCCTTCCGCGACTTCGCGGGCATGATCGCGCATGCGCGTTCGGGGCGCGAGGCGCTGGTCTTCGGCTCGCCCGGCGTGGGCAGCACGCAGCACATCCTGATCGCGCAGCTGCTGCGCGCCGCCGGCGTGGATGGGCTGAACGTGCCCTTCACCGGCGCGGGCCCCATGTCGCAGGCCGCCCTCGCCGGGCAGATCATGGCCTTCGTCGAGGCCGCCTCCATCCCCGCCTCCACCGGCCTGCCGGTGCTGGCGGTGCTGGGCACGCGGCGCATGGCGGCGCTGCCGGACGTGCCCAGCACAGGTGAGCTCGGCTACCCCATGGCCGGCACCACCTATGGCGGGCTGATCGCGCCCGCCGGCCTGCCCGACGCCATCGCCGAGACGATCGAGCGCGCCTGCCGCACCGCCGTCACCAGCGAGGGCTTCCGCACCATCGCCGAGCGGCTGAACGCCGTGCCGAGCTTCCAGACGGGCGCCGAATTCCGCGCCCGGTTCATCGCGGAATCCCAGGTGAACCGCGCGCTGCTGGCCGATCTCGGCATTCAGAGACAGTAATGGCGCGCACGCTCGATCCCCTGCTGCTGGAGGAGGATTTCCTCCGCGCCTCGGGCCCGGGCGGGCAGAACGTCAACAAGCTGGAGACCGCCGTCCAGCTCCGCTGGCGCGCCGCCGAGGCGGGCCTGGATGAGCGCGTCTTCGCCCGCCTGAAGACGCTCGCCGGGCGGCGGATGACGAAGGAGGGCGTGGTCATCATCGCGGCCCAGGCCCACCGCACGCGCGAGCGCAACCGCGAGGATGCGCTGGCCCGCATGCAGGAACTCCTGGACGAGGCCGCGAAGCCGCCGCCCCCCAAGCGCCGCAAGACCAAGCCCACCAAGGGCTCGCAGATCCGCCGCATGGACAGCAAGACCAAGCGGGGCGCCACGAAGAAACTCCGCTCGGGGCCTATTTCCGATTAGCGGCGCTTCGCCCAAACTCCACGCACATCCAAAGGGGAAACGCATCATGGCCAAGCCGCGCCGCGTCATCATCACCTGCGCCGTCACCGGCGCCATCCACACGCCCAGCATGTCGCCGCACCTGCCCATCACCGCGGCCGAGATCGCCGAAGCCGCCATCGGCGCGGCGGAGGCGGGGGCCGCCATCGTCCACCTGCACGCGCGCAACCCCGAGGATGGCCGGCCCGACCAGTCGCCCGAGGCCTTCGCGCCCTTCCTCGGCATCATCAAGCAGGCCAGCAATTGTGTGGTGAACATCACCACCGGCGGCGCGCCGACGATGACCATCGAGGAGCGCGTGCGCCCCGCCGCCCTGCACAAGCCGGAGGTCGCCTCGCTCAACCTCGGCTCGATGAATTTCGGCCTCTTCGGCATGCTGAACCGCTTCAAGGAGTTCAAGCATGACTGGGAGCCCGCCTACCTGGCGAACAAGGACATCATCTTCCGCAATTCCTTCCAGGACATCGAGTACATCCTGACCACCTGCGCCGGGAACAACACGCGCTTCGAGTTCGAGTGCTACGACACCTCGCACCTCTACAACCTGAAGTATTTCTTCGATCAGGGCCTGGTGAAGGCGCCGCTCTTCATCCAGACCGTGTTCGGCCTGCAAGGCGGCATCGGCGCGCATCCGGATGATGTGATGCACATGAAGCGCACGGCCGATCGCCTCTTTGGCGACAACTACCAGTGGTCCGTGCTGGGTGCGGGCGCCAACCAGCTCAAGATCGCCGCCATGGCGGCGGCGATGGGCGGCAATGTCCGTGTGGGGCTGGAGGACAGCCTCTGGGCCGGCCCCGGGCGCCTTGCCACCAGCAATGCCGAACAGGTGCGCCTGGTGCGCCAGATCATCGAGGGCCTGGGCCTGGAGATCGCGAGCCCGGACGAGGCCCGCGAAATGCTCCAGCTCAAGGGCGGCGACCAGGTCGCCTTCTGATCCGGGCGGGGGCGCTCAGCGCGCCCCCTTCCCCATCACTTCCCCTTCCACTCCGCGGGGCGCTTGGCCAGGAAGCTCGAAACGCCCTCCGCGAAATCGGCGCTGGTGAAGCACATCTCCACCAGGTCATCGCCATGGATCTCGCGCAGCGGCGCGCGCAGGCGGCGCATCGCCTCCTTCGTCGCGCGCATGGTGAGCGGCGCGTGGCGCGTCAGCGTCTCCGCCAACTCCGCCGCGCGCGCCTGGAGGGTCGCATGGTCCGGCAGGATCTCGCTCAGCAGCCCCACCGCCTTCATCTCCTCCGCATCCAGCAGCCGCGCGGTGTAGACGAGGTCCATCACGCGCGTCGGCCCCATCATGGTGGCCAGCCGCGCGTAATTCGCCATGGAGAGGCAATTGCCCAGCGTCTTGGCGATGGGGAAGCCGAAGCGCGCATTGGCCGCGCCGATGCGCAGGTCACAGACCGAGGCGATGCCCGCCCCACCGCCCGTGCAGGCGCCAGCGATGGCCGCGATGGTCGGCTTCACGCAGGTCTCGAGCGCGGTCATGATCCGGTCGATCTTTTCCTCATAGGCCAGCGCATCCGCCGCCGTGCGGAAATTGGTGAACTGGCTGATGTCCGTCCCCGCCGCGAAGGCCTTCTCGCCCGCACCGGTGATGACGATGACCTTCACGCTGTCATCCGTGTTGGCCTCGGTGGCGAGCTTCGCCAGCCCCTCATACATCGGGAAGGTCAGCGCATTGCGGGCCTGGGGCCGGTTGAGCGTGACGAAGACGATGCCGTCGCGGCGTTCGACCAAAAGCTCCTTGGGCAGAAGTTCATCGGACATGGCGGGTTCCTCTCAAGTTCCTGTGGCGGGGAGGGTTGCAGCGAAAGCCCTCCGGTGGAAGATGCCTGCCAACCGATGCCGGGCGGCCGATTCACGCCTGCGGCGATCGGACCCCTCCGGAGACCTCCCACCATGATGCCGCTCAGCCGCTTCACCGTCCTCGACCTCACCCGCGTCCGTTCCGGTCCGACCTGCGTGCGGCAGCTCGCCGATTGGGGCGCCAATGTCATCAAGATCGAGGCGACGGACGAGGTGGACACCAGCAAGGGCATGGGCGGCGAGCGCCATGGCCCCGATTTCCAGCTGGTCCATCGCAACAAGCGCGGCATGACGCTGAACCTGAAGTCCGCCGAGGGCCGCGCCACGCTCCACCGCATGGTGGAAAAGGCCGATGTGGTGGTCGAGAACTACCGCCCCGACGTGAAGGCGCGCCTCGGCCTGGATTATGACACTCTGTCGAAGATCAACCCGCGCATCGTACTGGGCTCCATCTCCGGCTTCGGCCAGACCGGCCCCTATGCCAAGCGCCCGGGCTTCGACCAGATCGCCCAGGGCATGGGCGGGCTGATGTCGGTCACCGGCCTGCCCGGCCAGGGGCCGGTGCGCGTCGGCATCCCGGTGGCCGACCTCACCTCCGGGCTCTATTGCGCCATCGGCATCCTGGTGGCGCTGCTGGAGCGCGAGCAGACGGGCAAGGGCCGCTGGGTCCATGTCAGCCTGCTCGAGGCGATGATCGGCATGATGGACTTCCAGGCCACCCGCTGGACCATGAAGGGCGAGGTGCCGAAGCAGGCCGGCAATGACCACCCGACCACCACCCCCACCGGCCTCTTCCAAACCACCGACGGCGTGGTGAATCTCGCCGGCGGCGGCCAGAACATGTGGGAGCGCATCGTCGCCGTCCTCGGCATCCAGGAGGAGGCCAAGGACCCCGATGTGGCGAACGACAAGCTGCGCACGAAGAACCGCGCCAAGACCAACGCCATGCTGCAGGCCGTGATCGGCACCAACACCAGCGAGTACTGGGTGAGCCGCTTCAACGAGGCCGGCGTCCCCTGCGGCCCGGTCTATTCGATGGACCAGGTCTTCGCCGACCGCCAGGTGCAGCATCTGGGCATGGAGATGCCGGTGGAGCACCCGCTGCTGGGCCAGATCAAGACGGTGCGCGCGCCCATGCAGATCGAGGGCGTGGAATGCGCCCGCCGCCCCACGCCCGAGCGCGGCGAGCACACGGAGGAGGTGCTGGCCGAATTCGGCTTCTCGGCGGATGAGATCGCGGCGCTGCGCGCGCAGAAGGCGATCTGACGGTGAAGATCACCTCGATCCGCCAGGGCGTGTTGCCCATCATGAGCGCCATCGCCAACGCCTATATCGACTTCTCCAAGATGACGGCGAGCGTCGTCGCCATCACGGTGGAATCCGGCGATGGCCGCAAGGCCACGGGCTATGGCTTCAACAGCAATGGCCGCTACGCGCAGCCCGGCCTGCTGGCCGAGCGCTTCATCCCCCGCCTGGAAGAGGCGGGCGAGTTGCCCGCCCATGAGGATGGCGGCTTCGATCCCGTCCCCGCCTGGACGGCGATGATGAAGAACGAGAAGCCCGGTGGCCATGGCGACCGCTCGGTCGCCGTCGGCGTGCTCGACATGGCGCTCTGGGACGCGACGGCGAAGCTGGCCGGCCTGCCGCTCTGGAAGCTTCTCTCCAACCGCTTCAATGGCGGCCGCAGCGACGCGACCGCCTGGGTCTATGCGGCGGGCGGCTACTACCACCCCGGCAAGGATGTGGATGGCCTGGTCGAGGAGATGAAGCGCTACCTCGGCATGGGCTATTCGGTCGTGAAGATGAAGATCGGCGGCTCGCCCGGCATGCCCCTGCGCGAGGCCCTGCTGCTCGATCTCAGCCGCATCGAGGCGGTGCTGAAGCTGCTGGATGGCGACGGTTCGCGCCTCTGCGTGGACGTGAATGGCCGCTTCGGGCTGCATGCGGCGCTCAGCTACGCCGCCGCCATCCAGGGCTTCGGCCTGCGCTGGTACGAGGAGCCGCTGGACCCGCTGGACTATTCCACCCACGCGACGCTGGCCGAGCACTACGCGCCGCCGCTCGCCACCGGCGAGAACCTGTTCAGCATGCTCGATGCGCGGAACCTGATCCGCCATGGCGGCCTGCGCCCCGACCGCGACATCCTGCAATTCGACCCGGCCCTGTCCTACGGCCTGGTCGAGTATCTCCGCACCTTGACCATGCTGCGGGAGCATGGCTGGTCGCCCCGCCGCTGCGTGCCGCATGGCGGCCACCAGTTCGCGCTGAACATCGCGACCGGCCTCGGCCTGGGCGGGAATGAGAGCTATCCCGAGGTCTTCGCGCCCTTCGGCGGCTTCGCCAGCGGCGTGCCGGTCGAGAAGAGCCGCGTCGCCATGCCCGACGTGCCGGGCATCGGCTTCGAGGTGAAGAACGACCTCTGGGCGGTACTGAAGGACCTCTAGGCCGGGCACCCGCGCGGGCCTGCTTGCATCCGGCCCCGCTCTGGCCAGATGATAAGGACTGTAATGGCGCCGCCCGCCCCGATTCGCGGGCGGCCCCTGGCCAAGGAACCGCCGGACCCGTCCATGCCGCCGCTGTCCACCCCCTTCCTGAGCCGCCGCCGGGCCGTGCTGGGCGCGCTGCTGCTGCCGCCCGCGCTGGCCGGCTGCGGGAGCGGGCCGGCCGTGGCGCAGCGCGGCCTGCTGCCCGATTTCGCCGACCTGGCCGAGCGCGTGCTGCCCGCCGTGGTCAACATCGCCGTGAGCGGCGAGCAGAGCGTCCAGCCCCCGCCCGAATTCCGCGGCACGCCGTTCGAGCGCTATTTCCGCGGCCGGCGGGAGCGCGTGCAGGGCGCGGGCTCGGGCTTCGTCATTGATCCCTCTGGCCTCGTGGTCACCAACAACCATGTGGTCGGCCAGGCGCAGCGCGTCATGGTCGGCGTGCAGGGCGGGCAGGAACTCCCGGCCCGCGTCATCGGCGGCGATGAACTGACCGACCTCGCGCTGCTGCGCGTCGAGAGCCGCACCCCGCTCGTGGCCGTGGGCTTCGGCAGCAGCGCGTCGCTTCGGATCGGCCAATGGGTGCTGGCCGCCGGCAATCCCTTCGGCCTGGGCGGCAGCGTCACCTCAGGCATCGTCTCCGCCCGCGGGCGTGACATCGGCGCCGGGCCCTTCGACGACTTCATCCAGACCGACGCCGCCATCAACCCTGGCAATTCCGGCGGCCCGCTCTTCAACATGGCGGGCGAGGTGATCGGCATCAACACGGCCATCTACTCGCCCTCCGGCGCCAGCGCCGGCATCGGCTTCGCCACCCCTTCCGACCTCGCGCGCCCGGTGATCGAGACGCTGCGGCGCGAGGGCCGGGTGGAGCGCGGCTGGCTCGGCGTCTCCGTGCAGGACCTGGTGGCCGAGGACCCGCGCGCCAGCCGGCGCGCCGTGCTCATCGCGGGCGTCGAGCGCTCGGGGCCCGCCGGGCGCGGCGGTCTGCGCGTGGGCGATGTGGTGCTGGCCATCAATGGCGAACGGACGGAAACCTCGCGCGGGCTCATCCGCAGCGTCGCCGCCGTGCCGCCCGGGCAGAATGTGCGCTTGACGGTTCTCCGCGACGGACGCACGCAGGAGGTTACGTTGCAAGTGGGGCGCCGGCCCCCCGGCCCGGGATGAGGAAGCCCGGGCCCGATTGAAGGACAAGACAACATGATGCGCATCCTTCTCGTGGAAGATGACGTCGAGGTGGCCCGCTTCGTGAAGAAGGGCCTGCAGGAGGCCGGCCACACGGTGGAGCATGCGGCGAACGGGCGGGATGGCCTGTTCCTCGCGGCCTCGGAATCCTTCGACATGCTGGTGCTGGACCGCATGCTGCCCGGCGGGGTGGACGGCGTCCGCCTGGTCGAGACGCTGCGCCAGCAGGGCAACCGCACCCCGGTGCTTTTCCTCTCCGCCCTCTCGGGCGTGGATGAGCGGGTGAAGGGCCTCAAGGCCGGCGGCGACGACTATCTGGTGAAGCCCTTCGCCTTCGCCGAGCTGCTCGCCCGCGTCGAGGCGCTGGGCCGCCGCCCCTCCTCCGAGGCGCCGGTGACGAAGCTCCGCGTTGCCGATCTCGAGCTGGACCTGCTCAGCCGCACCGTGATGCGCGGCACCCGCAAGATTGACGTGCAGCCGCGCGAATTCCGCCTGCTGGAGCACCTGATGCGCCATGCCGGCCAGGTGGTGACGCGCACCATGCTGCTCGAGAAGGTGTGGGATTACCATTTCGACCCTCAGACCAACGTGATCGACGTGCATGTCAGCCGCCTGCGCCAGAAGCTCGACAAGGGCTTCGACAAGCCGCTGATCCACACGGTCCGGAACGCCGGCTACATGATCCGGGCCGAGGCCTGACCGGCCGCCTGATGCCGCGCGCGGCGCAGGCCCCCCGCCTGCTGCAATCGGCCGGGTTCCGCTTCGCCCTGCTGTTCGTCGGCATCTTCTCGGTCGCCGCCGCCTTCCTGGTGGCGGTGCTCTGGTGGGCGACGGCGGGCGCGCTGGACCGGCAGACCATCGCCGCCATCCGCACCGATGCCTCGGCCCTGGTCGAGCGCTATCGCGATGCCGGCGCCCAGGGCCTGATCGACGCGATCGAGGAGCGCCTCGCCCTCGATGCCGAGAACGAGACCATCTACCTGCTGGTGAACGCGCAAGGCGTGAAGCTGGCCGGCAACCTTACCACCTGGCCCACCGCCATCGGCGAGGAGGGCGCCTGGTTCCGCACCCGCATCCTGCATGACGGCGCGACTGCCGAGGCGCGCGTCCACCGGCGCGACCTGCCGGGGCTGCGCCTGCTCGTCGGCCGGGACGAGAGCGAGCGCGTGCAGCTCCGCCTGCTGCTGACCGAGGGCGTCGCCTGGTCGCTCGGCGCCGTGCTGCTCTTCGCGGTCATGGGCGCGGCGGTGATCCGCCGGGCGCTGCAGAACCGCATGCGCCCGGCCGTCGCCACCGCGCAGGGCATCGCCGCGGGGGATTTCTCGCAGCGCGTCCCCCTCTCCCCGCAGGGTGACGAGTTCGACCGGCTGGGCGCGACCATGAACGCCATGCTGGACCGGATCGCGGCGCTGATGGCGGGGATGCGCGGCGTGGCGGATGCCATCGCGCATGACCTTCGCACCCCCATCGCCCGCGCCCGCGGCAAGCTGGAAGGCAGCCTCGCCACCGCCGCCACCGAGGAGGAGCTGCGCGCCGCGGTGGAGGAGGGCATCGCCGACCTCGACAACATCACCCGTATCTTCCAGGCCCTGCTGCGCATCGCCGAGGCCGAGGCCGGCGCCCGCCGCGCCGCCTTCGCGCCGCTCGACCTGCCCGAGGTGCTGCGCGACGCCGCCGAATTCTACGAGGTGATGGCCGAGGCCCGCGAGCAGACCCTTCAGACCGGGATGCCCGAGCACCTGCCCATGCTGGGCGACCGCGACCTGCTGCTGCAGGCGGTGGCGAACCTGCTCGACAACGCCATCAAGTTCACGCCCGTGGGCGGCGTGGTCCGGCTGACCGCCCGCCAGGACGAACGGGGCATCGAGATCGCGGTGAGCGATTCCGGCCCCGGCCTCTCGCCCGAGGACCGCGCGCGGGCCATGGACCGCTTCTTCCGCGCCGATGCCTCCCGCAACCTGCCCGGCTCCGGCCTTGGCCTCGCGCTGGTGCGGGCGGTGGCGCAGCTGCATGCGGGCGAGGTGATGCTGGCCGATGCGAAACCCGGCGCCGAGCCGCCCGGGCTCAAGGTGGCGCTGCTCCTGCCCGGGGCCGGACTCGACGCCCCGGCCGAATAGCTCGCCCTCCATGACCAAGGCTTCACGGCCGGCCCATCCCCCCGAGACGCCGCGCGGCGCATGTCTGGGCCATGCGTCGCCTCGCCACCCTCGCTGTCATCCTGCTGTCGTTCGGCCCCGCGCGGGCCGATGAGGGCACGTCGCGCACCACCACCGACAATGCCGAGTATTGCGAGGCGCTGGCCGCCCGCCTGGCCGCGAGCCCGACACCGGTCAGCGGCACCCCGCGCGAGCTGGCCGAGGAGGGCAAGCGGCTCTGCGCCTCGGGCCATGTGCGGACCGGCATCGCCAAGCTTCGCCGCGCCCTGCGCGCCACCCGGGCCGAGGCGCCGCGCGGCGGTTAGATCGGGGCGGAATCGCCGAAGCATCCTCCCAGCCAAGCCTGGACCATGCGCAGTGAACGCAGCCTGGTCTGGCCGGCTCAGGGCTCCTGGAAGGCGCGGTGGAAGCTGTCCACCACGGGCTGCGTGATGTAGCGCCAGAAGGTGCGGCTGCCGAGCTGGATATGCGCCTCCACCGGCATGCCCGGCGTCAGGAAGACGGCGGGCAGCCGGGCCAGCTGCTCGGCATCGATGCGGATATGCGCGCGGTAGTGGCTGGCGCGCGTCTGCGGGTCCACCGTGATGTCCGGCGCCACGAAGGTGACCTCGCCATGCAGGTAGGGCACGAGGCGCTGCTTGAAGGCGGGCAGGCGGATTTCCGCCGGCAGGCCGGTGAAGACCACGTCGATGTCCATGGGCTGCACATGCACCTCGGCGATCAGCCGGTCGCGCACCGGCACCAGCTCCATCGCCGGGTCGCCCGGGCGGAGCACGGCGCCCAGGTTGAAGACGCGCAGGTTCACGATGGTCCCGTCCTCGGGGGCCACGATGTCGCGACGGGTGGAGATGTCGGCCGCGGCGCGCAGCCGCTCCTCCACCTCGGCGAGGCGGCCCACCACCTCGCGCAGTTCGGTCCCGGCCTCCTGCAGGCGCTGGTCCGTCGCCTGGCGGGTCTGGCTCTCGGCCTCCTCGACGGCGGCATTGGCGCGGCGGATCTGGCCGGTCAGGTCGGCGATCAGGCCCTCGGTCGCGGCGAGCTGTCGCTGCAGCGCCAGCAGTTCGGGCAGGCGGGCCAGGCCCTGCTGGACGAGGCCGCGCCGCATCGCCTCCTCCTGCACCAGCAGCGTGAGCTGGCGGCGCGCCGCCTCGATCTGCCCCTCGGCCGAGGCGATGGTGCCCCGCGCCTGGTCGCGCCGGTTGGTCAGCACGTTCAGCTGGCTGGAGAGGCTCGCCTGGCGCGCCTGGAAGAGGTTGCGCTGCCCGGCCATGGCCTCGGCCGCGCGCGGCTCGCGCGAGGCCAGCAGCTCCGGCGGGAAGGTGATGCTTTCGGCGCGCTCCAGCTCGGCCACGAGGCGCGCCTGCTGCGCCAGGAAGGCATCGCGCTGCGCGACGAGGCCCGCCACCGCCGAGCCCGACTGCACGTCATCCAGCCGCATCAGCACCTGGCCCTCGCGCACCTGGTCGCCATCGCGCACCAGGATCTCGCGCACCATGCCGCCTTCCAGGTGCTGCAGCGTGCGGCGGGTGCCCTCCACCTTGATCATGCCCGGCGCGATCGCCGCCTCGGAGAGGGGGGCGAAGACGGCCCAGGCCATGAAGCCGCCGAAGAAGCCGAACATGACGATGAGGCCGAACAGGACCACGCCCCGCGTGCGCGGCGCCTCGGTCTCGATCTCGGGCGGCATGCGCGCGGGCTGCACCGCGGGGCGCGGCACGGGGAGCCGGGTCTCGGTGGTGTCGAGCATCAGGCGCCACTCCCTCCGGCGGAGGCGAGCTGCACCGGGCGCGGCGGGCCGGAAAGGCGCTTGAGCACCTCGGCGCGCGGGCCGAAGAGCTCGGCCGCGCCGTCCTTCATGACCAGGACCTTGTCCACCTCCTGCACCAGGGCCGGCCGGTGGGAGACGAGGACGACGGTGACGCCCTGCGCCTTCAGGCGCTGGAGCGCGCGGCCAAGCGCGGCCTCGCTGTCGCCATCGAGGTTGCTGTTGGGCTCGTCCAGCACGACGAGGCGCGGCGCGCCGAACAGCGCGCGCGCGAGACCGACGAGCTGCCGCTGCCCGCCCGAGAGATGCGCGCCGGCATCGCCGATCTCGGTCTCATAGCCGGCGGGCAGGCGCAGGATCATCTCATGGCAGCCGGCAAGCTTCGCGGCTTCGAACACGGCCTCGGGCTCGGCCTCGGAAAGGCGGGCGATGTTGTCGAAGACGGTGCCCTCGAACAGCTCCACATCCTGCGGCAGGTAGCCGAGGTAGCGGCCGAAATCCTCGCGCTGCCAGAGGAAGACGTCGGCGCCGTCGAGGCGCACGGCGCCCGCCGTGGGCGGCAGCGTGCCGATCAGCATGCGGACCAACGTCGTCTTGCCCGCGGCCGAGGGGCCGATGATGGCGAGGCTCTCGCCGGCGGCCAGCGCGAAGCTGACGCCCTTGATCATGGAGACGTTCTGGCCCGGGAAATTGTAGCTCACCCGCTCGACGGAGAGGTCGCCGCGGGGGGCAGGCAGCGGCATGCCGGCCGGGCGCAGCCGCGGCATGGTCAGGAAGACCTTGAGGCGGCGCAGCGCGGAGCGCGCCTGCACCAGCTGCTTCCAGGAGCCCACCACCTGTTCGACCGGCGCCAGCGCGCGGCCCATCACGATGGAGGCGGCGATGGAGGCGCCCGAGGTCAGCTCCTGCTGGAGGACCAGCCAGGCGCCGAGGCCGAGCACGGCCAGCTGCACGGCAAGGCGGAAGAACTTGATGAGCGAGAGGATGATGGCCGCGCGATCGGCCGCCGTCTCCTGCGGTTCCTGGGCATTGGCCAGCACGCCGCGCCAGCGCCGCAGCACGGCGGGCATCATGCCCATGCTGTCGATCACCTCGGCGTTGCGGGCGATGGCCTCGGCCCGGCGATGGCCCTGCATGGCGGCGACGCCGGCCGTCTGCAGCGCCTTGGAGGTGATGGCCTCGTTCGTCAGCGTCAGGATGAAGAGGATGATGGCGCCGCCGAGCGCGAGCCAGCCCAGCATCGGGTGCAGCAGGAAGACGAGGCCGATATAGACGGGCACCCAGGGCAGGTCGAACAACGCGAGCATGCCGGGCGAGCCCAGGAAGGCGCGGCACATGCCGAGGTCGCGCAGCGCCTCCATGCGGTAGTTGCCGCCGCGCAGCTGGCCCTCCACGGCGCGCATGAAGCCCTCCGGCGCCACGCGATGCTCCACCCAGGCGGCGATGCGCTGCATGATGACGCTGCGCACCGCCTCGAGCATGGCGAGGATCATCAGCGCGAAGATCGCGACGAGGGTGAGGTAGAGCAGCGTGTCGGTGTTGCGCGTGGCGAGCACGCGGTCGAACACCTGCATCATGTAGATCGAGACGGTGAGCTGGAGCAGGTTCACCACGCCCGAGAAGGCGGCGACCAGCCAGAATTGGCGGCGGCAGACGGCGAGCGCCTTGCCGAGCGGCGTCTCCGCGAGCGGCACGGCCCCGCGGGCGGCCTGGGTGCCGCTCATGCGCCGTGGCCCGTCTGCATGGCCTTCGGATCCCGTCGAGACATCACTTGCGCACCTTTTCCACACCGCGTGGAATCGAAAGCCCTTGGGCCATGACCTGTCAGCGCGCCCCACGGCCTGCCGGGCCGCCACCCGCCCGAGCGGATTACATGAAAACCTGCCAGGATGCATACCGTCCGACGGGGGGGAACCCGGCCGGGAGACCGCCTGGGGCGTGTGCAGGGCACTTTAACTATTAAACAATTTTGGACGGCTCCTGTCCAGGAAATCCACTTCCCGGCCAGGTGATCCGCCGGCCCGCGATGGGTCAGAGCATCAGCCAGTCGGGCGGGGGAAGGCTGACCGCGGGGGGCGGCATCCAGGCCGCCGGCTCGGGCGGCGGAAGGGGGGGCGCCTGCTCCAGCGCGGGGGGCGCGGCCTCGGCCAGCAGGGGCGCGAAGCCACTCTCGACCGGCTGCAGCATGACGAGCAGCGCCGCGACCTCGGCGCCATGGCGGGAGCTGTCGCGCACCTCGCTCAGCGCGAACCAGGAAGGGGGCGCCCCGGAGGCGGGCTCCGGCGGGGCCGCCAGGTCGAAGCTGAGCTGGAGCGACACGAAAGCCGATGCCGGCAGGGCAAGCGGCGGGGCGCCGCCCCAGGGCACGGGGCCGGGGGCCGTATTGGCCAAGTTCATGCCGGAAATCCTTTCCTGACAAACCGCGAGGCTGGCCAGAATCGCAACCGGCCAGCGCGGGGGGACGGACCCCCGCACGGGCAGATTGCGCGCGCGCTGGTTGCGAAAGCATGAATGCCGGCGGGCAAAGAAGCGCCCTCAGGCGCGGATGAAGCCACCCGCCAGGACGCGCGCGCCGTCATAGAGCACCGCCGCCTGGCCCGGCGCCGCGATGGCGGGCTCATCGGGCGTCAGCGCCAGCGTCGCGCCGTCCCATTCGGCCATCATCGGCGCGGGCTGCTCGCGCCCACGCAGCTTCGCCTCGCAGCGGAAGGCGCCCGCGGGCGGCGCGATCAGCCAGTTCACCTCGCCCACGGCAATCCTGGCGCGGGCGAGCGCCGGGCGATGCGCCACCACCACGCGGCGGCGCGGCGCATCAAGCTGCGCCACATAGAGCGCTTCCTCATCCTCGCGCCGCGAGAGGCCGAGGCCCCGCCCCTGCCCCACCGTGTAGCGCGCGAGGCCGCGATGCTGGCCGAGCACGCGGCCTTCCGTGTCCACGATCTCGCCGGGCTCCAGCGCCTCGGGGCGGAATTTCTGGACCACATCGGCGTAGCTGCCGGTGGGCACGAAGCAGATGTCCTGGCTGTCCGGCTTCTCGGCCACCGCCACGCCCAGCCGCGCCGCGTGGGCGCGCACCTCGGCCTTGCTGGCGAAGCCGCCGAGCGGAAACAGCGTGCGTTCCAGCTGCGCGCGGGTGGTGTGGGCGAGGAAGTAGCTCTGGTCCCGCACCGGATCCACCGCCTGGTGCAGCTCCGCCCCCTGCGCCCCGTCCAGGCGGCGGGCGTAATGGCCGGTCGCCAGCATCTCGCAGCCGAGATCGGCGGCGAGCTCCGTCAGGTCGTGGAACTTCACCGTCTGGTTGCAGCGGATGCAGGGAATGGGCGTCTCGCCGCGCGCGTAGCTGTCGGCGAAATCCTGGATCACCGCGTCGCGGAAGCGCTGCTCGCGGTCCAGCACGTAATGCGGGATGCCGAGATGCTCGGCCACGTTGCGCGCGTCATGGATGTCCTGCCCGGCGCAGCAGGCGCCCTTCTTCTGCACGGCGGCACCGTGGTCGTAGAGCTGAAGGGTGGCGCCGACGACCTCATGCCCCTGCTCATGCAGCAGTGCGGCGACCACACTGCTGTCCACGCCGCCCGACATGGCGACGAGGATTTTCATGGGGTCTTGGCAAGCCCAGCGGCATCCAGCCCCTGCTGCCAGAAGCCCTGTTCCAGCCGCGCCGCCATCGAGAAGTCGCGCAGCAGCGAGGCGAAGCGCGCCTCCCCGCCATGGCTCACGCCCAGCGCGTCAATGCGCCGCGCGGCGGCTTCGGCCATGCTCTGGTAGCCTTCGCCGGCATAGCTTTCGATCCAGGACTGGTAGGGGTTGCCCGCCACCATCCGCTTCGGATCGGCCATGATGCGCCGCGCCACCTCGGCATAGCCCACGGTGCAGGGCACGAGCGCGATCTCAAGGTCCAGGATGTCCCCCGCGAGGCCGCGATCCAGCACCCAGCGGGTGTAGGACACCGTCTCCAGCGTTTCCGGGATCTGCGTGACCTGCGTCTCGGAGAGGCCCCATTCCGCGCAATACTTCAGGTGCAGCAGCGTCTCGTCCAGGATGGCGAGGACGGCGGCCGCCTTGTCGCGCATCGCCTGCAGGCTCTCGCCCTTCACAACCGCCAGCGCCTTGGCGCGCGCGAAATGGATCAGGAAGAGGTAGTCCTGGATCAGGTAGTGCTGGAAGGCCGGCAGCGGCAGCGTTCCGGCGGAAAGCTGCTGCACGAAGGGATGCCAGGTGTAGCCCGTCCAATCCGCGCCCGAGGCGTCACGCAGCCTGCGGAACAGGCCGCCTTCGGCGCCGAAGGCCAGCGGATCGGCCGTGGTCAGGTCAGCCGGCATTGCGGCTGCCGGCGGGCAGCTTGACCACCAGCCCGTCCAGCGCCTCGGTCATGATGAGCTGGCAGCCGAGGCGCGAGGTCTCCTGCAGGTCGAAGGCGAGGTCGAGCATGTCTTCCTCATCCTCGGTCGGCTCCGCCAGCTTGGGGAACCAGGCGGCGTCCACGATCACATGGCAGGTGGAGCAGGCGAGGCTGCCCTCGCAGGCGCCCTCGATGTCCACGCCATGGCGATGCGCGATCTCCAGCACGGACAGGCCGAGCGCCGCCTCGACTTCGCGGCGCGTGCCGTCGCGCTCGATGAAGGTCATCTTCGGCATGGTTCGATACTACTCCGCGGCGTGCTGGGTTGAGGAAAGGCGCTGCCAGGCGGCGCCGATCAGGGCGGCCGCACGGTCCATCTCGGCGGGCGAGGTAAAACGCCCCAGCCCAATCCGCAAGGTGGCCCGAGCCTCGGAATCGGGAATTCCCATCGCGCCCAGCACATAGGAGGGGGCGATTTCGGCCGAGGAACAGGCCGAGCCGGTGGAGAGGCAGAGATCGGGCAGGGCCGCCAGCAGGGCCTGCGCCTCCACGCCGGGGAAGGTCAGGTTCAGATTGCCGGCGACCCGGCTCTCCATCGTGCCGTTGATCCGCAGGCCCGGGATGGCGGCCATCAACCCGTCCAGCAGGCGCTGGCGCTGGCCGGTGATGCGGCCGGAATCCAGCATCCCCTCGGCGGCGGCGATGCGCGCCGCCTCCCCCATGCCGACCAGCAACGGCGCCGGCAGCGTGCCGCTGCGCAGCCCCCGCTCCTGCCCGCCGCCGCTGAAGAGCGGGGCGAGGCGAACGCGCGGCCGGCGGCGGACATGGAGCGCGCCCACCCCCTTCGGCCCATACATCTTGTGGCCCGAGAGCGAGAGCAGGTCGGCCCGGATTTCCTCCACGTCGAGCGGGATGCGGCCGGCCGCCTGGGCGGCGTCGGTGTGGAAGAGGGCACCCGCCTCCTTCGCCAGGGCGCCGATGGCGGCCAGGTCCTGCACCACGCCCGTCTCGTTGTTCACCGCCATGACCGAGACGAGCAGCGTGGGCACCTCCAGCGCCGCCCGCAGCAGGTCGAGGTCGAGCAGGCCATCGGGCCGCACCGGCAGGATCACCGGCTCGAAGCCCTCGGCCGCGAGGTCGCGCACGGATTCGAGGACGCATTTGTGCTCGGTGGCGAGGGTGATGATGCGGCGCGGCGCGCGGCCATCGGCGGCGGCGAAGCGCGCGGCGCCCTTGATGGCGATGTTGTTCGCCTCGGTGGCGCCGGAGGTGAAGATGATCTCGCGCGCGTCGGCGCCGATCAGCTCCGCCACCTGGGCGCGGGCCGCCTCCACCGCCTCCTCCGCCGCGCGGCCCATGGCGTGCTCGACGGAATGGGGGTTGGCGAAATTCTCCTCCCACCAGGGGCGCATGGCGGCCAGCACCCGCGGGTCGAGCGGGGTGGTGGCGTGGTGGTCGAGGTAGATCGGGCGGTTCGGGCGCATGATGGCACAGAGGTGGCCCGGCGCGGCCGCTTCGGCAAGCCATGCGGCTTGCGCCCGATCAAGGCGCGGCCGCCCGCGCCGTGCCAATCCCTCCGGGCCGGAGAAAAAAACCCCATGGCCCACCCCCGCCACGACCCCCTGACGCTCGCCCTGCATTGGCTGATCGCGCTGCTGATCCTGGGCGCCTATGTGACCAGCGAGCTCGCCCAGGGGCGGGGCGGGCCGGGCACCAACCTGCACGGCTCGCTCGGCCTCGCCGTGTTCGGGCTGAGCCTGATCCGGATCCTCTGGCGCGGCCTCGCCCCGCATCCCGCGCCGGTGCCGATGGGCGCCTGGATGGCGCGCGCGGCGCATCTCGCCCATGTGGCGCTCTACGTGACGATGCTGCTGGCGCCGGCGCTCGGCCTCGCGGCGCTCTGGGCGCGCGGGTCGGAGATGTCCTTCCTCGGCTTCATCCCCCTGCCCTCGCCGATGACGCCGGACCGCGCCTTCTCCCGCACGCTGAAGGGCGCGCATGAGCTCGCCTCCAACGCGCTGGTGATCCTCGCCCTGCTGCATGCCGCGGCGGCGATCTTCCACCAGTACATCCTGCGCGACGGGCTGCTGGAGCGGATGCTCCCCCGCAGGCGATAGACCACGCTGCGTTCACGCCGCAGGGTCAGGCCTCTCCTGGGCGGATAATTCCGCGCTTCGGCGATTCCGCCTCAACGCGTCTTCCTCTAGCCCCGCCCGGTCGAACCGAAGCCGCCCGTGCCGCGCTGCGTCTCGGGCAGCACCACCACCTCTTCCCAGACGGCGCGCGTCACCGGCGCGAAGACCGCCTGGGCGATGCGCTCGCCCCGCGCGATGGCGAAGGGCTCGGCCGCCGTGTTGAGCAGGATCACGCCCACCTCGCCGCGATAGTCGCTGTCCACCGTGCCCGGCGCGTTCAGCACCGTCACGCCATGCTTGAGTGCGAGGCCGGAGCGCGGGCGCACCTGCATCTCGAAGCCATCCGGGATGGCCACGGCCAGGCCCGTCGGCACCAGGGCGCGGCCGCCGGGCGGGATCACCATCTCGCGCGCCGCCAGCAGGTCCATCCCGGCCGAGCCGGGCGTGGCATAGGCGGGCAGCGGCAGGCCCTCGGCATGCGGCAGGCGCTGGACCAGGACCTTCATGCGAGCTGCTCCGCGATGCGGGCGGCGAGCCGCGCCGCGACCTGTTCCTTGGGCATCCTCGGCCAGTCCTCCACGGCGGCGGCGGTGACCAGGTGCACGGCATTCTCCGCACCACCCATCACATCGCCGGAAACGTCATTCGCCACGATCCAGTCGCAGCCCTTGCGCGCCAGCTTCTGCCGCGCGTGCTCCACGACATGCTCGGTCTCGGCGGCGAAGCCGATGACGAGCCGCGGGCGCTGCGCGTGGCGCGAGAGCGTGGCCAGGATGTCCGGGTTCAGCGCCATGCCGAGCGTGGGCGCGGCTTCGCCCGGCTGCTTCTTCAGCTTCTGCCCGGCCTCCCGTGCCACGCGCCAATCGGCGACGGCGGCGGCGAAGATGGCGATCTCGGCCGGCAGGGCGGCCTCGCAGGCGGCCAGCATCTCGCGCGCCGTCTCCACGCGCCGCACCGTGACGCCGGGCGGGTCGGCCAGGGCGACGGGGCCGCTCACCAGCGTCACGCGCGCGCCGAGGGCGGCCAGCGCCGCCGCGATGGCGTGGCCCTGCTTGCCGCTGCTGCGATTGGCGATGTAGCGCACCGGATCAATCGGCTCATGCGTCGGCCCGCTCGTCACCAGCGCGTGCAGGCCCGAGAGCGGACCGGTGGCAAAGACGGCGCGGATCGCCGCCGCCATGGCCTCGGGCTCGGCCAGCCGCCCCGGCCCGGATTCCGGCTCGGCCATCGGGCCATCCTCGGGCCCCACCACCCGCACGCCGCGCGCCAGGAGTGTGGCCATGTTCGCGCGCGTGGCGGGGTGCGCCCACATGGCGGGATTCATCGCCGGCGCCACCAGCACGGGCGCGCGCGTCGCCAGCAGGATGCAGCCGGCGAGATCGGGGGCGAGGCCCTGGGCCATCTGCGCCAGGCGGTTGGCCGAGGCGGGGGCGACCACCACAAGGTCGGCCCAGCGCGCCATCCGGATATGGCCGATCTCGGCCTCGGCCGCCCAGAGGTCGTCCTGCACCGGCTCGCCCGTGATGGCGGCGAGCGACTCCTTCGTAACGAAGCGGGCGCCGCCCGCGGTCAGCACGGCGCGCACCGTGGCGCCCTCGGCGCGGAGCAGGCGGACCAGCATCAGCGCCTTGAAGGCGGCGACGCTGCCCGAGACGATCAGCAGGATCTTGCGGCCGTGAAGCATGACGCGAAGTTAGGCCGGGATCCGGCGAAAGGGCAAAGTCACCGCGCGCCCGGCTCAGCGCGCCCGGAACATGAGCAACAGGCCGGCCAGCGTGATCGCACCCCCCAGCAGGTCACCCCAGGCCAGCCGCTCGCCCATGAAGGCCCAGCCGAGCACGGCCGCGACGGGCGGCGCCATGAGCTGCAGCGCCGCCGCGTTGGAGGCGCCGAAGCGGCGGATCACCACGAAGAACAGCCCATAGCCGGCGATCCCGACCGCGAGGCAGGAATAGACCATGGCAAGGATCAGCGTGCCGCTGGCCTCCTTGGGCGGCGGCCCGCCCAGGCCAACGGTGAGCAGGATCAGCACCAGGCTCGCCACCGCCGTCTGGCCGAGATTGGCGGCCCAGGGATCCATCCGGGCGCGCGCCGGGGCATAGGCCAGAACGCCCACCGCCTGGAGGAAGGCGCCGCAGAGCGCGAGGCCGATGCCCCAGGCCTCGGCCGCCTCCAGCCCGTCGGCCGAGCGCAGGAAGCCGAGCGTCGCGACGCCGATCCAGCCGAGGGCCAGGCCAAGCCACCCGCCCGGACTCAGTCGCTGCCCGCGCCAGGCCTCGCCCAGCGCCACGAAGAGCGGCGCGCAGGCGGCCAGCAGCGCCACCAGCCCCGAAGGCACATGCGCCGAGGCGACCCAGGCACAGGCCAGGTATCCGCCCATCCCGAAGGCGCCCATCAGCGCGAGGCGCCAGCGATCCTCGCCCACCGGGAAGGGCACGCGCCGCCAGCGCCAGATCAGCCAGAGCAGCGGCACCACCGCGACGAAACGGATGGCCAGGGCCCAGAGGGCCGGCCATTCCAGCGCGACGAGGCGCGCCGCATTGAAGGCGGAGCCCCACATCAGCACGTAGAGCGTGGCGAGAAGGAGGTTGATGGAAGCCGGCCTTAGCCCTGCTTCTGGCGCAGCAGGGCCTCGATCCGGGCCAGTGCCTCCTGCTGGCGGCGCAGCGTGATGCCGAGGCCGCCGATGGCGATCAGCGCGAGGGAGGAGACCCCCCCCGCCCCGGCATAGAGCATGCGCGCGCGGGACCAGCCCTCGCCGCCCCAGGGCGTGGCCCCCCAGGCCAGATGCAGGCAGGCCAGCAAGGCCAGGCCGCCAAACACCTGCAAGGCGCGGTGCAGGATCATGGTCTTCCCTGGGGCGCAGCCGCCACACCAACCCTGCGCCCACGCCGCGCCAGGGCCGCTTCGAGCGTGTTCTCGAGCAGGCAGGCGATGGTCATGGGGCCGACGCCGCCCGGCACCGGCGTGATGGCGGCCGCGCGCGGCAGCGCCTCGGCATAGGCGACATCGCCCACGAGCCTGCCATCCGGCAGGCGGTTGATGCCGACATCGATGACGATCGCGCCCTCGCGCACCCAGTCGCCGCGGATCATTTCGGGCCGGCCCACGGCGGCGATCAGGATGTCCGCGCGGCGGCATTCCTCCGGCAGGTCCCGCGTGCGGGAATGGGCGATGGTCACGGTGCAGTCGGCCGCCAGCAGCAGCTGCGCCATGGGCCGGCCAACGATCTGGCTGCGGCCCACCACCACGGCCCGGGCGCCGCGCAGGCTGGCCCCGGCCTCGGCCAGCAGGTGCATCGCGCCCCGCGGGGTGCAGGGAACAAGTCCCGGCAGGCCGGAGGCGAGCCGCCCGGCATTGATCGGATGGAAGCCGTCCACATCCTTCGCCGGGTCCACCGCCGCGATCGCCGCCTCGGCGCGGATATGGGCGGGCAGCGGGAGCTGGACGAGGATGCCATCCACCGCCGGGTCCGCGTTCAGGGCCGCGATCTCGGCCAGCAGCTCGGCTTCCGTCGTGCTCTCGGGCAGATGCCGCGTGCGGGAGGCGAAGCCGGCCGCCGTCGCCGCCTTGTCCTTGTTGCGGACATAGACACCGCTCGCCGGGTCCTCGCCCACGCGGAGCACGACCAGGCCGGGCCGGAAGTCCAGCGCCGCAATCCGGGTGGCGAGCTGGCCGCGCAGGCGCTCGGCCACCGCCTTGCCGTCAAGGATCTTCGCCATGGTTCAGAAATACAGGCCGAAGGCGATCATGTAGCCCTTGATGGCCGCGACCAGCAGCATGGCGGCCTGGACCAGCAGCAGGACGACCAGCGGCGAGAGATCAATGCCCCCCAGATTTGGAAGCCTGTTCCGCACCGGGCGCATGGCGGGCTCGGTCACGCGGTAGAAGAAGTCGGAGATGGTCCAGACCACGCGGTTGCGCGTGTCCAGCACGTTGAAGCCGATGAGCAGCGAGAGCACCGCCGCGATCAGGATGGCCCAGAAGAACAGGGTGAGCCCCGCCTGGACCAGGAAGAACAAGGCGTCGAGGATCATGGACGTCGGCGCTCCGAAAGGGACGGCGTGAAGGGTTCCTTGTCGCGGAAGGTCGCTGAACCGGCAAGGGGGAGTGCGGTTGCCGCCCCCGGGGGGACGCTTGACACCCCCGCCCTCATCCCGCATGACGCGCCCCGCAGCCGGTGCGACAGCGCCGGTGATGTGGTGCGGGGCTGTAGCTCAGTTGGTAGAGCGCGTCGTTCGCAATGACGAGGTCAGGGGTTCGATTCCCCTCAGCTCCACCACTCCGCCTCCCGACATCGCCTAGCCGCGCAGCGGCAGCCCCATCGCCTGCCGCGCGAAGGCGCGCTTGAGGCCGGGAATCCGATCCACCGCCGCAATGCCGAGGCGCCGCGCCCAGCGCACCGGGCCCACATCGTTGCCGAACAGCTTCTCCAGCACATGGGTCGCGCCGATCATCATCAGCGCATCCGGCCGCCGCCTCGCCTGGTAGCGCGCGAGCAGCGCGGCGCTGCCCACATCCTCGCCCGCCGCATGAGCATCCGCCACCAGCTCGGTCAGCGCCGCCACATCGCGGAAGCCGATGTTGAGTCCCTGCCCGGCGATGGGGTGCATGCCATGCGCCGCATCCCCCACCAGGGCCAGGCGCTCGGCCACGTAGCGCGTCGCGTGCATCGCCGTCAGCGGGTAGTGCCAGCGGCGGCCGATGGGCTCGATGGCGCCCAGGTGGTCGCCGATGCGGCGCCGCAATTCGCGCGCGAAATCCGCATCCGACAGCGCCAGCATGCGCGTCGCCACGCTGCGCCGCTCGGTCCAGACGAAGGAGGAAGCATGAGGCAGCGTGCCGGTGCCATAGCTGCCGAGGCTCGCCAGCGGCAATTGCGCGAAGGGGCCGGCCGGCAGGAAGAGTTCCAGCGCGCGGTTGTGGTGCGGCTTCTCATGCGCGAAGGCGCCGACCATGCCGATCTGCCCGTAATCATGCCGCGCCGTGCCGATGCCGGCCTGCTGGCGCAGCGGGCTGCCCCGCCCCTCGGCGCCCACCACCAGGGCGGCATGGATCACCCGCCCATCGGCCAGCGTCACCACGGCGCCCTCCGGCCCGCGCGTCACCTTCGCCGTCATCGGCGCGAAGGCCTGCAGATGCGCAAGATGCGGCAGCCGCGCATTGAGCGCGACGCGCAGGGCGCGGGCCTCCACCATCCAGCCGAAGGGCTCGTCCGCCACCTCTGACGCCTCGAAATCCAGGTCGAGCGAGGAGGGCGCCTCGCCCACGCGGCCATCGGCCACCTTGATGCCCTCGATCGGGCAGGGCGCGCCGGGCAGGCGCTCCCAGATGCCCGCCTGCTCCAGCAGCCGCTTGGAGGCGAGCGCGATGGCATAGGCGCGGCCGTCGAATCCGGCGAGCTCCATGGGCGGCAGCGGCGCCGCATCCACCACCGCCACCGGGACGCCGCGGGCGGCCAGGGCCGCGGCCAGCGTGGCGCCCACCGGCCCCGCGCCGATGATGGCGACGGCGACCGTGAGGCTGGGAGTCGAGATCAGGTCAGGGGCGGCGATGAGGTTCATGCCCCAGAGCTTAGGCCATTCCCGCGTAACGCAAGAGACGGGGGGCGCGAGGGCCGAAAGACTCGCCTTCGCGCCTGCACAATTGCCCGCAAATTGTGCAGCACCACGCGCAAGACTCGGTCCCGCAAGGGTTTTCCCAAGGCTTTCCCGGCTGGCACGAGTCTTGGATGGCAAGCCAGGGGCCGGACCAGGGCCGGCGTTTTTTTTGCATGAAAGGCAGGCGGATGAAGCTCGTGATGGCGATCATCAAGCCCTTCAAGCTCGACGAGGTGCGCGACGCGCTCACCCCGCTCGGCGTGCAGGGGCTGACGGTGACGGAGGTGAAGGGGTTCGGGCGGCAGAAGGGCCAGACCGAGATCTACCGCGGCGCCGAATACCAGGTGAGCTTCCTGCCCAAGCTCAAGATCGAGGTCGCCGTGGCCGCCGAACTGGCGGATGCGGTGGTGGAGGCCATCGCCGGCGCCGCCCGCACCGGCAAGATCGGCGACGGCAAGATCTTCGTCCTCGACCTCGACCGCGCGCTGCGCATCCGCACCGGCGAAACCGACGGCTCCGCCCTGTGAGCCGGCCCACACAACCTGACACGGCGCTGTCTCGCGCCCTTTCCCCTGGGAGAAGCCTGACCATGAAACCCTGGATGCGTGGCGCGCTGCTCGCCGCCCCGATGCTGGCGCTGGCCGCGCTGCCGGCGATGGCGGCCGACGAGCCCAAGCTCGACGCCGGCAACACCGCCTGGATGATCGTCGCCACCTGCCTCGTGCTGATGATGACCATCCCGGGCGTCGCCCTCTTCTACGCGGGCATGGTCCGCAAGAAGACGGTGCTGGCCACCATGATGCAGTCCTTCTTCGTGGCCGCGCTCATCGCCGTCACCTGGATGGTCGCGGGCTATTCCATCGCCTTCGGCAATGGCGGCCTCTATTTCGGCGACTTCTCCAAGGTCATGCTCGCGGGCATCGAGTGGAACGGTCCCTTCATCCTGGGCAAGGGCCTGGGTGGCGAGAGCGAAGTCGCGACGACCATCCCCGAGACGGTCTTTGCCATGTTCCAGATGACCTTCGCGATCATCACCGCGGCGCTGATCTTCGGCGCCGTGGCGGACCGCATGAAGTTCAGCGCCGTCTGCCTCTTCATCGTGCCCTGGTCGCTGCTGGTCTATTCGCCGATCGCGCATGCCGTCTGGCATCCGGCCGGCCTGATCTGGGCCTGGGGCGCGCTGGACTTCGCGGGCGGCACGGTGGTGCACATCAATGCGGGCGTCGCGGGCCTGGTGGCCGCGATCGTCCTCGGCAAGCGCGTGGGCTACGGGCATGACAACATGTCGCCGCACAACCTCGCCTTCGCCATGATCGGCGCCGCGCTGCTCTGGGTGGGCTGGTTCGGCTTCAACGCCGGCTCCTCGCTCGCGGCCGATGGCCGTGCGGGCATGGCGATGCTGGTGACGATGGTGGCCGCCGCCATGGGCACGCTCACCTGGGTCTTCGCGGAGTGGGCCACCAAGGGCAAGCCCTCCGCACTGGGCGCCATCTCGGGCGCGGTGGCGGGCCTCGTCGCCATCACGCCGGCCTCGGGCTGGGTCTTCCCCGGCGCCGCGCTGATCATCGGCGGCGCCTCCGGCGTGATCTGCTTCTGGGCCGCGACGGCGCTGAAGAAGGCGCTCGGCTACGATGACAGCCTGGACGCCTTCGGCGTGCACGGCGTGGGCGGCATCGTGGGTGCCATCCTCACCGGCGTCTTCGCCTATGGCATGCTCTACAAGACGGACGACGCCGAAGCCGCGCTGGCCTATTCCGGCCTGCTCTACGGCAACCCGGACATGCTCTGGATCCAGGTGAAGTCCGTGCTGGTGACGATCGCCTACTCCGCCGTCGCCACCTTCATCCTGCTGAAGATCGTGGACGCCATGGTCGGCCTCCGCGTCTCGGAGGAGGAGGAGCGCGAAGGCCTCGACGTCACGCAGCATGGCGAGCGCCTGGGGTAGGCCGCCACCCTTCCGGGGGAATCACGGGCGCCGGGGGGCAACCTCCGGCGCCTTTTTCATGGCGGTTTTTTCAGCCCCCGCGCCGCAGGAACCGCTTGACCCGGCCACCGGTCATTTCCTTATGTGAGGGCATGCGGGACATCACATCGCTGCCGCGAGGCGACGAGGATACCTTGTGGGCGGTGGTCGCCACCGTCGGCCGTGCCAACCGCGTGGCCGAGATCTTCCGCAGCCGCGCCGCCGCCCTGGAGGACCGCGCCTGGCGGGCCCAGCAGGTGCGGGCCTATGCCGATTTCCTGGAACGCTCGAAGCAGCCGCTGCCGCATTATTCCGTCGCGCCCATCCGGCGCTCGGACCTGCCACGCAAATGGACGCCGCTGCCCGCGCTGGGCTTCCTGCGCGGGCAATTCATCTGAAGGGGGCCGGCGAAACCGGCCCCGCTCCGTCCCTCAGTCGCGCTGCAGGCACATGGCGACACCCATGCCGCCACCGATGCACAGCGTGACCAGGCCCTTCTTCGCGTCCCGGCGCTGCATCTCGTAGAGCAGCGTGGTCAGCACGCGCGCGCCCGAGGCGCCGATGGGATGGCCGAGCGCGATGGCGCCGCCATTCACGTTCACCTTGCTGGTATCCCAGCCCAGGTCCTTGTTGACCGCGCAGGCCTGCGCCGCGAAGGCCTCGTTCGCCTCGATCAGGTCGAGGTCGCCCACCGTCCAGCCGGCCTTGGCCAGCGCCTTGCGGCTCGCCGGGATCGGGCCCGTGCCCATCACCGACGGGTCCACGCCCGCCGTCGCCCAGCTCACGATGCGGGCCAGCGGCGTGATGCCCCGGCGGCGCGCTTCCTCGGCCGACATCACGACCACGGCGGCGGCGCCATCATTGATACCCGAGGCATTGCCGGCGGTGACCGTGCCCTCCTTGTTGAAGGCCGGGCGCAGCTTGGCCAGCACCTCGGCCGTCGTCTCGGGCTTCGGGTATTCGTCCTGGCTGACCACGACCTCGCCCTTGCGGGTCTTCACGGTCACGGGCGCGATCTCGTCCTTGAAGCGGCCGGCCGCCATCGCCTCGCCCGCCTTGCGCTGGCTGGCGGCGGCGAATTCATCCTGCTCCTGGCGGGTCAGCTGGAACTTCTGCGCCACGTTCTCGGCCGTGTTGCCCATGTGGTAGCCGTGGAAAGCGTCCATCAGGCCATCCCGCAGCATGGTGTCCACCAGCTCCAGGCTGCCCATCTTCTGGCCCGCGCGCATCTGCGCGCAATGCGGCGCCTGGGTCATGCTCTCCTGCCCGCCGGCCACGACGATCGAGGCATCCCCGCAGGAGATCTGCTGCGCCGCCAGCGCCACGGCGCGCAGGCCCGAACCGCAGAGCTGGTTGATGCCGAAGGCCGTGCGCTCGACCGGGATGCCCGCATTCACCGCGGCCTGGCGGGCCGGGTTCTGCCCGGCGCCGGCGGCGAGGATCTGGCCCAGGATCACCTCATCCACATCGGCGGGCGCGACGCCCGCGCGGGAGAGCGCGGCCTCGATCGCGACCTTGCCGAGGTCATGGGCGGCGAGGCTGGCGAAGGCTCCGTTGAAGCTGCCCACCGGCGTGCGCGCGGCGGAGGCGATGACGATATCCATGGCTGATGGCCCTCCGAGGGGTTGGTTCGGCACCCAGTCTCGCGCTTCGCCCCGGCCCGCGCAACCGCGCAGCACCCCTCAGGCCGTGGCACTGCCCAATTGCCGGAGGGCGGCGTCGAATTCGCCCTCGAAGGCGGCCAGCGCCGAATCCAGCCCCGCCATCTGCGGCGCGGCGGCGGCGGTCTCCAGCGCCTGGAGCACGGGCACCAGCGCCGAGAGGCCGAAATTGGCCGCGAGCCCTCGCATCGCATGCGCCTGGCGCCGCGCCGCCGCGCCATCGCCCAGCCGCACCGCCTCCCGCAGCTGCGGGGCCAGGGCCAGCATCTCCTCGCGGCAGAGCAGCCGCGCCTCATCCAGCCCCTTGGCGGGCGCATCGGGCAGCGCCTCCAGCAGGCGGCTGCCATCGGCCATGCTGATGGAGCGCACGCGCGGCCGGTTGCCCGGGCCGCGGCGGCCATTGTCCTTGCCGGGCGCGCGGATATCCAGGTGCCGGGTCAGCATGCCCGAGGGCAGGTCCCGCCGCAGCGTCTCGGGCGGCAGCAGGGCCTCGAAGGATTCGTTCCAGGCGGAGAGCTTCCCCTCCGGGTCGAGCAGCGCCACCGGCACCGGCCAGGCCTCGACCAGTGATTGCTGCCGCCGCTCCGCCGCCAGCCGCTCGTTCTGGGAGAGACGCATCCGCGCCTCGTTCACGCTGAGCTGCGCCGCATGCCGCGCGAGGCTGCCGCGCAGCGCCGTCAGCTTCAGCTCCACCCGGTCGGTCCGCTGGAGGTGCCGGCGGAAGATGAAGCCGAGCGTCCCCAGCCCGAAGAACGGAATCAGCAGCACGGCGAGCGACATGCGGGCGGGCGTGGCGCTGGCATCCACCCGCAGCGCGCCCTCCCGCACCCAGAGGCTGGCCGTGACATCGCCCGGCGTGCCGGCGGCGGCGAGTTCCGTGCCCAGGCCCGTGACCAGCCTGAGCGCCGTCCCGGGCGGCGGCGCCAGCAGCGATTCCAGGGTCGCGACGGGGATTCGCAGCATCGGCGTGGCGGCGCCCGGCTGCGCCGGCACCAGGAAGGCCAGCACCTCGGGCGGCGCCCCCCCGCCGCGCGGCAGCGGCCAGAAGCGGAGCTGCCCGGCCTCGGCGCCCGAGAGCGTGGCGGTCACATCGGGCGGCAGGACGGCCATCGCGACGCCGGGGCCGGGCCGGCCCTCGCGCTGCGCCTGCATCAGCCGCGCCTCGGCCGGCTGCAGCTCATCCTTCACGGCCAGGGCGGCGCGGGCCGAGGCCTGGGTGGCCTGCGCCAGCGCCGCCTGGCGCAGGCCATGCGTGCCATCCTCGATCAGCAGCCAGCTCGCGACCAGCAGGGTCGTCACCAGCAGCATGAAGGCGATGGAGGAGCGGTGCAGCAAGGAATGGATCAGCGCGCGGCCGGACGGGGCCATGGCCTGGAAACCCCCAGGGTGTTTGTTCCAATAAACAGACAGAGACTCCGTGCCGCAAGCGGCACATTCCCATGGCGGCTTTTCCCGCGGGCTTGTCCAGGCCGGGCGCCGGTGCGATGTTGCGCGCCGCAGTGCAACATCAAGGGCGACCGCCAGCCGGCCGGCATCCGCCGGGCGCCGCCAAGGCGGCACGAGGGATTGAGGATATGGCAAAGATCAAGGTGAAGACCCCCGTCGTCGAGATGGACGGGGATGAGATGACGCGCATCATCTGGGGGTTCATCAAGGACCGCCTGATCCTGCCCTATCTCGACATCGACCTGAAGTATTACGACCTCGGCATCGAGTATCGCGACCAGACCGATGACCAGGTGACGGTGGATGCCGCCAACGCCACCAAGCAGTATGGCGTGGGCGTGAAGTGCGCGACCATCACCCCCGATGAGGCGCGCGTCGCCGAATTCGGCCTGAAGAAGATGTGGCGCAGCCCGAACGGCACCATCCGCAACATCCTCGACGGCACGATCTTCCGCGAGCCGATCATCTGCAAGAACGTGCCGCGCCTGGTGCCGCACTGGTCCAAGCCGATCGTCGTCGGCCGCCATGCCTATGGCGACATCTACCGCGCCGCCGAGACGAAGATCCCCGGCGCCGGCAAGGCCACGCTGACCTGGACGCCCGCCGATGGCGGCGCGCCGGTCGAGCTGGAAGTGACCAACTTCCCGGCCGGTGGCGGCGTGCTCATGGGCATGCACAACACCCGCGCCAGCATCGAGGGCTTCGCCCGCGCCTCGCTGAACTACGGCCTCTCGCGTGGCTACTCGGTGTATTTCAGCCACAAGAACACGATCCTCAAGGCCTATGACGGCGAGTTCAAGGACATCTTCCGCCGCGTGTTCGACGCGGAATTCGCCGACAAGTTCAAGGCCGCCGGCCTCGTCTACGAGGATCGCCTGATCGACGACATGGTGGCCTGCGCGCTGAAGTGGGAAGGCGGCTATGTCTGGGCCTGCAAGAACTACGATGGCGACGTGCAGTCGGACATCGTGGCGCAGGGCTTCGGCTCGCTCGGCCTGATGACCTCGGTGCTGCTCTCGCCCGACGGCAACACCGTCGAGTCCGAGGCGGCGCACGGCACGGTGACGCGCCACTATCGCGAGCACCAGAAGGGCCGCGAGACGAGCACGAACCCGATCGCCTCGATCTTCGCCTGGACGCGCGGCCTCGCCTATCGCGGCAAGTTCGACAACACGCCGGATGTGGTGAACTTCGCCGAGACGCTGGAGAAGGTCTGCATCTCCACCGTCGAGGGCGGGCAGATGACGAAGGATCTCGCGATCCTCATCAGCAAGGACCAGCCCTATCTCTCCACCCAGGCCTTCCTGGCCGCGCTGGACGAGAACCTGAAGAAGGCGATGGCCTAACCCCCCAAAAAGCCGCTTCGCGTCTTCCTTGGGACCCCGGATTGGTTCTGATTCTCCGGGGCTCGACTCTTCCTCCCGTGGCAAAGCCACGGGAGGGTTTCGGGGGGCGGATTTTTCCCCCAGGCTGCATCCATCTGGAGGATGCTGGCCATGCATGTTGACTACTACGGTTCCCTGAACTCCCCCTGGACCTATCTGGGCTCGGCCCGGATCGAGGCGCTCTGCGCGGCGCATGGGGCCACGCTGAAATTCTGGCCAGTGGATTTCGGGCTGATCTTCCCGGCTTCGGGCGGGTTGCCGCTGCCCAAGCGCTCGCCGCAGCGCCAGGCCTACCGGATGATGGAGCTGCGCCGCTGGCGCATGGCGACCGGCCTGCCGCTCACGCTCGAGCCCAAGCACTTCCCCTTCCCCGAGGCCGCGCTGGCGAACGCCGTGATCGCGCTGCGCGAGACGCAGGGCGACGCGCCCGCCATCCGCCTCGCGCACCGGATCATGGCCGCCCTCTGGGCCGAGGATCGTGACCCCGTGGCCGATTTCGCCGCACTCGCCGCCGAATGCGGTCAGGACGGCGCGGCCCTGCTGGCGCAGGGCGCCGATCCGCGATGGGCGGCGATGCGCCAGGCCGACAGCGAGGCCGCACTGGCCCGTGGCGTCTTCGGCGCGCCCTCCTTCGTCATCGACGGCGAGATCTTCTGGGGCCAGGACCGGCTGGACTTCGTCGAGAGGAAGCTCGCCGGCCGATGATGGGCGGGCTGCTGACGCCCCTGGATGCCGTGGCGCTGGCGGTCTTCTTCGCCTGCTGGGCCGGCTATACCGCCGTGGTGGATCGCGTGCCGCGCATCCAGCGCCGCTCGGTCATCGCCGCGATGGACGAGCACCGCAGGCGGTGGATGATCGCCCTGCTGGACCGCGAGAACCGCATCAGCGACACGGCGATCATCGGCAACCTGATGCAAAGCACGGGCTTCCTCGCCAACACCTCCATCTTCATCCTGGCGGGCCTGGTGGCGCTGCTCGGCTCGCCCGATCTGGGGCGGCGGGTGCTGGCGGCGCTTCCCTTCACCGATGCGCCGGTCAGCGACATCGCCTGGGAGATGCGGATCGCGCTGCTCGTGCTGATCTTCGTGCGCGCCTTCTTCGAGCTGACCTGGGCGCTCAGGCAGTTCAACTACTGCTCCATCGTGATCGGCGGCATCGGCCTGGGCCCCAGCTTCACGCCCCAGGCCGAGATGGCGGCGAAGGTGGCGAACCGCGCGGCGCGGCACTTCAACACCGGGCTGCGCGCCTATTACTTCGGCCTCGCGGCACTCGCCTGGATCATCCATCCGGTGGCGCTCATCCTGGCCTCGCTGCTCGTGCTGCGCGAATTGCACCGGCGGGAGTTCCGCTCCGTGGTGCGCGACGCCCTGGCCGATGGATAGCGCGGCGCGCGACATCCTCGCCCTCGCCCGGCGGGGATTGCTGCGCGGCGCGACCGGCCTCGCCGCCCTCGCCGTGGCGCAGCCGCCGCGCGCCCGGGCCCAGGCGCCGGGCAACCCCTTCACGCTCGGCGTCGCCTCCGGCGATCCCTGGCCAGACAGCGTCGTCCTCTGGACACGCCTCGCCCCCGCGCCGCTCGAGCCCGGCGGCGGGATGGCGCCCGTGCCGGTCACGCTCCGCTGGGAGCTCGCCGCCGATGCGCAGATGCGCCGCATCCTGCGTTCCGGCGAGGTGGTGGCGCGGCCCGAGGAAGCGCATTCCGTCCATCTCGTCCTTTACGGCCTCGAACCCGCGCGAACCTATTTTTACCGCTTCCGCTTCGGCGCCTTCGAGACACCCATCGGCCGCACCCGCACCGCGCCCGGGCCCGACACGGATAGGGATATCCGCTTCCTCAACGCCGGCTGCCAGAATTTCGAGCATGGCCACTTCACCGCCTGGCGCCACGCGGCGGCCGAGGAACAGATCGACTTCGTCTTCCACTACGGCGACTACATCTACGAATATGCCGGCCGCCAGTCGGGTTCGCGCGGCTGGGGGCCGGTGGTCCGCACGCATCACGGCGGCGAGACGCTGACGCTGGACGACTACCGCTCGCGCTACGCGCAATACCGCACCGACCCTGACCTCGCCGCCGCGCATGCGGCGCACCCTTTCGTCGTCACCTATGACGACCACGAGGTGGAGAACAATTGGGTCGGCCTCATCAGCCAGCGTGACGGGGGGGCGCGCTTCCCGGTGGCGACGCCGCCCGAGACCTTCGCGCTCCGCGCCGCCGCCGCCTTCCAGGCCTGGTACGAGCACATGCCGGTGCGGCCCGCCGCGAAGCCGCGTGGCACGGAGATCACCGCCTATCGCCGCCTGCGCTTCGGCCGGCGGCTGGACCTGCACGTACTCGACACACGTCGCTTCCGCGATGACCAGCCTTGTGGCGATGGCAATGTTGTGCCCTGTGCGGCAGTGGATCGGCCCGACGCCCAGGTGCTGGGCACGGCGCAGGAGGCTTGGCTGCGTGCCAACGTCAACGCCAGCCCCGGAACCTGGCGCGTCCTGGCGCAGCAGATCTTCCTCGCCCCGCGCCGCTTCCCGCGCGGCACGCTCAGCATGGACAGCTGGGACGGCTACCCCGCCGCCCGCCAGCGCCTGCTGGACATGTTCGCCGGGCGTCCCGGCGGCGTGGTCCTGACCGGCGACGTGCATCGCGCCTGGGCGAATGAGGTCGGCCCGCTGGTGGAATTCGTCGGCACCTCCATCAGCAGCGAGGGCGATGGGAGCGACATCCAGGCAACGGCGCCCGAGATCATGGCCGCGAACCCGCACCTCAGGTTCAACAGCAACCGGCGCGGCTACACGCTGCATGTGGCCGGGCGCGACCAGTTGCACGCCATCTACCGCGCCGTCCCCTTCGTGCAGCAGCCGGACGCGCCGCTGACAACCGCCGGGCATTTCGTCACGTCGCTGCGCGGCGGCGGGGTGGAGCGCGCCTGAGGCTTGGACTAGCCTTCCCGCAAACACGGAGGACGCTTCATGGCACGCATCGGTTTCGTCGGTCTCGGCAATATGGGCCTGCCCATGGCCCGCAACCTCGCCAAGGCCGGGCATGAGGTGCGCGGCTATGACCTGAGCGCCGACGCCATGGACGCGGCCGCAGAAGGCGGCATCCAGCGCGCGCAATCCGCGCCCGACGCGGCGCGCGGCGCCGACATCGTCATCACCATGCTGCCGGCCGGCGCCCATGTCCGCGCCGCCTGGGCCGAGATGGCGCCGGTGGCCGAGCCGCATGCCGTACTGATCGATTGCTCGACCATCGACGTGGAGACCGCCCGCCAGGTCGCCGCCGGCAAGCCGATGCTGGACGCGCCCGTCTCCGGCGGCACCATGGGCGCCGAGGCCGGCACCCTCACCTTCATGGTGGGCGGCGATGCGGCGAGCTTCGCCAAGGCCAGGCCCATCCTGGAGAAGATGGGCCGTACCATCGTCCATTGCGGCGAGGCGGGCGCGGGCCAAGCGGCCAAGCTCTGCAACAACATGCTGCTGGCGATTTCCATGATCGGCACCAGCGAGGCCTTCACGCTGGCGGAAAAACTCGGCCTCAGCCATGAGGCGCTCTTCGAGGTGGCGAGCAAATCCTCCGGCCAGTGCTGGTCGCTGACCACCTATTGCCCGGTCCCGGGGCCGGTGCCCGGCAGCCCCGCCAACCGCGACTACAAGCCGGGCTTCGCCACCGCGCTGATGCTGAAGGATCTCGGCCTCTCGCAGCAGGCGGCGGAAGCCGCGGGGGCGGCCACGCCGCTCGGTGCGGCCGCTCTCGCGCTCTACGAGCGTTTCGCGGCCGAGGGCGGCGCCGGGTCCGACTTTTCCGGCATCATCAACATGCTGCGCGGAACGTCACGCGGGGGGTGATTTCAGAACCCCTGGCGCATCGGGGGCCCGGCATCACATAATCGCCGAAGCCCCGCAGGAGAGAGCCATGCGCACCCGCTACCGCATCCAACGCCGTGCCCTGCTGGGCGGCGGCGCCGCCTTCGCCCTTGCCGCCGTGCCCGGCGCGCGCGTCGCGGTCCCGCAGAGCCTGGACCGCGTCTCCTTCCACACGAATTGGCGGGCCCAGGCCGAGCATGGCGGCTACTACCAGGCCGTCGCCGCCGGGCTGTATCGCCGCGCCGGCCTCGAGGTGGATCTCCGCCAGGGCGGCCCGAATCTCGACCCGGTCCGGCTGCTGGTCGCCGGCCGGGTGGACATGATCATGTCCAACGGCTTCCAGGCGCTGACCTATGTGCGCGAGAGCGTGCCGGCACTCACCATCGCCGCCATGATGCAGAAGGACCCGCAGGTCCTGATGACGCATGAAGGCAACGGCATCAACAGCTTCGAGGATATGCGCGGCCGGCCCATCCTGGTGGGCTCCGGCGGGCGGGTCACCTATTGGCCCTTCCTCAAGGCGCGCTTCGGCTTCACCGATGACCAGGTGCGCCCCTACACCTTCAACATCCAGCCCTGGCTGGTGGACCGCATGGCCATCCAGCAGGGCTTTCTGTCGTCCGAGCCGCTCTCGGCCATCCAGGCCGGCGCGCGCCCCAAGGTCTTCCTCATCGCCGATGCCGGCTATGAGAACTACCAGACGACCGTGGACATCATGCGCTCCCAGATGGAGGCGCGGCCCGATGTGGTGCAGCGCTTCATCAACGCGAGCATCGAGGGCTGGACGCAATACATGCGCGGCCAGGACATCGCCGCCGCCAACCGCCTCATCATCCGCGACAACCCGGAGATGAACGAGGAGCGCATCGCCTACGCCATCCGCGTGATGAACGAGCAGGGCATCGTCATCTCGGGCGATGCCAACACGATGGGCGTGGGTGCGATGACCGATGCGCGGTGGGAGCGCTTCTACAACACGATGCGCGATGCCGGGATCTATCCCGCCGGGCTCGACTTCAAGCGCGGCTATGATCTGCGCTTCGTGAACAAGCGGGTCGGGCTCTGATCCCTCTCTTGCGGCTGGACGCCGTCGGGAAGCGCTTCCCGACGGGCGTGACCGCCGTCGAGAACGTCTCCCTCGCCATCGCCGAGGGCGATTTCCTCGCCCTGCTCGGCCCGTCGGGCTGCGGCAAGTCCACCCTGCTGCGGATGATCGCGGGGCTGATCGAACCCAGCGCAGGCCGGCTCGGCTGGCAGGCCGATGTCACCGGGAAGGTCGGCTTCGTCTTCCAGGAGCCGACGCTGATGCCCTGGGCGACGGCGCTGCGGAACGTGGCGCTGCCCCTGGAACTGGCCGGCACGCCCCGCGCCGAGGCCGAGCGCCGCGCGCGCGAATCCCTGGCCCGCGTGGACCTTACCGGCTTCGAGGGCGCCTATCCGCGCATGCTCTCGGGCGGCATGAAGATGCGCGTCTCCATCGCCCGCGCGCTCGTCACCCGCCCACGCCTGCTGCTGATGGACGAGCCCTTCGCCGCGCTGGACGAAATCACCCGCCACCGGCTGAACGAGGACCTGCTGCGCCTCTGGCGCGACGAGCGCTTCACCGTGGTCTTCGTCACCCATTCCACCTTCGAGAGCGTCTTCCTGGCCGAGCGCATCCTGGTGATGACACCCCGCCCCGGCCGCATCGCCGCCGAGCTGCATGTCCCGCCAGGGGATCGCGCCACGCCGGAATTCCGCACCTCCGCGGCCTATGCGGCGCATTGCCGCGCCGTCTCCCACGCACTGTCGGCGGCGATGGCCGCATGAACCGGGCGCTCGGCATCGCGGCGCCGACGCTGGTGGGCGTGCTTTTCCTGCTCGGCTGGGAATGGCTGGTGCGGGCGCAGGACATCCCGCCCTACATCCTGCCCGGGCCCTTGCTGATCGCGCAGACGCTGGTGCGGGACTGGGCCTCGCTGCTGCCCTCGCTGCTCATCACGGCGCAGATCACCTTCGCGGCGCTCTTCGTCGCGGCCACGCTGGGCCTGGCGCTGGCCATCCTCTTCGCGCAGTCGCGTGTGGTGGAGATGTCCCTCTACCCCTATGCGGTGATCCTGCAGGTGACGCCCATCGTCGCCATCGCGCCGCTCATCATCATCTGGGCGGACAATCTCTGGCTGGCGCTGCTGATCTGCGCGTGGATCGTCGCCTTCTTCCCGATCCTCGCCAACACCACCACCGGGCTGAACAGCGTGGACCCCAATTTACGGGACCTGTTCCGCCTCTATCGCGCCAGCCGCTGGCAGGTGCTGGTGCGGCTGCAATTGCCGACGGCCCTGCCCTATTTCCTGGCGGGGCTGCGCATCTCGGGCGGCTTGTCGCTGATCGGCGCGATCGTCGCGGAATTCGTGGCCGGCACGGGTGGCTCCTCCTCGGGGCTTGCCTCGCGCATCCTGGAGACCGGCTACCAGCTGCAGATCCCGCGCATGTTCGCCGCACTCGTCCTGGTCTCGGGCTTCGGGATCCTGATCTTCCTGAGCCTTACCCTCATTTCGCACCTGCTGCTGCGCCGCTGGCACGAAGAGGGAAAATGACCCCCGGCCCCGTCGGGGCCGGGAGGGCGATGGACAGGGCCTGCCCGTCCATCACGCTCCCGGCCATCCCCGGGGGGGGAGGGGGTTCAGCGCAGCCTTGCGGGCAGCTGCGCCGGAAGCTGGATGGCCTGGACTTCCCAGCGCAGCCGCATCGGGTCGGTCAGGGCCAGGGTCAGCGTGGCCGAGCGGTCGGGCACATTGACCGAGGTCA
Organism: Sediminicoccus rosea; assembly: GCF_033547095.1. Taxonomy (NCBI): domain Bacteria; kingdom Pseudomonadati; phylum Pseudomonadota; class Alphaproteobacteria; order Acetobacterales; family Roseomonadaceae; genus Sediminicoccus; species Sediminicoccus rosea. The sequence goes on along the minus strand of NZ_CP137852.1, from coordinate 483,021 downwards.
GCGTCACCTCCCACAGCCCGGCCTCGATCAGGCGCACGCGGCTCAGCATGTCCCGCGCGGGCTGGGCGCCGCCGGCGGCGAGGCGCTCGTTCAGCAGCAGCGCGAGACCGGCGGGCGAGGCGAGGCGGTCGGCCATGTCCTGCGCCATGCCGGTGATGAAGTCCGGCATGGGCGCGCTGGAATTGCGCTGCGTCTCGGCGGCGAGCGCCGCGTTCAGCGCGGGGCGCAGCGTATTCCAGTCGATGTAGTGGGCCAGCGCCGCGGCATCGCCCCGCTGGATGGCGGCGGCCACCTGCACGGCGGAGGCGACGGGCGAGCCCGCATAGACCGCGACCAGCGTGCACGCCATGACGGCGAGGACGCGCTTGAAGCGCCCGAGCCCGCGCTTCGGCTGGGCCCGCCGGCGGGCGGCCTGGGCGGCACGCAGGCGCTCGGCCTCTGTGCTCCAGCGCTCGACGGCGTCTTCCAGGAAGGGACGCCGGATGGCGTCGGCACGGCTGCGCCGCGCATGGATGAGGCCGCGCAAACGGGCGACCGGGTCCTTCCTCGGTGCGGCTGCGGTGGCCCCCGCCACCATCGCCGCCGGGTTGGACATTTCGGAACGAGCGGCCTGGCGGGCGTCAAACTCCGCCCAGACCTCGTCCCACGTATTGAGACACGTGGTCGTCATCTTAAATCCCCCATATTCCCCAGACCGAGAATGACTGAAGCTCAAATCGGAGCAAAGTCTCCATTTTGAGAATATGTCGGGAAAAGCGTTTATTCTTGGTTAATCGCGTTCCTAAACTGAGACGTTGGAGACAATCCAAGACTCGAGCTGCGCGAAGGCCTGGCCCAGGGCCGCCTGCATCGCCCCGGCCCGTTGCGGCGCATCCGCCTCCAACGCGACGGGAGAGCGGCCTTCCACCAAGGTTTGCCCGAGCACGCGGGCATCCCCGAGGCCTTCCGCCTGCCCCAGTAGCAGCGCCGCCACCGCCGCGCGGGCGCCATCGGGCTCCACCTGTAAGGCGACCAATTCTGTCTCTAAAACGAGAAATGTCGCCAAACGTGAACCAGGCGCCGTCACGGCCGTGAATCGGCCCGAGGCCACCAGCCATTGCCGCAGCGCCAGTTCGGCCAATTCGCCCGGTGGGGCCAGCCATTCCTCATAGGGCGCCACCTCCACCCGGCCCTCGCTCCGCACGCGGCGCAGCCCGCGCTGCTCCATCCCCGGCGCGGCCCGCATGCTCCGCAGCAGCAGCGCGTGGCGCAGCCGCCGCCCGGGCGGGCCCTCCCGCCGAGGAGACAGGGTGAAGCGTTGGGATTCGATGAAGGGCCGGTCCGGCAGGACCGAGCAGCCGGCCGCCAGCAGCGGCAGGCCCAGGACGAGGCGACGGTTCATCGGTTGGCTCCGGCGGGGGCCGGGGGCGGCGCGCCCCACAAGGCCTGGGAGGGCGAGCGCCTCAGCGCCTCGGTGGTTTCGCGCAGATTGGCCGTCGCCGCGCGCAGGTCGCGCAGGACGGGGGCCAGATCGGCCTGGACATCGGTGGTGGCGTTGCGCGCCGCCCGCAGGCTGGAATCCAGCTGCCCGATCGTCCCCGGCAGCCGCGCCGTCGCCCGGCGCAGATCCTGCGCCGCCGCCCCCATGGCGGTCAGCGTCTCCCGCACATGCGGCCCCTCGGTCAGGTTCCGGATCGCGCCCGCCGTGGCCCGCAGCTCGGCCACCGCGCCGGGCACATCCGTCGCGCTGGCGATGGCGCGCAGCTCCTGCATCAGCGTCGCCGCCTCGCGCAGGGCCACCGCGATCTCGCCCGTGTCGGTCTGGCGCCGCAGGTCGAGGAAGAGGTCGTTGATGTTCGCCGCCATCCCCACGAAGTCGATGCCCTGGACCTGCCGCAGCAGCATCTCGGCCGCGCTGGTCACCTGCGCGACCGTGGAGGGCACGGCCGGAATCCAGGCGAAGCGCGGCGTCCAGGGCAGGGCCGGGATCGGGTAGCGCTCGGCATCCAGGAAATCGAGCTCGATATAGGCGACGCCGGTGATGCCCTGGCTCGCCAGCCGCGCGCGCAGCCCGGCCGCCACCGCGTCATCGGTGGAGGGCACATCCCCCACCCGCGACAGGCTGACCGCGAAGCGCACCACGACGAGCTGGAAGGCGGCCGCGAAGGCCTCCCCCTCCGGCCGGCGGTATTCGGCGGCGGCGAGGCCGATCTCCGTCACCCGCCCCACCGCCACGCCGCGATACCGCACGGGCGAGCCGACCTCGAGCCCCTGCACGGATTCGCGGATATAGGTCTCGAACATCACGTCGCTGCGGCCCAGGCGGTTCTGCGTCAGGAAGAGCACGACGCCCACGAGCAGCCCGAGGCCCACCACCACCATCAGCCCGACCGAGAGCTGGATCTTGCGCATGCTGGCCATCTACATCGCCCCCCCTGGGTTCTCCCTTGGGGCCTCCCGCCGGAAGAAGGCGCGCACCGTGGGGTGTTCGCTCTCGTCGCGCAGCCGCTTCGGGTCGCCCTCGGCGATCATCCCCTGAGCCTCCTTGTCCAGCATGATGCAGCGGTCCCCGATGGCCAGGATGGATTGCAGCTCATGCGTCACCACCACGAAGGTCGTTCCCGTCTCGCGCGCGAGCGAGAGGATCAAGGCGTCCAGACCGGCCGAGGTGATGGGATCAAGCCCCGCGCTCGGTTCGTCGAGAAACAGGATCTCGGGGTCCAGCGCCATGGCCCGCGCGATGCCGGCCCGCTTCAGCATGCCGCCCGAGATCTCCGCCGGCAACCGGTCCTGCGCGTCACCAAGGCCGACCAGGCCGAGCTTGGCGCTGGCCACCAGGGCGCGTGCCGCCTGGGGCAGCTTGGTATGCGCCTCGATCGGCAGCATGACGTTCTCGGCCAGCGTCAGCGACCCGAGCAGCGCGCCCGATTGCCACATCACGCCGATGCGCCGGAGCAGCGCGCGCCGCGCCTCGCCCTCCAGCGCCGTCCAGTCGCCATCCAGCACGCGGATCTCGCCATGGGTCGGCGGCATCAGGCCGATCAGCAGCTTGAGCAGGGTGGATTTGCCGCAGCCCGAGCCGCCCAGGATGACGAAGACCTCGCCGCGGCGGACCTCGAAGGTCACGTCCTTGAAGATGGTGCGCGCGCCGAAGCGCATGGCGACGCCCTCGGCCTTCAGCACCGCCGGCGCATTCGGGGTCTCCACCATCACCAGCCCAGCCGGAAGAAGAGGATGGCGAAGATGCCGTCCAGCACCACCAGGGCCACGATGCCGCCCACCACGGCCGAGGTCGCGGCATCGCCCACCGCGCGCGGGCCCCGGCCGGCCGAAAGCCCCGCCTGGCAGCCGATATAGCCGATCGCCAGGCCGAAGATGGCGGCCTTGCCCAGGCCGCCGGCCAGGTCCTGCAGCGAGAGCCATTGCTCCAGCTGGTTCAGCACCGCCACGGGCGGGAAGCCCAGCGCCGCCATCACGATCATCATGCCGATGATGCCGGTGACGTTCATCACCATGGCCAGCGCCGGCATGACGAGGGTGGAGGCCAGGATGCGCGGCACGACCAGCCAGGCCACGGGGTCGAGGCCCATGATCTTCAGCGCGTCCACCTCCTCGTTCACGCGCATGGTGCCGAGCTCGGCCGCATAGGCGGAGCCGGTGCGTCCGGCCAGGATGATGGAGGCGAGCAGGGGCCCCAGCTCGCGGGTCAGCGAGATGCCGACGAGCTGCGGGATGAAGATCTCCGCGCCGAATTGCCGCATCGGCACCGAGGATTGGAAGGCCAGGATCACGCCGATCAGCGTGCCGAGCAGGATGCAGAGCGGAAAGGCGCGCGTGCCCGCCTCATCCAGGTGGCGCAGCACCTCGGCCCAGCGCAGCCGCCAGGGGCGCGGGATGAGCCGCGCGGAGGCAAGCACCGTCTCCCCCAGGAAGACCATGCGGCCGGCCATGCCGCGCAGCTTGTCCAGCGTCGCGGCGCCGATGGCGGTCAGCGGGCGGAAGGGCCGGGGCGGCGGCGGCGGTGGCTCGGGCGGGATGGCCTTGCGGAAGCGCTCGAGCGCGGCGCGCGGATTGGCCTCCTCGGGTTCGCGCCACTCCGCCTCGCCCGCCCGCCGCGCGAGCGAAACCAGCAGGGCCGCCCCGCCGGAATCAAGCTGCGTCACCCCCGCCGCATCCAGCGTGACCGGCGCACCGGCCTTGGTGGCACGGTGCGCCTCGTCCCAGCCGGAAGCGGCTGCGGCGGTGTCGAGCGTGCCGCTGAAGCGCAGGACGAGACGGCCGGCCTCGGTCTCGGCCTGGAAGGGGGCGCTTGGCATCTGGCCGGGACCATGCACGTCCCGCGTGTGGGGCTTCAAGGACTTTCCCCGGATGTCAGCCTTGCAACGCATGCAGCAGCACGGCCGTGGCTGCCGCAACATTGAGACTCTCGACGAGGCCCGAGCCCGGCAGCGTCACCCGCTCGGCGCAGCAGGCCAGGATGTCGGGCGAGAGACCCGTCTCCTCCGCGCCCATGACCAGCGCGATGGGCTTGGTCCGCGCGATCCGGGCCGGCGGCAGCCCGCCCGAGGCGACCGCGCCCACCACATGCCATTGCCCGGAAAACCGGCGCAGCGTGCTGCCCAGATCCTCCGCGCGGAACACCGCCAGATGCTCCAGCGCGCCCTCCGAGGTGCGGAAGGCGGCGTCCGAGAGGTCGGCCTGGCGCGAATCGCCCGAGAGCAGCAGCGCCTTGGCGTTGAAGAAGGCCGCCGCGCGGGCGATGGCGCCGAGATTGTGCGGGTTGCCGATGCCATCCAGCACCAGCAGCACGGGCGCGGCGAAGAGCACAGGCGGCGGCGGCGTGGGGATCGGCAGCGCCCTGCGCGGATCGGCGATGGCGACGATGCCGCCATGGTGCTCGGTGCCCGCGATGCGCGCCAGTTCATCCTCCAGCACCTCGCGATAGGCCTTCTTGTGCCGCGCGAGGTAGCGGCAGAGCGGGCCCGCCACCGGCCGGCGCTCGGCCAGGTAGTGCAGGCGCTGCACCGCCTCGGGCCGCCGGAGGAACAGGGCCCGCACCGCATTCACCCCACAGATGCGCTGCGGCTCCGGCCGGCGCGGCGGGGGTGGGAAGCTGGAGGGGCCGTAGCCGCCGCGGAATTCAGACATCCGCCATGGCCTTGAGCTGCGCCAGCAGGGCCGGGGGCACGGCGATGCCCTCGGCCTCCGCGCGGGCGGCAAGCCCATCCCGCCGCGCGCCGGGCAGGCGGACGCCCTCATCGCCCAGCATGGCGGTGACCAGGGCTTCCATGCGGTCCAGGAAGGCGTCGTTGCCGGACAGCGCGCCCGGGTCCACCGCCAGGATGGCATGCCCGAGCCGCGGCGGGTTGGGCGAGGGGGCGAAGAAGCTGTCCGCCTCGAAGCCGAAGGCGGCGCCCCCCAGCGCCACGCACAGCACCTCGACCACGAGCGCGAGCGCCGCGCCCTTGGTGCCGCCCATGGCGAGCATGGCGCCGTCCAGCGCGGCCTTGGCGTCGGTGGTGGGGCGGCCTTCGGCATCGAGCGCCCAGCCCTCCGGGATGGGCCGGCCTTCCTTGGCGGCGACCATGATCTTGCCGCGCGCGACTTCCGAGAGGGCGAGGTCCACCACCATCGGCGCCGCATTCCGGCGCGGGAAGGCGGCGGCGACCGGGTTGGTGCCCAGCAGCGGGCGCCTGCCGCCCGGCACCGGCATGGCATAGGGCGAATTGGTGAAGGCCAGCGCCACCAGCCCCTGGCGGGCGAGGCGCCGGACCGGCAGGGCCATGGCGCCCGCATGGTGGCTGTTGGTGACAGCGATGAAGGCGACGCCGTGCTCGGCCGCGCGCCGCGCCGCCTCGGCCTCCGCCAGGTGCAGCGCGGGATAGGCGAGCCCGTTGCCCGCATCCACCAGCGCCGCGCCGCCCCGCGCATGGGTCACGCGTGGCACGGCCGCGCCATCGGCGCGCCCCTCGCGGAGGAAGCCCACATACATGGCGACGCGCGAGAGGCCGTGCCCGCCCTGCCCTTCCGCCTCGGCATCGGCCAGGGCCGCGGCGGTCAGCGCCGCCATTTCCGGATTGGCGCCGGCGGCGGCCAGCGCGGCGGCGGCCAGGGCACGGGCTTCGGCGAGGGAAAGGCGGGGCGTGTCGCTCATGCCGCGGTTGAAGCGCGGATCAGCCCCCGGGGCAATCGCGCCGCTCCAGCCGCATGGGCAGCCGTTCGGCCAGGGTGAGCGTCAGCCCCGCGGTGGGCACCACGGCCGGCCCGGGCAGCGGGCGCAGCCGGAAGCGGCGGGCCAGGGTGGCGATCGCCTGCATCGCGGCCCGCATCGCGAAGGCCTCGCCCACGCATTGCCGCGGGCCGAGGCCGAAGGGCAGGTAGCTGAAGGGCGGCGGCGGTGGCGCGCCGGGCAGGAAGCGGGCGGGGCGGAATTCGTCCGGCGCCTCCCAGTGGGCGGTGTGGCGGTGCACCAGCCAGGGCGCCACGAAGGCGATGCTGCCCTTGGGCACGGGCAGGCCTGCCACCTCCGTCGCCCGCCCCGCCACCCGCGCGATGAGCGGCAGCGGCGGATAGAGGCGCAACGCCTCCTGCAGGACGGCGCGCAGCAGGGGGGCCTCCGCTGCGCCCGAATCCAGTTCCGCATGCAGCGCCGCCTCCACCTCCGGCGCCTGGCCCAGCAGGAACCAGGCGGCGGCGAGCAGGCCCGACAGCGCGTCATGCCCGATGGCGAAGAGCGAGATCACCTCGTCCCGCGCCAGTTCCGCCGGCAGGGCGGCGGCGAGACCCGTGCGCGAGCGGCGCGCCCGCGCCAGCAGCGGCTCCACCACGGCCCGGATGCGCTTCGCATCGCCGCCCAGGCGCAGCCGCACCAGCGGATCGGGCAGGGCCATCAGCGTCAGCAGCCCGCCGCCGCTGATCTTGGCGCGATAGGCGCGGGCCAGGCGCACGATCTCGTCCGGCTCGCCCGCGGCCTCGCCGAAGATGAGGCGCAGCAGCAGCCCGGCCGAAAGCCGCTCCATCTCCGCGATCACGTCCAGCGCGGCCCCCTCGGGGCGGGCGGCCCAGCCGGTGGCGGTGGCGCCGCCCGCGCCGTCCAGGGCCGCGGCCATCGCCGCCTCCACCACCGCGCGGCGGCCGCGCCAGGCCCTTCCCTCGGCCACGAAGAGCCCGGGCCCCAGCAGCGGCGCCAGCAGCTTGGTGAGCTGGGCGGGCTTGGCGGCGAAGACCTCCGCCTGCGTCACCAGCACCGATTCGATGGCGGCGGGCCGGTTGAAGACGATCAGCCGCTGGCCCAGCACCTCCAGCTTCGTGCCGGCATTGCGGAACATCTCCTCGCCCCAGACCTCCAGCAGGCTGCGGGAGGCCTTGGCGAGCAGATCGGTGACCGGGACCTCGCCCCGGTGGCGCGGCGGGAAGGGCGGCGTCGTGCCGCTCATTCCTTGTGGACGCGCAGCGGGCCGAAGGCCTGGCCCACCGGCATCATCTGCAGCGTGTTGATGTTCACGCGGGCGGGCAGCGTGGCGCACCAATGCACCGCCTCGGCCACGTCCTCCGGCGTCAGCGGCTCGGCGCCGGCATAGATGCCGGCCGCCTTCGCGTCATCGCCATGGAAGCGGACATTGCTGAACTCCGTGCCGCCCACCAGGCCCGGCTCGATGTCGGTGACGCGGACCCTGGTGCCCCAGAGGTCGGCGCGCAGGTTCAGGCTGAAATGGCGGACGAAGGCCTTGCTCGCGCCATAGACATTGCCGCCCGGATAGGGGAATTCGCCCGCCGTGGAGCCGATGTTGATGATGTGCCCGCGGTTGCGCGCCACCATCCCCGGCAGCACGGCGCGCGTCACATACATCAGGCCCTTGATGTTGGTGTCCACCATCGCGTCCCAGTCATCGAGGTCCGCGTCCTGCGCGCCGGCGAGGCCGAGGGCCAGGCCCGCATTGTTCACGCAGACGTCAATATCGGCCCATTCGGCCGGAAGGTTCGCGATGGCGGCGGCCACCGCCGCGCGGTCCCGCACGTCCAGCGTCAGCGGCAGCACGCGATCCGCGCCCAGTTCGGCGCGCAGCGTCTCCAGCCGCTCCACGCGGCGCCCCGCGGCGATGATGCGCGCGCCCGTGCCCGCGAAGCGCGCGGCGATGACGCGGCCGAAGCCGGCGGTCGCGCCGGTGACGAGGATGATCATGCGAATGCTCCGTTCAGTTTGGCGCAAGCCTCGGTTCAGGCAGGGTCAAGGCGGCGCTCTGTAATGCCCCGCCACGCCGGGACTTGAAACCTTCCGTAAGATGAACCAAATGTCATCTGTCGGCCGGCGCTGGAGATCGCAGGCATGCGACACGTCCCATCTGTCCAAGGGGCCTGTTGAGCCGACTTCCGGACCCCGTCCGGGACCCTGAGCGCTGAGCCGTGCGCTCTCCAGAAGACACATGTTTGGAGAGTCGTGATGTATGCCCGCATCGCGCGCCGTTTCTGCGCGCCCATGCTTATGCTTGCCGCCTTGCAACCCCTGGTGGCGCGCCCTGCCCCGGCACAACCCGGCACGGCCGATGTCCAGATCCGGCTGGATGAGCGGCAGTTCCGCGCCGGCGGCTTCGAACTCGGCCGCGTGGAGCCCGAGACCGGCCCCTCCGAGATCCTCCTCCCCGGCCAGGTGGTGGTGCCGCCGACCCAGCTGCGCGTGATCGCCGCACCCGCGGCGGGGCTGATCGAGAGCCTCTTCGTCGCCCCGGATGAGCGGGTGCGCGCCGGCCAGGCCGTGGCCCGCCTGCGCAGCACCGAGCTGGTGGAGGCGCAGCGCCTCTTCCTCGAGGCAGCCACCGCCGCCGAGCTCGCGCAGGAAAAGCTCCGCCGCGACGAGGAATTGTTCCGCGAGCGCGTGATCGCCGAGCGCCGCCTGATCGTGACCCGCGCCGAGGCCACGGGTGCCGCCGCCGCGCTGGATGAGCGCACGCAGCTGCTCAACCTGCTCGGCCTCACCGATCCCGAGGTGGCGGAACTTCGCCGCAGCCGCCGCATCCAGCAGGGACTGACGGTGACGAGCCCGGTCGCGGGCGTGGTCCTCGGCCGCGCCGCGACGCCGGGCGAGCGCGTGGCCCAGGCCGCGCCGCTGATGACCATCGGCGATCTCTCCACGCTCTGGGTCAACATCCAGGTGCCGCTCTCCCGCGCGCCGGCGCTGGAGGCCAATGCTCGCGTGCTGGTCCCGGCGCAGGGCGCAGAAGGCTTCGTGCTGCGCATCGGCCGCACCGCCGACGCCGCGACGCAGAGCGTGACGGCGGTGGCCGAGATGCATCGCGGCGCCGACGCGCTGCGCCCCGGCCAGGCGGTGACCGTGGCACTGCAGCTGCGCGCCAACGGCATGCCGCAATACCGCGTGCCCGCCGGCAGCGTGGTGCGCCACCGCGAGCGCAGCTGGGTCTTCATCCGCACGCCCACGGGCTTCACCGCGCGCCCCGTGACGGTGCTGAACGAGACGGCGCAATTCACCTCGATCCGCGGCGGCCTCGCGCCCACCGACCAGATCGCCACGCGTGGCCTGCTCGCCCTGCTGGCCGAGCTGTCCGAAGCGGATGGGGGCTGATCCATGCTCGCCAAGCTGGTTGATACGGCGCTGCGCCAGCGGCTGCTGGTGCTCATCGCCGCCCTCGGCCTCGCCGTCTGGGGCTTCCAATCCTATCGCGCCTTGCCGATCGATGCCTTCCCCGACGTCGCGCCGACGCAGGTGCTCGTCTCCATGCGCGCCCCCGGCCTGACGCCGGAGGAGCTGGAGCGCCGCGTGACCAACCCGATCGAGCTCGCGATGCGCGGCATCCCGAACCTCGTCTTCATGCGCTCGGTCACGCGCTTCTCGGTCACGCTGATGACCTTCGAATTCGCCGAGGGCACCGACATCTACTGGGCGCGCGCCCAGGTGAACGAACGCCTGAACGAGCTGGAGGACCAGCTGCCCGACGGCGTCTCGGGCGGCCTCGCCCCCATCATCACGCCGCTGGCCGAGATGCTGATGTTCACGCTGGAGGGCGGGAACCTCTCGCCCACCGAGGCGCGGACGCTGATGGACTGGGTGGTGCGGCCGCAGCTGCGCGCCGTGCCGGGCGTGGCCGACGTGAACGTGCTGGGCGGCTTCGTCCGCACCTATGAGGTGGTGCCCGACCCCGCCGCCATGGCCGCGCGCGGCATCTCCACCGCCATGCTGGAGGAGGCGCTGGAGCGCAACAACCGCAATGACGGCGCGGGCCGCATCCGCGACGGCGAGGAGGCGCTGCTGGTGCGCGCCGAGGGCCGCATCCAGACGCTGGAGGATGTGCGCGCCATCGTGCTGCTGGCGCGGGATGCCGGCGTGGTGCGCGTGGGCGACGTGGCCGATGTCCGCTTCGGTGCCCTGCCCCGCAACGGTGTGGTGACGCGCGACGGCGAGGGCGAGGCGGTCTGGGGGATCGTGCTCGGCCTGCGCGGCGCCAATGCGCGCTCGGTGGTGGAGGGCGCGCGCGAGCGCTTCCCGGCCATCCAGAACGCCCTGCCGGACGGCGTGAACCTCGTCGTCTTCTATGACCGCGCCGACCTGATCGGGAAGGCGGTCTGGACCGTGCAGAAGGTGCTGCTGGAGGCGATCGCGCTGGTCGTCGTGCTGCTGATCCTCTTCCTCGGCAACTGGCGCGCGGCGCTGGTCGTCTCGCTCAGCCTGCCGCTCGCCGTGCTCGTGACCTTCGGGCTCATGCATTATTTCGGGCTGTCCGCGAACATCATGTCGCTGGGCGGCCTCGCCATCGCCATCGGCCTGCTGGTGGACTGCGCCGTGGTGGTGGTGGAGAACGCGGCGCACCGCTTCGGCATGGAGAAGCTGTCGAAGCTCACCATCGCCCAGCGCATCCGCTTCACGGCGGAGGCGACGCGCGAGGTGATGGTGCCGCTCGTCTCGGGCGTCATCATCATCATCGCGGTCTTCGTGCCCCTGCTCTCGCTGCAGGGCCTGGAGGGGCGGCTCTTCGGGCCGGTGGCGCTCACCATCGCCTTCGCGCTGGTGGCCGCGCTCACGCTGGCGCTGACGGTGGTGCCGGTGATGTGCGCCTTCCTGCTGCGCGGCGGCCATCACCAGGAGCCCTGGCTCGTCCGCAAGCTGCACGCCGCCTATGACCCCTTCCTCGAATGGGCCATGGCGCGCCCCTTCCGCGTGGCGGCCACGGCGGGCGTGGGCCTCGTGCTCGCCGGCCTCGCCTTCACCCAGATCGGCAGCATCTTCATCCCCGTCATGGATGAGGGCACGCCCGTGGTCACGGTCCGCAAGCACCCGACCATCGGCATCGAGGAAGCCGCCGAGACCGACCAGCGCATCGCACGCGAGATCATTGCCCGCGTGCCCGAGGTGCGCGGCATCATGACCCGCGCCGGCGCCGACGAACTCGGCATCGACCCGGTCGGCCTGAACGAGACGGACATGTTCTTCACCATGGCCCCCGAGGCCGAGTGGCGGGCCGAGGCGAAGGCCGGCGGCACGCCCTGGGTGCTGGAGCAGGTGCGCCAGGTGCTGGACGGCTTCCCCGGCACCAGCTTCTCCTTCAGCCAGCCCATCGACATGCGCGTACAGGAGATGATCATCGGCGCGCGCGGGGACGTGGTGATCAAGGTCTTCGGCCCCGAGATCCCCGAGCTGAACCGCATCGGCCGCGAGGTGGCCGAGGCGGTGCGCGGCATCACCGGCAGCGCCGACGTCTTCGCGCTGCGCAACGAGGGGATGAAGTATCTCACCGTCCGCGTGGATCGCCTCGCCGCCGGCCGCCTCGGCCTGAACGCGAGCGACGTGCAGGAGGCGCTGCGCGTCTGGGTGGATGGCCGCAATGTCGGCCAGGTGCTGGAGGGCGACCGCCGCATCCCGCTGCTGCTGCGCGGCGAGGAGGGCCTGCGGCGTTCCGCGGCCGATCTCGCGCGCGTCCAGATCGCCCTTCCGGCCGGCGGCACGGTGCTGCTGAGCCAGGTGGCGGAAATCCGCGAAGAGGAGGGCGCCGTGCAGGTGATCCGCGAACAGGCCGAGCGCTTCGCCACGGTCCTGAGCAATGTCCGCGGCCGCGACATCGGCGGCTTCGTGGCGGAGGCGCAGGCCCGCGTCGCCGAGCGCGTGCAGCTGCCGCAGGGCTACCGCCTCGTCTGGGGCGGGCAGTTCGAGAACCAGCAGCGCGCGCAGGCGCGGCTCGCCATCGTGGTGCCGATCGCGCTCGGCGCCATCTTCCTGCTGCTCTACCTGACCTTCGGCAGCGCGCGGCAGGCGACGCTGGTCTTCTGCAACGTGCCCTTCGCGCTGATCGGCGGCGTCATCGCCCTCTGGGCCTCGGGCGAGTTCATCTCCGTCCCGGCCTCGGTCGGCTTCCTGACACTGATCGGCATCGCGGTGCTGAACGGCGTGGTGCTGATCAGCTACATCAACCGGCTGATCGCGGAGGAGGGCCTGTCGCTCGAACAGGCGGTGCGCGAGGGCGCCAAGCGCCGGATGACGCCGGTGGTGCTGACGGCGATGATCGCGGCGCTGGCCCTCGTGCCCTTCCTCTTTGCGACGGGCCCGGGCAGCGAGATCCAGCGGCCGCTCGCCATCGTCGTCATCGGCGGGCTGGTGACGGCGACGAGCCTGACGCTGATCCTGCTGCCCATCCTCTATGAGCGCTTCGCCCTGCCGCGGGTGAAGGCGGTGGCGGTGGCGGCGGTGCTGGCGGCGCTGATGCTGCCCGGCGCGCCGGCGCTGGCCCAGGGGCAGGGCCAGGGGCAGGGCCAGCTCTCGCGCCACCTGGAGGCGGCGCTGGCGCTGGATGCCGGCCTGCGCGCGCTGGAGGCGCAGCGCGGGGCCGCGGCGGCGCGCGGTGCGACCGCGCGCTCGCCCATCGCGGGTTCGCCCGCGCTGGGCGGCTCGCTGCGCTCCGGCACGCAGGGCCCGGGCCAGGTGCGCGAGCTGGATCTCGAGCTCGCCGCGCCGATGTGGCTGCCCGGCCAGCGCGGCGCGCTGCAAGGGACGGTGGATGGCGCCGTGAACGAGGTCGAGAGCCGCATCGCGCTGCGCCGCCTGGAAGTGGCGGGGCAGCTGCGCGAGGCCTGGTGGGACGCGGCGGAAGCCCGCCGTTCAGCCCAGCTCGCGCGCGAGCGGCTGAGCACGGCGCGCGAGATCGCGCGTGACGTGGCGCGCCGCGCCGAGCTGGGCGATATCCCGCCCACCGAGGCGCTGCTCGCCCGCAACGAGACGCTGAGCGCGGAGCTGGGGCTGGCCCAGGCGGAAGCGGCGGCGGCCCAGGCCGTGGCCAATTACCGCACGCTGACCGGCGGGCTGGAGCCCAACCTGCCGGTGGAGGCGACCCGCCAGGCCGCGCGCCACCCGGCGCTGGTCTCGGCCGAGGCGGCGCTGGCCCATGCCGAGGCGCGGCAGCGCCTCGTGGCCGCCACCCCGCGCGACAACCCCGAGCTCGGCCTCTTCGGTCGGCAGGAGGGCGGCACGGGCATGAGTGACACGACCAGCCTCGGCCTGCGGGTCCGCATCCCGCTCGGCACCGAGGCGCGCAACGCCCCCCGCCGCGCCGAGGCCGAGAGCGAGGTGACGCGCGCAACGGCCGAGCTGGCCCAGGCGCGGCGGCTCGTGCAGGCGGCCACCGCCCGCGCCCAGGCCGAACTGCGCGCGGCGGATGCCGCGCTGGCCATCGCCCGCCAGCGCCTCGCCGTGGCGCGCGAGCAGGAGGCGGTCGCGCTGCGCGCCTTCCGCGCCGGCGAGACCGGCACCTTCGACCTGTTCCGCGTCCGCCAGCTCCGGCTGGAGGCGGCGAATGACGAGGGGGCCGCCAGCATCGCGGCCAGCCGTGCGCGCTCCCGCGTGAACCAGGCGGCGGGGGTGGTGCCGTAGCGGGGCCAGCCCGGATTGTGGTCCACCGCGGTTGACCACAATCTGGGCCGCATGGATGAGATCAACCCGCGCGACACGCTCGGCCACCGCTGCCTGATGGGCGTGGTGGCCCCCGCCACCAACACCGCCGTGCAGGCCGAGATGGATGACCTGCGGCCGGAGGGCGTGATCAACGCCCATGCCCGCATCGCCAACCCGGAGCAGCGCGTCGCCGCCGATGCCGATACGCTGGCCGTGCGCGCGGCCATGGTGGGCGGCCTGATGGGCGCGGTGGACACGCTCGCCCCCTGCCGGCCGGACCATGTGATCCTCGGGGTCATGGTCGAGAATTTCGTGGGCGGAGGTGGCGCGGGCGAGGCCCTGGTGCGCGAGGTGGGCGAGCGGCTTGGCTGCGGCGTCACCGACTACACCTCGGCGATCCGCCTGGCGCTGGACGCGCTGTTCGGCCGCAAGCTGCGGATCGGGCTGCTGACGCCCTTCCTGCCGATCGGCGATGCCGCGGCCCGCCGCATCTTCGAGGAGGCGGGGCATGAGGTGGTGCGGCTCATCGGCCTGCGCGCCCCCAGCCCGGCCTCGATCGGGCGCGTCCCGCTGGAGCGGCTGCGCGCCGCCGTCACGGAGCTGAACGGGCCGGAGGTGGAGGTGATCATCCAGGTCGGCACCGGGCTGCCCTTCGCCGGCGTGGCCCGCCTGGCCGAACGCGAGATCGGCAAGCCGGTGCTGGCCAGCAACCCGGTGAGCTATTGGCGCGCGCTCAGGGCCTGCGGCATCGGCGATGCCATGCCGCAGCACGGCCGCCTCTTCACCGTCTAGGCCTGGCCAACGAAAAACCCCCCCGACCTTGCGGCCGAAGGGGGCTCAGTCCCGGCTTTCGCCGCGAATGATCCAGCCCTGTGTCGGGGCCGGACCTTATCTCGTCACCCTGGTCACCGCATCGGCAGGGGGTACATCAGCCCGCCATTGGTCCAGAGGTTGTTCGGGCCTCGCGGCAATGCCACGGGCGTATTCTCTCCCATCGTGCGCTCATACAGCTCACCGTAGTTGCCGATGGCGCGGATCACATTGTAGGCCCAGAGCGGATCGAGCTTCAAGGACTGCCCCAGCTCCGGCGTGACACCCAGCAGGCGGCGCGTGTTGGGGTTGGTGCTGGTGCGGCGCATCTGCTCGGCATTGGCGGCGGTGACGCCCTGCTCCTCCGCCTCGATGATGGCGGTGGTGTACCAGCGGACCAGCTCGAACCAGTCGTCATCGCCGCGGCGGACATAGGCGCCGTAGGGCTCCTTGCTGAAGCGCTCGGGCAGGACGGTCCATTCGCGCGGGTTCTGCATGGTGGAGCGCACGGCGGCGAGCTGCGAGGCGTCGGAGCCGAAGCTGTCGCAGCGGCCGGCCTGCAGGGCGGCGGCCGCCTGGTCGGTGCGCTCGAAGACCACGGGGCGGAAGGGCACGTTCACGCTGCGGAAGTAGTCGGCCGTGACCTGCTCGTTCGTCGTGCCCTGGATGAGGCAGATGGTGGCGCCGTTCATCTCGCGCACCTGGCGCACGCCGAGGCTGTTGCGGACCAGGAAGCCGTGGCCGTCATAGAAATAGGTGGTGACGTGGCGCAGGCCGAGCGTGGTGTCGCGCAGCATGGTCTGCGTCGAGGTGCGGAACAGCACGTCGATCTCGCCCGAGCCCAGCGCGGTGAAGCGCGTGGAGGAGGAGAGCGGGACGAAGCGCACCTTCGACACGTCGTTGAAGATGGCGACCGCGAGGCCGCGGCAGAGATCCACGTCGAGGCCCTGCCAGGTGCCGCGGCTGTCGGGCAGCGCGAAGCCCGCGACGCCGGTGTGGATGCCGCAGACCAGGGTGCCGCGTGCGCGGACCTGATCGAGCGTCGGACCGGCCTGTGCCGCCGTTCCGAAGAATGCCACACATGCTGCCGCCAGCGCGGCTCGGATGGACCGATCCCACTTCATGCTTTGCCTGCCTCAACCTTGATTTTCTGAGTGGGATGGTCGGGCGGGATCGCCATGCGAGTCAACCGATCTGATGTCGGCGTGACCGCATTGTAATTCCCCTTTTCAGCGAAACGGCGGCGCGTAGTGCAACCCGCCGCGCGTCCAGAGTTCATTGCTGCCACGCGGCATGGCGAGGGGCGTGGCGGGGCCCAGGTGGCGCGCATAGAGCTCGCCGTAATTGCCGATGGCCTTGATGGCGTTCAGCGCCCAGGCGGGATCCACCCGCAGCGCCTGGCCCACCTCCGGCAGGGCGCCCAGCAGGCGGCGCAGATTCGCATCCTGCGTGGTGCGGCGCATCTGATCCGCATTGGCGGCGGTGACGCCGGCCTCCTCCGCCTCGAAGAGCGCGAAGGTGTACCAGCGCAGCAGCTCGAACCAGCCCTCGTCGCCGCGCCGGATCACGGCGGAATAGGGCTCCTTCGAGAAGAGTTGCGGCAGGATGACCCAGGCATTGGGGTCGGGCAGGGAGGAGCGCATGGCGGCGAGGCCCGAGGCGTCGAAGCCGAAGGCGTCGCAGCGCCCGGCGGCGAGAGCGGCCCGCACCTGCTCGTTCTGCTCGAAGAGCACGGGCCGGAAGGCAAGGTTCTGGCTGCGGAAATACTCGGCCGTGATCTGCTCGTTCGTCGTGCCCGGCTGCAGGCAGATGGTGGCGCCGGCCAGGCCGCGCGCCTCGGTCACATTGGCGTCGCGCCGCACCATGAAGCCATGGCCGTCATAGAAGTAGGGATGCACGAAGCGCAGGCCGAGGGTCGTGTCACGCAGCACGGTCTGCGTGCTGGTGAGGAAGAGCAGGTCCACCTCGCCCGCGCCGAGTGCCGTGAAACGCGTGGCGAAGGAGAGCGGCACGAAGCGCACCTTGGTCGCGTCGCCGAAGATGGCGGCGGCCAGGCCCCGGCAGAGATCGGCCACCATCCCGCGGAACTCGCCCCGGCTGTCCACCGTGGTGAAGCCAGGGGTATTGGCGTTCACGCCGCAGGCCAGCGTGCCCCGCGCGCGCACCTGATCCAGCGTGTTGGAGGCGGGGGCGGCCGGCTGCGCCGACGCCGCGAAGGACAGCGCAAGGCCGGCGAGCGCCAGCAAGGGGGCGCGCCAAGGGAATCGGGGCATGGGTCTTCCTCCTGTGTTGCAGGAAGGCTGCGCCCGGCCGCCATTACGGTCAAGGAACAAGCGGCTCAGCGAAACTCGGGGTAGCCCAGCGCCGCGGCCTCTTCCACGAAGCGGAGCTGCTCGGGGTAGTCGGTCCCCTCGGGCGGCAGGATATCGGCCAGCATCAGCCCCGCCCGCGCCACCGCCCAGCGCGGATCACGCGCCACGCGGCCCAGCGCGGCCTGGAGCGCGGCGACGATCGGCTCGGGCGTGGTGATGGCGGTGACGAAGGGGATGGCGGGCGTGCTCGGCGTCGGCGCCAGGATGCGCGTCCGCTCCGCCACCCAGGGCCGGTGCCGCAGCATGAAGGCGTAGGTGACATTGTCCACGCAGGTCGCATCCGCCTCGCCCTTCGCCACGCGCTCCACATTGGCGGGGTGGCTGTGCGTCTCGGTGATGGAGCCGAAGAAGGGCGCGCGGGCGCCGAAGCGGGCCAGCGCCAGGCGCGGCAGGTTCATGCCCGAATTGGAATGCGGGCTGTTGAAGACGAACTTCGCCCCGCGCAGATCGGCCAGCGCGCGATACGGCGCATCGGCGCGCACGATGAAGACCGCCGCATGCCGCCCGGGCGCGCAATGCTCCACCATGTAGGTCGGCACGCCCAGCAGCCGGGCCTGGCCGCGGAAGATGGTCTGCAAGGGATAGCCGCAGACCTGGGTGAAGAGGTTTTCCGCCTCGATGGCGCCGGGCACGGGCGGCCGGTCGAAGGTGAGTTCCTCGGGCAGGTGGGTCATGCCCTCGGGGCCCAGTTCGGCCCCCAGCTCGACGTAAAGCGCGGCCCAGAAGGCGGCGTTCTCCGCCCGCATCTCGGGCAGGTTGTACATGGGCAGGCTGGCGCGCCAGGCTTGCATGCGGGGCTCCGGGCGAGAGGGGCCGAAAGCATGGGCGGCCCACCGCTTGCGGGAAAGCCCCCCCGACGACATGTTGCGGGCCAGAGACACCCGCGGACAGCGCCCCATGATCAGCCTTCCTGCCCCCAAGCCCGAGATCCTCGCCCGGCGCGAGACGATCCTGGCCGACCTCCGCCGCCTGCTCCCCGCCGATGCGGTGATCGGCGAGGAGATCCGCATGAAGCCCTATGAGACGGACGGACTGGCCGCTTACCGGCAGATGCCCCTCGCCGTCGTCCTGCCGCGCACGACGCAGGAGGTCGCGCAGGTGCTGCGCTATTGCCATGCGAACGGCATCCGCGTGGTGCCGCGCGGGGCGGGCACATCTCTCTCGGGTGGGGCCTTGCCGCTCTCGGATGCGGTGGTGGTGGGGCTGATGCGGATGAACCGCATCAAGGAGATCAACCTCGAGGACCGCTACGCCGTGGTCGAGGCGGGCGTGACCAATATCGGCATCACCAAGGCGGTGGAGGGCGATGGCTTCTTCTACGCGCCCGACCCCTCCTCCCAGCTCGCCTGCATGATCGGCGGCAATGTGATGATGAACAGCGGCGGCGCGCATTGCCTGAAATACGGCGTGACGGCGAACAATCTGCTGGGCGTCACCTTCGTGACCATCGAGGGCGAGGTGCTGGAGATCGGCGGCAATCACCTGGATGCCGCGGGCTATGACTGGCTCGGCCTCATCACCGGCAGCGAGGGGCAGCTCGGCATGGTGACGGACGTGACGGTGCGCATCCTGCGCGGGCCGGAGGGCGCGCGCGCCATGCTGGCGGCGTTTGATTCCGTGGAGGTCGCGGGGGCGGCGGTGGATGCCATCATCGGCTCGGGCATCATCCCCGTCGCGCTGGAATTCATGGACAAGCCCTGCATCCATGCCTGCGAGGCCTTCGCCCATGCCGGCTATCCGCTGGATGCCGAGGCCATGCTCATCATCGAGGTGGAAGGCAGCACCGAGGAGCAGGACATGCTGCTCGGCAAGATCCGCGACATCTGCGCGCGCTTCAAGCCGATCAGCATGAAGCTCGCCGAAAGCGCCGAGCAGTCGCTCGCCATCTGGAAAGGGCGCAAGGGCGCCTTCGGCGCGGTGGGCCGCATCAGCCCCGATTATCTCTGCATGGACGGCACCATCCCGACCGGCGAGCTGCCGCATGTGCTCAAGCGCATCGGCGAGATGAGCGTGCAATACGGCCTGGGCGTGGCGAATGTGTTCCACGCGGGCGACGGAAACCTGCACCCGCTCATCATGTTCGATGCGAATGACCCGTCGAGCTTCCGCAAGGCCGAGGAATTCGGCGCCGACATCCTCAAGCTCTGCGTCGAGGTCGGCGGCTGCCTGACCGGCGAGCACGGCGTAGGCGTCGAGAAGCGCGACCTGATGACGGCGCAGTTCACCACGCGCGAGCTGGACCTGCAGCGCGCCATCAAGACCGCCTTCGACGCCGACTGGCTGCTGAACACCGCCAAGGTCTTCCCGCTCACCGACAATCCGAAGATCGCGGCATGAGCGCCACCGCTCCCGCCACTGAGGAGGCGCTGGCCGCCGAGATCGCACGCGCGCATGCCGCGCGCGAGCCGCTGGGCATCGAGGGCCGCGGCACCAAGCGCGCCATGCTGCGGCCGGTCCAGGCCGCCCGCACGCTGTCCACCCGCAACCTCACCGGCATCGTGCTCTACCGCCCGACCGAGCTGATGATCCGCGCCCGCGCCGGCACGCCCATCCCCGAGATCGAGGCCGCGCTGGCCGAGAACAACCAGCAGATCATCGCCGAACCGCCCGACCTCGCCGCCCTCTTCGGCGCCAGCGAGGCGGCGACGCTGGGCGGCATGGTCTCCACCAACCTTTCGGGGCCCCGCCGCATCATGTGGGGCGCCATGCGCGACCATGTGCTGGGCATCCGCGCCGTAACCGGCGAGGGCGAGGTGTTCCGCTCCGGCGGGCGCGTCCTGAAGAACGTGACGGGGCTTGATCTCTGCAAGCTGCTGACCGGCGCGCATGGAACGCTCGGCGTGCTGACCGAGGTGACGCTGAAGGTGCTGCCCCGCGCCGAGGCCACCGGCACGCTCGCCATCCGCGTGCCCGACGTCGCGCGCGGGGTCGCGGCGCTGAGCGCCGCGCTCGGCTCGCCCTATGGCGTGAGCGGCGCCGCGCTGCTGATGGAGGGCCACGCGCCCATGGGCCTCTCGGGCCTCGTCGCCCTCGCCCGCATCGAGGATTTCCGCGAGAGCGTCACCTACCGCATGGGCAAGCTGCGGGACGAGCTGGCGGCGCTGGGTGAGGCCACCCTGCTCGACACCGACGCCTCCCACGCGCTCTGGCGCGCCGTGCGCGACGCCGAGCCGCTGGGTGCCGCGCCGGAGGAGGCGATCTGGCGCCTTTCCGTCGCCCCCTCAGCCGCGCCGCGCGCCGTCATCGCGCTGCGCGCCGCCTTCGACGCGAAGCTGCTGCTCGACTGGGGCGGCGGATTGATCTGGGTGGCGGGCCCGGCGACCGAGCGCGCGCATGGCGCGGTGATGCAGGCGGCCGCCGGCGCGCGCGGCAGCTTCACCCTGTTCCGCGCCCCGGCTTCGCTCGCCGCCACCGTCCCCGTTCTGCCCGAGGAGGCGCCGCCGCTTGCCGCCATCGCGCGGCGGGTGAAGGCGACGCTGGACCCGCGCGGCCTGCTCAATCCGGGCCGCATGCGCGCCTGAGCCGGGGCGGCTGCGACGGGCGGGCTGCCACAGATGGGCTGCCACGGGCGGAGTTGCCAAAACCTTGCCAACTCCGCGCTTGCCAAATGCCTCCCGGTGTGGTGACCAACATCCGACTTCACCACTCGGAGAATAGCGTGACGATCTGGATTCCGCTCGGGCTTCTCGCCGCCTCCTTTGTCCTGGCCGAGACGCGCAGGCTCACCGGCCAGCAGGGCGGTTTCATGAGCATCGCCCTGCCGCTGGTCTTCGCCGGTTCCGCGCTCTGGCTGCTCGGCCAGCTCTTCCTGACGGTGGACATGCTCGCCGCGGCCGAGGCCGCGCGCGATGGGCTGCTCGCCTTCGACGCGGAGCATGCGCGCCTGAACACGGCCATCATGGCGGTGCTGGGCCTCGGCCTCGGCTTCGCCGGCGGCGGCCGCGCGGCGGGCCTGGTCGCGCTGGCCGATCCGGACGAGCCGATGCCGAGCCTGTTCATCCCGGTGTTCACCGCGCTGGTGGGCTTCGCGCTGGTGATGACGGCGTATTTCCGGATCTGATCCGCGAAATCAGCGCGCGCTGAGGAAGTCCCGCAGCACCCGCGCCACCTCGGCGGGGGTCTCCTCCATCGGCACATGGCCGATGCCTGGCAGCGTCACGAGCCGGGCATCGGGCAGGGCGCGCAGGTAATCCTGCGCGTTGCTGACCGGCACCATCGCATCCCGGTCCCCCCAGAGCAGGAGCACCGGCACGGGGATACGCGCCAGCAACGGCTCGGGCGGGCGCAGCATATGCTGGCCCATCCGGTCGAGAATCGCCTGGCGCACGCCGGGGGCCAGCATCATGTCGCGATAGCGCTCGAACAGCGCCTCGGTCAGCACGTCCGGATTGCCATAGGCGGGGCGGAGCGAGCCGCGCAGCATCCCCTCGGGCAGGGTATAGGGCAGCACGCGCAGCAGCAGCGGCACGCGGGGCGGCTGGTCGTAGCCGATGCCCGGGCTGGCGAAGCCGTCCGGCGCCATCAGCACCAGGCGCGTGACGCGATCGGGATGCGCGGCGGCGAAGCTCCAGGCGATGCGCCCACCCATGGAGGACCCGACCAGCGCCACGCGCGCCAGCCCCAGCCGCTGCATCAGGGCGAGGATCACGGCATGGCTGCGCGCATCGCTGTAGTCGCCCGTGCGGTCCGCCCCGGTCAGGCCGAAGCCGGGCAGGTCGAGCCGGATGACGCGGAAATCGCGGTCGAGCGCCGCCGCCACCTCCTCCCAGGTATGCAGGGAGGAACCGAAGCCGTGCAGGAAGAGGACCGGCGGCGCATCGCGCGGCCCGGTGTCGCGCAGGTGCAGGCGCAGCCCGTCCAGCTCGACGAATTGGGAGGGGGCCGCGGCATGGCGCGCCTCCAACTCGGCGCGCGGCTTGTCCGGCGTGTAGAGCCACCAGACGGCGAGGACCAGCAGCAGCGGCAGCGCCGCGAGGAGATAGACCATCACGCGGCGGAACATCCCGGCTTCAGCCGCCCACCTGCCGCAGCCAATCCTGCAGGTTGTAGTAGTTCGTGACCCGCGCGATGGCCCCCTCCCGGATCTCGAAGAAGGCGCCGACGGGCAGCACATAGCGCTGGCCCTGCGCCGGGGGCAGGCCCTCATCCGCCACCAGATAGGTGCCGTGGATGGTGAATTCCGCCGCGCCGCGCGTGCCATCGGCGCTGACCATCACGACCAGATCCTCCACCCGCTCGCGGTAGCAGCGCTCCATGCGGGCCAGGAAGGCCGCGAAGGCCGGGCGGCCGGTCTCGCGCCCGCCCTGGTTCACGTCATGCGCGACATCCTCGGTCAGGCAGGCGAGCATGCCGTCCCAGTCGGCGGCGTTGAAGGCGGCGTAGTAGCGCCGCAGCAGATCGGCGCTCACGCGGAGAGCAATGCCGGCATGCGCGCCCCCACCACGGCGAGCAACGCGGCCGCGGCCCCCGCCTGGCAGGGTTCCACCACCGGCAGGCCGCTGGCTTCCATGGTCACGCCCACATGGCCGGCCATGCCGGCGCAGCCCAGGACGATGACCTCCGCCCCCTGGTCGGCCAGTTGCCGCGCCGCCTGGGCGATGCGCGCCTGGGGGGCGATGGGGTCGGTCAGCACATGCATGGGCAGGTTCAGCGGGATCCAGCCGGCCATGTTGCCCTCGACGCCCATGGATTGCAGGGCGCGGCGCTGGCGCGGCAGGGACTTCTCCGTGAAGCCGATGATGCCGAAGCGCTCGGCCCGCGTCAGCGCGGCCGCGACGGCCGAGCGGAACATGCCCACCACCGGCTTGCCGGTCACGCCGCGCGCGGCCTCCAGACCCGGATCGCTGACGCAGCCGATGACATAGGCCTCCGCCGGCTCGGCCTCGATGCGGCGGCAGAGCGGCTCGGCCACGCCGAACCAGTCCCGCCAGGTGACGATGGCGGGTGGGCCCTCATCCAGCTGCGTCACCTCGATGCGCGGCAGGCCGGGCCCGGCGAAGGGGGCCACGGCCTCGCGGATGCCGGCCGTGCAGGCCTGGCTGGAGTTCGGATTGATGATGAGGATTCTGCCATGCATGCGACCAGCATGGCAGGAACCGGTTTTTCTTGCCACACTGCGCGCAACAGTTCATTTGTGCAGTGCAACATGCCCGAAACCGCTCCCCCCACCCTCTGGCAGCCGGACCGCTCCGCGCCCGAAGCCGCCCCCGAGCTGCCGCCCCTGCGCGTCTCGCTCTGGCGCGGCGCCCGCAACCGCTGCCCGGTCTGCGGCGAGGGGCATGTGTTCCAGGGCTATCTCCGCGTCGCGAAGGAGTGCGAGGTCTGCCACGCGCCACTTGGCAAGCTGCGGGCCGATGACGCGCCGCCCTATTTCACCATCTTCCTGGTGGGTCACCTGCTGATCCCGCCCGTGCTCTGGATCGAGAAGGCCTATTCGCCGGAGATGTGGATCCAGATGGCGGTCTGGATTCCGCTCTTCGCCATCACCACCACCTTGCTGCTGCGCCCGGTGAAGGGTGCCACCGTGGGGCTGATGAGCCGCTTCGGCTTCGGCAACGAGACCACCGGCTGACCATCCGTGCCTGACCGCCACCTGATCCGCATCGAATTGCCCGAGGCGCCGCCGCCGCCCTCCGCCTATGCCGAGGCGGACCGGCGCCAGGCCATCGAGGACCTGCTGCGCGGCAACCGCTTCGACCCCGTGGGCCTCGGCCCCGGCCCTTTCGCGCTGCACCTGATGGTGCGCGAGGGGCGGCTGATCCTGGACATCCGCGACAAGGACGACGCGCCGCTGCGCGCCATCATCCTCGTCCTCGGCCCCTTCCGGCGGCTGATCAAGGACTACCTGATGCTGGTGGAAAACCATGAGGAAGCGGTGACCACCGGCGCCATGGACGCCCGCGTCCAGGCGATCGACATGGGCCGGCGCGGCCTGCACAACGAGGCGGCGGAACTGCTCACCACCCGCCTGGACGGCCGCATCGCGGTGGATTTCGAGACGGCGCGGCGGTTGTTCACGCTGATCGCGGCCCTGCATCAGCGGGTCTAGCGGTGCGCTGCGGAGCTCCGCCACGCGCCACCGGTATCCCGGCGCGAAGCGTCCGGCGCCGCCCGGGCATCCTTTCCATCCGGCGCGGATTCCGCGCGGCGAAGCCCAGCGCGCGGAGCGCGCGCCCGGCGTCTGAGGACATGAAGCAATGAAGATCGATGGTGTCGCCTACCGTTCCGTCTGGCTGGATCAGGACCAGTGGTCCGTCCGCATCTTCGACCAGACGAAGCTGCCCTGGCTGGTGGAACAGATCCGCCTCACCACCTGGCAGGAGGCCGCGCATGCCATCCGCTCCATGCAGGTGCGCGGCGCGCCGCTGATCGGCGCCGTCGCCGCCTATGGCGTGGCCCTCGCGATGCGTCAGGACCCTGCGACGCTCGACCCGGTGCTGGAGGCGCTGAACGAAACCCGCCCCACCGCCATCAACCTGCGCTGGGCGCTCGATCGCCAGCGCGCCCGCCTGCACAACCTGCCCGCCGGACAGCGCGCCGCCGCCGCCTATGCCGAGGCCGCGCACATCGCCGATGACGATGCCGAGACCTGCCGCCGCATCGGCGAGAACGGCCTACCCCTGCTCCAGGAGATCGCGGCGAGGAAGGGCCGCGTGAACGTGCTCACGCACTGCAACGCCGGCTGGCTCGCCACCGTGGACTGGGGCACGGCGCTCGCGCCCATCTACATGGCGCATGATGCGGGGCTCGACGTGCATGTCTGGGTGGATGAGACGCGGCCGCGCAACCAGGGCGCGGCACTGACGGCCTTCGAACTCGGCGCGCATGGCGTGAAGCACACGGTGATCGCCGACAATGCCGGCGGCCACTACATGCAGCATGGCGAGGTGGACATCGTCATCGTCGGCACCGACCGCGTGACGCGCACCGGCGATGTCGCGAACAAGATCGGCACCTACCTCAAGGCGCTCGCCGCGCATGACAATGGCGTGCCCTTCTGGGTCGCGCTGCCGCACTCCACGCTCGACATGCGCGTGCGCGACGGTGTCTCGGAAATCCCCATCGAGGAGCGCAGCGGCGCCGAAGTCACGGAGATGACCGGCCGCACCGCCGATGGGCGGATCGAGACGGTGCGCGTGGTGGCCGGCGGCAGCGCCGCCGCCAACCCGGCCTTCGACGTGACGCCCGCGCGGCTCGTCACCGGCCTCATCACCGAGCGCGGCCGCTGCGCCGCGAATGAGGCCGCGCTGCTGGCGATGTATCCCGAGAAGGCCTGAGCCCCAGGCGCGGCCCTCAGCCCAGGTGGCGGGTCACGTCGCGCCCGCGCTCCAGCCCGTAGAGGCCGAGCACCAGGCACAGCCCGCCCAGCGCCGCCGCCAGCGCGGCGAAGCCCGGCGCCACGCGGCCCGGCGCCAGCCCGTCCGTCAGCAGGACGCCGACGACGGCCAGGATGAGGATGAGGCCGAAAAGGACGAAGCTGAACCCGACGCGCTGCATGGCGATGATCTCCTGGAGGCAGCTTGTGACAGCGCGGTCAGGCGGCAAAAGGGACGAAGCGAGGCAATTTGAGGGCAGACCTGCCTGGGCGCTGGGCACGTTGCGTCACGCCGAAAACGGGTGGAAGCTTCTTCCCTGTTCGGAATGATGAGGTCCCCCATGCGTCGCCTTCTCCTTGCCGCCGCGGCCTTCGCCGCCGCCCTGCCCGGCCTTGCCTTCGCGCAGGCCCCGGCCGCCCAGCCGCCGCTGCGCTGCGCGGTGGACGGCACCTTCGCGCCGCACGCCTTCCCCTCGCTGCAAGGCGGCGTGCAGGGCTTCCAGATCGACCTCTTCCGTGAGGTGGCGCGCCGCATGGGGCGCGAAATCGTGATCGACAGCGCCTCCTTCTCCGGCCTCATCCCCGCGATGAATGCCGGGCGATATGATTTCCTCTGCGCGCCGACGACCGTGACGCCGGAGCGCGCGGCGAGCCTGCTCTTCACCGAGGGCTATCTCTGGACCGAACTGCAATTCGGCATCCGCCGCGGCACGCCGCCCATCCGCTCGGAAGAGGATCTGCGCGGAAAGACCATCAGCGTGAACAAGGGCACGCCCTATGAGCAGTGGGTGACCCGCAACGCCGAGCGCCTGAACCTCACCCTGCTCGCCTTCGACACCCAGCCCGATGCGGTGCAGGCAGTGATCCAGGGCCGCGCCTATGCGAATCTCTCAGGCAACACGGTGGTGCGTTTCTCGGCCAGCCGCACGCCGCAATACGTGGCGGATTTCGTGCTGCCCGGCACCCGCCTGCATTGGGGCACGCCCTTCCGCCAGGACAGCGGCGCGCTGCGCAACCAGGTGGAAGACGTGCTGACTTGCATGAAGCGTGACGGCACCATCGCCCGCCTCAGCGAGCGCTGGTTCGGCAATGCGCCGGGGCCAGACCAGGCGGAGCGGATCGAATTCCCGGGCTATGGCCCCCCCGGCCTGCCCGGCTACGACCCGACGCCGCAGAACCCGCGTTGCGGTTGATGCCGCCGGTCACCGCTCATGGGCTGCGCCCATGAGCGGATGGGACCGCTTCGCCGACAGTTTCCTCAACGCCCGCGTCGCCGCCGAATACACCCCGAAGATCATCGAGGGGTTATGGCTGACGCTGGCCTTGGCGGGCTGCATCATCGTGACCGGCGTGCTGGTCGGGCTGCTGCTGGCGGTGATCCGCGCCATGGGCCTCAGGCCCGTGAACTGGCTCATCATCTTCGTGGTGGACCTGTTCCGCGCGCTGCCGCCGCTCGTCATCATCGTGCTGCTCTATTTCGGGCTGCCGGCGGCGGGCGTCTCCATGTCCGGCTTCGTCGCGGCCTGGCTCGCGCTCTCGCTCGTGCTCATGGCCTTCGCGGAGGAGATCTTCTGGGCCGGCATCACGGCCATCCCCACCGGGCAATGGGAGGCGTCGCGCAGCCTGGGGCTCGGCTTCCTCGTCACCTTCGCGCTCATCATCCTGCCGCAGGCGGTCAGGATGGTGATCCCGCCGCTGGTGAACCGCACCATCGCCATCACCAAGGGCACGGCGCTGGCTTCCGTCGTGGCGGTGCCGGAAATCCTCGGCGCGGCGCAGGCCGGCGTGTCCTTCTCCTTCAACCCGACGCCGCTCACGCTCGGCGCCATCGCCTATCTCGTCCTCTTCCTGCCCGTGGTGATCGCCGGCCGTTGGGTCGAGCAGCACTACAAGGCGAAGCGCTGACGCCATGCAGGATTTCATCGACGCCTTCTTCAACATCCAGATCCTGATGGAAGCCTGGCCCATCCTGCTGGATGGGCTGGGGCAGACGCTCCTGCTCTCGGCCGTGGTGGTCCCGCTCGGCCTGCTGGGTGGCTTGATCCTCGCCATCCTCTCCACGGCGAAGACCCGCTGGGTGCGCTGGCCGCTCATGGCCTGGGTGGATGTGTTCCGCGCGCTGCCGCCGCTGGTGCTGCTGGTCTTCGTCTATGCCGGCCTGCCTTTCGCGGGGCTGGAAGTCAGCGCCTTCGCCGCCGTCGCCATCGGCTTCTTCCTCAACACCGGCGCCTATTACGGCGAGATCCTGCGCGCCGGCATCGCCAGCGTGCCGGCCGGTCAGTCGGAAGCCGCGCGCTCCATGGGCCTCAGCCGCTGGCAGACCATGCGCCTCGTCGTGCTGCCGCAGGCGGTGCGCAACGTGCTGCCCGACCTCATCTCCAACACGCTGGAGGTGGTGAAGCTCACCTCCATCGCCGCCGTGGTGGCGATGCCGGAGCTGCTCTTCCAGGCGCGCCAGGCGCAGAGCGTCACCTTCAACGCGACGCCGATCATGGCGGCGGCGGTGGCCTATTTCATCCTGCTCTGGCCCGTGGTGCGGCTGCTCTCGAAGCTCGAGAACAAGCAACTCGCGCGGCGGGCGTAACCAAGGACTTGCAAGCAACCGGATTTCGTCCTTCCCTGCCCTGGCAACGCTCGCAACAGGGCGCCCGAACCGGGAGCAGGGAGAACATCCAATGACAATCCGACGCAATTTGCTCGGCATGGCCGCGCTGCTGATGGCAGGTCCCGCCTTCGCCCAGGCCCCCGCCGCCACGCCGGCCCCCGTGCCCGGCTGGGCCGTTGGCCGCCCTGAGGGCTCGACGCTCGCACCGCACGCGGCGCGCCTGACGGTGACGCCGCTGGACCAGGTGCCGGTCTCCTCGATCCGCCTGCCCCAGGGCTTCCAGGCCGAGGTCTTCGCCCATGGCATCCCGGGCGTGCGCGCCATCGCGGAAGCGCCGGGCGGCACGCTCTTCGCCGGCACGCGCGCCATCGGCCGCGTCTATGCCATCACGCGCAACCCGGACGGCACGACGCGCACGCGCATCTTCGCCCAGGGCCTGGCCCAGCCGAACGGCCTCGTGATGATCGGCAACAGCCTCTACATCTTCGCCGTCAACCGCGTGCTGCGCTATGACAATGTCGAGGCGAACCTGGACAACCCGCCGGCGCCGGTGGACCTGACCGCCGCCTTCGCCCTGCCGACCGAGCAGGAGCATGGCGGCAACCACCACTGGAAATACGCCTCGCTCGGCCCCGATGGCCGGATCTATACGAACGTCGGCGTGAACTGCAACGTGTGCGACACGGACCGCGACAAGTTCGCGCTCCTCGTCTCCTTCCGCCCCGATGGCAGTGACCGCCGCATCGAGGCGCGCGGCGTGCGCAACTCGGTGGGCTTCGCGCATCACCCGACGACGCGCGAACTCTGGGCCACCAACCATGGCCGCGACTGGGTGGGCGATGACAACCCGCAGGATTCGCTGCTGCGCGTGCGCCGCGCCGGCGAGGATTTCGGCTTCCCCTACTGCCTCGGCACCTGGGCGGACCCGCAGTACAACCGCGGCCGCGCCTGCAGCGAATTCTCGCAGCCGGCCGCGCTGCTCGGCCCGCACACCGCCGTGCTCGGCATGCGCTTCTACACCGGCACCATGTTCCCGGAGCAGTATCGCAACCAGATCTTCATCGCCCGCCGCGGTTCCTGGAACCGCTCGCGCCTCAGCGGCTATGACGTCGTGGTCGCCCATCTGGACGCCCAGGGCAACGTGACCCGCGTGGAGGAGTTCCTGACCGGCTTCCGCGACGACGCGAACCAGCGCTTCGCCGACCGCCCGGCCGAGGTGCATGTGCTGCGCGATGGTTCGATGCTGGTCTCCGGCGAGCAGATGGGCGCGATCTACCGCATCACCTATCGCCGATGAGCCTTCGACTGACCTTGGCGGCGGCCCTGTTGGCCGCCGCGACCTCCGGCTCCGCGCTGGCCCAGGATGCCAGGCGCGGCGCCGAACTCGTCGCGCCCTGCGCCCAGTGCCACGGCGCCAATGGCCGCAGCCAGTTGCCGGACATTCCCTCGCTGGCCGGCCAGCCGGCCGACTTCATCACCATCCAGATGATCCTGCTGCGGGAGGGGCTGCGGAACGTGCCCGCCATGCAGCCCTTCGCCGCCGGCAAGTCGGACCAGGACATCCAGGACATCGCCGCCTATTTCGCCACGCTGCCGCCGGGCCCGCCGGATGACCGGCGCCCGCTCGACCGCGCGCTCTTCGCCGCCGGCCAGGCGCTGAGCGGGCCGCGCCATTGCGCCACCTGCCATGTCTCCGACTATGGCGGCCGCGCGCAGATCCCGCGCGTCGCGGCGCAGCGGGAGGACTACCTGCTGCACGCCCTGACGCAGTATCGCGACGGGCTGCGCGCCGGGCCGGACACGCAGATGAACGGCGCGGTCCAGGGCCTGTCAGACGCGGATCTGATCGCGCTCGCGCATTACCTGTCGCATCGGGATTAAGGACTACAGCCCGATCCGTGCCCAGGCCGCGCGTTCCTCCATCACCTGGACGAGCGCGGCCCCGGCGCCCGGCAGCAGGCTCCCGGGCAGCAGGCTCATCGGGAAGCGCCGCTTGCGGGCGCCCACCGGGATGATGCGCACCTTCTCGCCGAAGCGGCGCCGGGCCTCGGCCTCCGGCGTCGTGAGCCCGTCGCAGAGGCCAAGTTCCAGCGCGCGGCGGCCGATCCAGTAGCGGCCGTTGAACAGCTCCTCCTCGCTCGCCTTGAGGCGATCGCCGCGCCGCGCGCGCACCCAGTCCTTGAACTCGACATGCAGCCCGGCCAGCAGGCCATCCAGCCGCGCCAATTCCTCCGGCGATTGCGGGCGGAAGGGGTCGTTGCTCGACTTGTCGGTGCCGGCGGTGCGGATGCGACGCTCCACGCCCAGGCGTTGGATCGCCTCCGGAAAGCCGAAGCCCGAGGAGATCACGCCGATGGAGCCGAGGATGGAGGCGGGGTCTGCATGGATCTCATCCGCCGCGCAGGCGATCCAATAGCCGCCCGAGGCCGCCGCATCCTCGCAGAAGGCAATGACGGGCACCTTCTTCTCTGCCGCCCAATGCCGGATGCGCCCGGCAATGAGCGAGGACTGCACGGGTGAGCCGCCGGGCGAATTGATCGCCAGGAACACGGCGGCCAGCCGCTTCAGCCCGAAGGCGCGGGCCAGGATGGGTTCGATGCCCGCGGCGTTCAGCCCGCCGAAGGGGCCGGTGCGGGCGGCGATCAGCCCCTCCAGCCGCACAAGCGCGACGACGGGGGGGCGGGGGGCGAAGGGATTCCACATGCCCCATAGGTGCGCCCCCGCTGCACCGGCACAAGCCCATCCCCATATGTCGCGCATGGACATCCGCGAATTGCTGCTCTCCACCCGCCGGATCGCGCTGGTCGGCGCCTCCCTCAAGCCCGACCGCGCCTCCTTCCGCGTCATGCGCTTCCTGCTCGACCGCGGCTATGCGGTGACGCCGGTCAATCCCGGCCTGGCGGGGCAGGAGATCCACGGCCAGCGCGTCGTGGCGCGCCTCGCCGAGGCCGGCCCGCTCGACCTGGTGGATGTGTTCCGCCGCAGCGAGGAGGCGGGGGCGGTGATGGACGAGGCGGTGGAACTGGGCGCCCGCGCCGTCTGGCTGCAGCTGGGCGTGGTGGATGAGGCCGCCGCCGCCCGCGCCCGCGCGAAGGGGGTGGCGGTGGTGATGGACCGCTGCCCCGTCATCGAATGGGGGCCGGCCCGCCTGCCCGATCGCATTTCCACCGCATGACGGTTTGCTAAACTTCTTGAAATGCCGCTGGCGCCGGGCCATTTCCCTTGCCATTCAGGGCGGCCCGAATCGCCCCTTTTTGAAGGGAAGGACCCCATGACTGACGAAGAACGCCGGATCATCGGCGATTATGTGATGCGCGTGGCCGGCGTCCAGCAGGCCGCCCAGACCTCCAGCAGCCCCTGGGGCGGCCGCGTGCCGCAGACGGGCGCGCAGCCGGCCGCGAACCTGCCGCCGATCGAGCCCGCCGCGGATGCCTACATCGCCGAGCTCTTCCAGAAGTATCCGGAAGCGCGCTTCCGCCTGACGCAGACCGCCTTCGTGCAGGAGCACGCTCTGGTCCAGGCGCAGAACCGCATCCAGGAGCTGGAGTGGGAGCTGGAGAATGCGACGCGCCAGGCGCAGGCGGCGAACAACCGCGGCTTCCTGGGCTTCGGCGGCTCGCGCCCCGCGCCCATGCCGCCCCGCCCGCAGCCCATGCAGCCCCCGGGCGGCATGCTGCCGCAGCGCCAGGGCCCGGGCTTCCTGGGCACCGCGATGATGACGGCGGCCGGCGTGGCCGGCGGCATGGTGCTGGGCAACATGCTGATGAACGCCTTCTCGGGCGGCGGCTCGGCCGCGGCGGCCACCGGTGGCGGCGCCTTCGGCCAGGAAGCGGTCCCCACCTCCTCCGCCTGGACCGATCCGGGCGCGGCGGCGGCCAATTCCGGCTGGGGCGGCAATGACGCCTCGGGCGGCGGCTACGACAATGGCGGCGGCTATGACGACGCGGCCGGCAGCTACGACGATGCCGGCGGCGGCTACGACGAGGACGTTTGATCGACGCCCTCGCGCGCCGGCCGCATGGCGGCCGGATGGTTTCAAGCGTTCGGCGGGTCCTGGCCTGCTGAACCTCCAGGAAAGGGCGGCTCCGGCCGCCCTTTTTTTTGCGCCCTGTCCGGCCGATAAGGGCGCATGCGCGTCCCCGATCTCGACCTCGACCTGCTGCGCGGCTTTGTCACCGTCGCCGAGCGCGGCGGCTTCACCGCGGCGGGCCAGGTGCTCGGCCTCACGCAATCCGCCATCAGCCTGAAGGTGAAGCGACTGGAAGAGCTGCTGGGCAAGCCGGTCTTCACGCGCGGCGCGAAACAGGTCTCCCTCACGCGCGAGGGCGAGACGCTGCTCACCTATGCGCGCCGCATGCTGGCCTTGAACGAGGAGGCGGTGCGCCGCTTCGTCGCGCCGCCGATCGCGGGCCGGCTTCGCCTGGGCGTGGCGGATCATTTCGTGCCGCGCCACCTGGCGCCCGCGCTGGCGAGCTTCGCCCGCACCTGGCCCGAACTGCGGATCGAGGTGGAGGTGGGCCGCAGCCATGAACTCCGCGCAGCGCTCGCGCGGGAGGAGCTGGACCTGGTGCTGGGCAAGCGCCGCGATGGCGAGACCGAGGGCCGCGTGATCTTCACCGAGGCGGTGGTCTGGGTCGCGGCACCCGATTTCGCGCTGGCGCGGGAACGGCCGTTGCCGCTGGCGATGCTGCCGCAGGGCTGCATGTTCCGCGACCGCGCGCTGACCGCGCTGGCGCGGGCCGGCATCGCGGCCGAGGTGGTCTATACCTCGCCCAGCCTGATGGGGATCGCGGCGGCAGCGCAGGCCGGCTTCGCGCTGACCGTGATGGGCCGTGCGGGATTGCCGGAGGGGCTGGTGGAACTGGCCGAATTGCCGCCGCTCGGCACCGCCGAGATGTGCCTGTTCTCCGCGCCCAATCCGGCGGGGCCGCATTACCTGGCGGATTTCCTCATCCAGTCGCTCTGCGACGGCGCCGGCCTCTGACCGTCCACCCCAAATGATCCGGCCGCAACGCGGCCAGCGCCGCCCAACCGCGCGCACAACCCGACACGACAGCCGCGCGGCGAAGCCCAGCGCGCGGAGCGCGCCCGGCGTCAGAGGACGTCAAAAACTCACCCGCGCGCCAGCGCGGCTGGATGCGGATCCGTGAGGCGCGCGGCGCCGAAGAGCTTTTCGCGGTAGGTGCCGGGCGCATAGGCGGTCTTGTAGGCACCGCGCTCCTGCAGCGCGGGCACGAGCTGGTCCACCACCTCCACCAGGCATTCCGGAAAGACGGTGCGCGAGAGATTGAAGCCATCCACCCCCGTCTCCTCGACATAGGCCACCAGCCGGTCGGCGATCTCCTGCACGCTGCCCACCATCGGCTTCTGCCGACTGCCAAGGATGAACTGGTCGATCAGCCCGCGCTTGGTGAAGCGCGGCCCGGTGGCGCGCTTCATCGCCGCGACATTGGACTGGATCGCATTGCCGGGCCCGGCCTCGATCGGCTCGTCCATCCCGTAGCGACCGAAATCAATGCCGAGCGAGGCGGCGGCATGCGCCAGCGCGCCCTCCACGCTGGAGTGACGGCGGTATTCGGCGAGCTTCTCCTCCGCTTCCGCGCGCGTGCGGCCCATCACCAGCGTGGCGCCGACGAAGACGCGGATCGGGCGCGGCGCAGCCAAGGCGCGGAGTGCGGCCACCTGCTTGGCCACGTCGGGCGCCGGCCCGCCATTGAGGAAGACGCATTCCGCGTGCTTTGCGGCGAACACCATTCCGCGCGAGGAGGCGCCCGCCTGATACAGAACCGGTGTGCGCTGGGGCGAGGGCTCGCAGAGATGCGCCGCATCCAGCCGGAACTGCTTGCCCTCATGCCGGATGCGCCGCACGCGGGAGGGGTCGGTGAACACGCCCGCCGCCGCGTCGCGCCGCACCGCGTCATCGGCCCAGCTTTCCTCCCAGAGGCGATAGACCACCTCCATGTATTCATCGGCCATGTCGTAGCGGTCGTCATGCGCCATCTGCCGGCCGAGCCCCATCGCGCGCGCGGCGCTGTCGAGGTAGCCGGTGACGATGTTCCAGCCGATGCGCCCGTTGGTCAGGTGATCCAGCGTGGTCATTCGCCGCGCGAACAGGTAGGGCGTCTCGTAGGAGAGGTTGGCGGTGATCCCGAAGCCGAGCTGGGAGGTGACCGCCGCCATGGCCGGCACGATCATCGCGGGATCGAGCAGCGGCACCTGCACCGCGCCGCGCAGCGCCGCATCCGGGCTGCCATCCAGCACGTCATAGACGCCCAGCACATCGGCGAGGAACAGCCCGTCGAACAGGCCGCGTTCCAGCAGGCGCGCGAGGCCGAGCCAGTGTTCCAGCGTGTTGTAGTTCGCGCTGGTGTCGCGCGGGTGGGTCCACATCCCGTGCTGGATGTGGCCCACGCAGGCCATGTCGAAGGCGTTGAGGCGAATCTCTTGCGGCATGCCGCGATTGTGCGGCCCGCCCTCCGCCCCGGCAACCGGGCCAGTGCTCAGGCGCGCAGGCGCGCAGGCTCCGCGCTTCCGGCCAGGCCATAGACGCCGCGCTCGCCAGGCTTGGGCACCAGCGCCTGGGTCACGCCCATCGCCGTCTCGGCCGCGCCGAGATAGAGCGCGCCGTCGGGGGCGAGGATCTGCGCGATGCCGCCCAGCACCCGCGCCTTGGTCGGCACGTCGAAATAGATCAGCACATTGCGGCAGAACACCACGTCGAACCGGCCGAGGCGCCGGGGATCACCCAGCAGGTTGAAATTCTCGAAGCGGCAGGGCGCGGCGACCTCGGGGCGGATGCGCCAGCGCGTATCCTCCTGGACGAAGCGCTTCATCAGCGTGCGGATGGGCATGCCGCGCTGCACCTCGAATTGGGAGAAGACCCCGGCCCGCGCCCGCGCCAGCACGGCGGTGGTGATGTCGGTGCCCAGGATCTCCACGCGCCGCGCCTTGAAGGAGGCATCGGCCTCGCCGAGCTCGGCCAGGATGATCGCGATGGAATAGGCCTCCTGCCCGGTCGAGCAGGCGGCGGACCAGATGCGCAGCGGCTGGCCGGCCGGGCGCGCCTTGTGCATCTCCGGCAAAAGCGCGCGCAGATGCTCGAAGGGGCGGGTGTCGCGGAAGAAGCTGCTCTCATTCGTGGTGAGCAGCTCGGTCATCTCCTGCGCCAGCGCATCCGCGCGCGGGGCCTTGAGGCGGGCGGCCAGCGCGTCGAGATCGGCCAGGGATTCGCGCTTGAGCAGCGGGGCGAGCCGCGTCTCCAGCATGTAGCCCTGGTCGGGGCCGATGATGCCGCCCGAGCGCGTCTTCACGATCTCGGTGAGGAAGGCGAAAGTGGAAGGGGTCATGAGCGCGCTCCGCAGATTCGGGCCAGGGCGTCGCCCAGCGATTCGGGGGTTCCCTGCGCCGTGGCCAGGCCGGCGCGCGTGACGGCGCCCGGCATGCCCCAAACGACGGAGGAGGCTTCATCCTGCGCCCAGACGGTGCCGCCAGCCTGGGCCAGGGCGCGGCAGCCGGCGAGGCCGTCATGCCCCATCCCGGTCAGGATCACGGCCTGCACGGCGCGGCCATGCAGGGCGATCAGGCTGCGCAGGGTGGGGTCCACCGCCGGGCGGCAGAAATTCTCGGGCGGTGTGTCGGAGAGGTGGAGAATGGCGCGGCCGCCCTCGGCGCGCGCCAGCAGATGATGGTCCCCCGGGGCCAGGTAGATGCGCCCGGGCTCCAGCACATCCCCCTGCCGCGCCTCGGAGACGGGCGGGCCGCCCAGCGCGTCCAGGTGCTTGGCCAGCATCGCGGTGAAGCCGGCCGGCATGTGCTGCACGATCACCATCGGCAGGGCGATGCGCCGCGGCAGTCGGCGCACCAGCGCGGCCAGCGCCTGCGGCCCGCCGGTCGAACTGCCGATGCAAACGACCTTGGGCGGGTCGCCCGCGCGGGTGGGCGCGGGGCGCATCGCGGCCTGCGGCGCGCGCGCGGCGGGCTGGCGCAGCCGCGCCCAGCCCTTCACCTTCGCCAGCAGCTCGGCGCGGAAATTCGGATCGGCCAGGCCGCCCCCCGCAGCACCCGGCTTCGGGATGTAGTCCGAGGCGCCGGCCCGCATCGCATCCATCGTGGCGCTGGCGCCCTTCTGCGTCAGCGCGCTGGCGACGATGACGATGGGCCGCGGCTCACGCCGGAGGATGAGCGGCAGCGCCGTCATCCCGTCCATCACCGGCATCTCGAGGTCGAGCAGGACGACCTGGGCGCGCTCGCCCGGCGGGGCCGCATCCAGCGTGGCCAGCGCCTGCGCGCCATCCCCCACCCGCGCCACCACGGCGATGGCGGGATCGGCCTCCAGCACGCGCGCCAGCGCGGAGCGCACGGTGGCGCTGTCGTCGCAGAGCATCACGCGCAGCTTGCCGGCCGCGGATGGGCTCGGGGCCGTGTGGCTCATTCGGCGAGCAGCCCGGCCTGCACCAGCTTGTCGCGCAGGATCTCCTCGTCGAAGGGCTTCATCACGTATTCGTGCGCCCCGGCCTCCAGACCCTCGAGGATCTTCTCGGTGCCAGCCTCGGTGGTGCACATCACCACCACCGGGTCATCCGGCCCGAATTCGGCGCGCAGCGCGCGCAGGAAGCCGATGCCGTCCATCACCGGCATGTTGCGGTCGAGCAGGACGGCGCGCGGCATCGCGGCGCGGCAGGCGTCGAGCGCCTGCTGCCCGTCCGCCGCCTCGCGCACGGTGAAGCCGTATCGCTCCAGGATGCGCCGCGCGACCTTGCGCACGACGGCGCTGTCATCCACCACCAGGCATTCGCCGCTCATGGCAAGCTCCCTCAGGCGCCAAGCGCCAGCAACTGGTCAACATCGAGCAGCACGAGCAGGTGATCATCCTGGCGATGCACGCCCAGCGAGAATTCCTTCCAGGAGGGGTCCAGCGTCGGCGGATTGGGCGCGCGCTCCTCCGGGTTCAGCGTCAGCACCTCGCCCACCTGGTCGGCCAGCAGCGAGTAGAGCTCCCCGCCGACCTCGACGACGACGGACATCGCCACCTCGCCCGGCGCGCGCGGCGGCAGGCCGAGGCGCCCGCGCAGGTCCACCGCCGTCACGATGCGGCCGCGCAGGTTCAGGCTGCCCGCCACCTCGCGCGGGGCGAGCGGGATGCGGGTGATGGCCTGCACGCCCAGCACATCGCGCACGGCAAGCACGGGGACGGCGCAGGGCTGCCCCGCGACGGTGAGGGTCAGCATCATGCTGGCGGCTTCAGGGCCGTTCGAGGCGGCGGGCATCCGCGGCTCGGCCGGTGTGGTGGGGGCGGTCTGCATGGCGGTTTCCTCGGTTCAGCGGGCCAGCATGGGCTGGAGGCAGTGCTGCAGGCTGGCCAGCAGCGCATCACGGTCGAACTTGGCGATGTAGTCGCTGAAGCCGGCTTCCCGGCCGCGCTCCACATCCCTGGGCGAGGCGGAGCCCGACAGCGCGATCATCGGCAGCTCGGCCCAGGCCCCGCCCTCGCGCACCGCGCGGGCCAGGGCCATGCCGTCCAGCTCGGGCATGTGGATGTCGGAGACGATGACGTCGAAGCGCTCGCCCGCCTCGCGCAGGCGCAGCGCGTCGCGCCCGTTGCTGACGGTGGTCACGTCATAGCCCGCCGCCATGATCGCGGGGACGATGAGGTTGCGGAAGAAGTCGCTGTCCTCGGCCACCAGCACGCGCGGCCGGGCGCCGGTGACCACGGGCGGCTCGAACCAGTCGGACTGGCCTTGCTTCAGCCAGTAGCCGGTGTCGAGCAGGTCGGTCACCTTGCCGTCCACCACGCAGCTGCCCAGGAAGCCCGGCCGCAGGCCGGCCGCGTCCATCTCGAGCGGCACGTCCACCACGTCGAGGATCTCGTCCACCATCAGGCCCATGGCGCGGTCGCCATCGCCGAAGACCAGCACCGGCTGCTCGCCCGTCTCGGGCGGCATGATGCCGTGGTCGAGCGGGATGAGCGGCATGAGCGTGCCGCGATACTGCACCACCAGGCTGTCGCCCGTGCGCTCGATGCGCGCGGCATCCAGGTTCTCGAGCCGCGCGACGAGGCCAAGCGGCACCGCCTTGGGTGCGCCGGGGCCGGCACGGAACAGCAGCAGGGCGGTGTGGCGCTCGCTTCGGCGGCTGAGCGCCGCGGCCTCCTCCAGCGCGCCGCTCTCCGTGCTGCCCTCGAGGCCGAGGCCCGAGGCGCGGGCGATGCCGTTGGGGTCGAGGATCATGATGACGCTGCCATCGCCGAGGATGGTGTTGCCCGAGAACATCGTGATGTGGCGCAGGATGGGCGCCACCGGCTTCACCACGATCTCCTCCGTGTCGAAGACGCGGTCCACCACGATGCCGAAGAGCTGCCCTGCCACCTGGGTGACGACGACGAAGCCATCCGTCTCCGCGCCGGCCTCGCTGTCCAGGCGCAGCACCTGCTTCAGCGGCACCAGCGGCAGGAGCTGGCCGCGCAGGCGCAGCACCGCGCTGTCCTTGATGCGCTCCACCTTCGGGCCATCGGCGCCGCCGACGCGCACCAGCTCCAGCACGCCGGCCTGCGGGATGGCGAAGCGCTCGCCCCCCGCCTCGACGATCAGCGCCGCGGCGATGGCGAGCGTCAGCGGGATCTTGATGCTGAAGGTGGTTCCCTTGTGCTCGCGCGAGGTGAGGTCCACCGTGCCGCCGATGCGCTCGATGTTGGTCTTCACCACATCCATGCCCACGCCGCGGCCCGAGACGGAGGTGACCTCCGCCGCGGTCGAGAAGCCGGCGCGGAAGATGAAGCGGTGGATGTCGCGCTCGCTCATCGTCGCGAGCTCGGCCTCGGTGGCGAGGCCCTGCGCGATGCACTTCGCCTTGATGCGGTCGGTGTTCAGCCCGCGCCCGTCATCGCCGATCTGCAGCACGATGTGCCCGCCCTCGTGGAAGGCGTTGAGCAGGATGCGCCCGGTCTCCTTCTTACCGGCGGCGCGGCGCTGCTCGGGCGTCTCCAGGCCGTGGTCGGCGCTGTTGCGGACCATGTGCGTCAGCGGGTCCTTGATCAGCTCCATCACCTGGCGGTCCAGCTCGGTATCGGCGCCGCGCATCTCGAGCTCGATCCGCTTGCCAAGGTCGTGGCTGAGGTCGCGCACCAGGCGCGGCAGCTTGGACCAGGCATTGCCGATGGGCTGCATGCGCGTCTTCATCACGCCGTCCTGCAGGTCCGAGGTGATCTGCGAGAGGCGCTGGAGCGGCACGGAGAACGCCGTGTTCTCCTCCACGCGGGCCAGCTGCATCAGCTGGTTGCGCGTCAGCACCAGCTCGCTCACCAGGACCATCAGGTCCTCCAGCACATCGACCGCGACGCGGATGGTCTGCGGCGCGTTGCCCGAGGCGGGCGCGGCCTCGGCCGGGGCCCCGGCAGATGCCTCGACGGGGGCGCTCTCGGCGACCGGAATGGCGGCTTCGGCCGCGACATCCTCGGCCGCGGCCTCGCCGGAGGCGGCGGCGTCCAGCGCGGCCTTCAGCGATGCGTCATCGCCGGCCGGCTCGCTGCCCGTGGCCTCCAGCCCGGCCACGATGTGCTTGAAGCGGTCCGCCGCCGTGAGGATCAGCGTGATGCCGGCGGGGGTGACGGGCAGCGAGCCCTCGCGCCAGAGGCCCAGCACGTTTTCCGCCGCATGGGCCACGCCCTCGAGGCGCGGCAGGCCGAGGAAGCCGCAGGTGCCCTTGATCGTATGGACGATTCGAAAGATCTCGGAGAGCACGGCGCCGTTC
Organism: Sediminicoccus rosea; assembly: GCF_033547095.1. Taxonomy (NCBI): domain Bacteria; kingdom Pseudomonadati; phylum Pseudomonadota; class Alphaproteobacteria; order Acetobacterales; family Roseomonadaceae; genus Sediminicoccus; species Sediminicoccus rosea. The sequence continues at coordinate 443,308 of NZ_CP137852.1, read as the reverse complement.
GCCGGGTTGCGCTCCAGCTGCAGCAGCGCGGCGTCGAGGCTGGCGAGACCCTCATTGGTCTCGGTGAGGAAATCGGCGAGCAGATCGTCCATCGGGCGTCCCTTCCGGCGTTCCCCGCGACAGGCGGGGGTGGCGATGCGGGAGAGGATGACGCAGGGCTCGCGAAGAAAGCGTAAACGGGGCGCGTGATCGGGGCGGCCCGGATGTCCCGCCTTGCGTTGCGTTTTGCATCGCAAGCGGGAGCTGGGCGCTCAGCCCGGGGGGCCGAGGCGCAGCGGCGCGACGGCCTGGCCGACGCCCAGGGCGAAGCTCAGCTCCATCCCCTCGGCCGCCGCCTGGGCGAGGGCCCAGGGGGCGAGGACGCGGCGCGGACCATCGGCCAACGCCGCCTCCATCTCGCCGCCGGCCATCAGCTCGGCCAGCGTGGGAGACCAGGCGGCGTCGCGGCCTTCCGGAAGGAAGGTCACCCAGCCCGGCGAATCCTCAGCGATGTGCACCACGCCGCCGCGCGGCAGCGCCTCCGCGGTCAGCAGCGCGAGGGAGAGCATGAGCCGCACGCGGCCCGCGCTCAGCAGCCCCGCGGCGCCGGGCAGTTCGAACCGGACGCGGTGCGCCATGGGCGCGCCCTGCAGCAGCAGGCCCAGCTCCGCCCAGCCCAGGTCGTCGCCATGGCCGAAGGCGGCGGAAAACAACTTCATGCGCGCGCGCAACTCGCCGGCCGTCTCCATCAGGATGGCATGGGCCGCGGGATCGGTCGCCTGCGGCAGGATCGCCGTGATGCTCGCCATGGGGGAGCCCAGGTCGTGGAAGATCCGTGCGGCCATCAGCTCGGCAAGGCGGTGGGGCTCAAGCATTCGCATGTCTCTCAATTTACCGCGCTGACGATGGCGCAGGGTGACCAACTCAGGCGTCGCAGCGCAAGATGCGGGCCAATCCACGACGCTCCGCGACCCGGGTGCTGACGGCGGGGCGTTGACGGCGGGGCGGCCCCGGTGGAGGGAGGCTTAGACGGGCCGGGTTGCCCGATGGTTTACATGCGCGACCAGCGGCCGCGCGCGGGGAGAGGTCTAGAGATGCACGGCATGGAACCCGGGATGCGGGTCAGGCATCCGGGCTGCCCGGATTGGGGCGTGGGGCAGGTGCAGTCCGTGGTGGGGGACCGCGTGACGGTGAATTTCGAGCATGCGGGCAAGGTGCTCTTGAACCTCGCCGTCGTCACGCTCGAACAGGTGGAGGGGTGAGCGCGCTGCTCTCGGCAGCGGGCACCCTGCTCACCGACTGGCCGGTCTGGGCGGCGGCCCTCGCCACCGCCGTGGCCGGGCTGATGCGCGGCTATGCGGGCTTCGGCACGGCGGTGATCCTGGCACCCATCTATTCCGTGCTCTGGGGCCCGCGCGCCGGCGTGCCGGTGATGCTGATGATGGAGCTGATCGTCTCGCTCCAGCTGCTGCCACGCGCCTTCAAGGATGCGGATACGCGGGTGATCCTGCCGATCGGAGGGGCTGCTGCGCTCGCCACGCCGCTCGGCGCCGTCGTGCTGCTGACGGCCGACCCCGAGCTGCTGCGCCGCTGCATCGGCGGCTTCGTGCTGGTCTTCGGGATGCTGCTGCTCTCGGGCTGGCGCTACCATGGCAGCCGGCCGCTCGGGCTGAACCTGCTGGTGGGCACCAGCGCGGGGCTGCTGAAGGGCGCCACGGGGATGAGCGGCCCGCCGGTGATCCTCTACCTGCTGGCCGGGCCGGAGGAGGCGAAGCGCCACCGCGCCAACCTCATCCTCTTCTTCGCGCTGATCGCCGTCGTCTCCATCCTCGGCCCGCTCTGGTTCGGGATGATCACGGCGGAGGTGCTGGCGAAGCTGCTGATCCTGATGCCGGTGCTGCTGCTCTCGGTGCCGGTGGGCGCGCGGCTCTTCCACGTCATCCCGCCGCAATTCTACAAGCGCTTCGCGCTGGCCGTGCTGCTCACGGCCGGCGGGATCGCGCTGCTGGCGTGACATTGATCGAGAGGATGCTTCAGCGTTTCGGCGATTCCGCCTCCACGCATCATGCTCTCAACGCCCGCTGACGATCAGCGGGCCGAGGTCGAAGCCCTGGGCGCGGGCGATGGCCAGCGCGCGCTCCATCTCCGCCGGCGGCAGGGTCGGCGTTCGCGAGAGCAGCCAGAGCGAGCGGCGCGAGGGCGAGCCCACCAGCGCCCAGCGATATTCGGGATCGAGGCCGAACACCCAGTAGTCGCCATAGAAGGGCCAGAAGAAGCTGACGCGCAGCCGCGCATTGTTGCTGCCCTCCACCACATAGGCCTGGCCGGTGGCGACGCGGCGCGGCCGCGCGGGATCGAGCGCGTTCACGCAGGAATTGCGCACGCTGATCCGCCCCTCGGAGAGCGGCGCATATTCCGCCGTCACCTCCTCGCAACGAAGCGAGGAGCTGTCCTGGAAGCGCTGCGGCAGCCGCGCCACCTCGTGCCAGAGGCCGAGATAGCGGGAGAGATCCACGCGCTCCACCGTGCGCGGCGTCTCGGGCCCGGGCTGGGTGGCGGCGCAGGCGGTGAGGCCGAGCAGGGCGGCGAGGAGCAGCGCGCGCATCAGACGATGCTCCCTTCCGGCCAGGTGAGGCAGTGGTCGTAGATCCCGCCTGCCGTTGTGATCCAGACCTCGTCCCGCCGCGCGGCAATCACGGCCAGCGCCTCGCGCAGGGCCCGCAGCCGATAGGGCTGGCCCACGATATAGGGGTGCAGCGCGATGCCCATCACCTGGGGTACGCCATCCTGCGTCTGGCGGAGCCGCTCGTGGAAATCATCCACGATCAGCTCGGCGAACTGCTTCGCGCCGTCCTTGCGGGCGGCGATGGCGGGGATGTCGTTCGCCTCCTGCGGGTAGGGGATGCTGAGCAGCCGGCCCGCGCGCGTCGTCTTCCAGACCGGCTGGTCATCCATGCACCAGTTCAGCGTGTAGCGGTAACCCGCCTCCGCCAGCAGGTCGGGCGTGACGCGGCTCTCGGCGATCCAGGGGGAGAGCCAGCCGCGCGGGGCCCGGCCCTCGTGCCGGACGATCTCGGCGGTGCTTTCCGCGATCAGGCGCGCTTCCTCGGCCTCGGGCAGGGTGCTCTGGCGCTCGCTGTTGGTGCGGCCATGGCCCGCCATCTCGTCGCCGCGCGCGCGATGCGCCGCCACCAGTTCGGGCGCGTGATGATACATGGCGCTGTTGAGCAGCACGGTGGCCGGCAGCTCCAGTTCGTCCAGCAGTTGCACCAGGCGGAAGCCGCCCACGCGGTTGCCGTATTCGCGCCAGGTGTAGTTCAGCACATCGGGCTGCGGGCCGCCGGGCGCCAGCTCGGCACCCAACCCCTCGCCAAAGGCGAAATGCTCGAGGTTCACGCCGAGATAGACGGCGAGCTTGCGGCCCGAGGGCCAGCTTTCCCGCGCGCGGGCGGTCCAGGGGGAATAGGGAAAGCGGCCGTGATGCGGAAGCATGCGAAACCCATCCGTGACGAAGCCGCCCATCTGGCCCGGCGCCGCGCCAGGGGCAAGATGGCGGCGTGACGCGGGGCGTGGCGCTCGGCCGGAAACTCTCCTAATCTTCAACCCGATGGAATCGCCTCGTAACGGTCGCCAAGGTTCGGCCTGGCTCATGCGGCAGGTCCGCGCCCAGGGCGGCCGCGCCGCCCTGCCGATCGCGCTCGGCCTGGCGGGCATCCTGTGCCAGGTGGGCTTCGTCTTCCTCATCGCGCGGCTGCTCGCCCATATCCTGGGCTTCCCCAGCCCTGGCCTGCTGGGCGGCGGCTTTGGCGAATTGGCGGCGGCGGGTGCGCTCGCGCTGCTCGGCGCGGCCCTCTCGATGTCGCAGGAAATCGCGCAGCAGGCGGCGGGCGAACGCGCCCGGGCCAGCATCCGCGCCGCCCTCTTCACCCGCCTGATGGAGCAGGGCCCGGCCGACCCCCGCGGCGTGGGCGAGAAGGCGACCCTGCTGGTGGACCGGGTGGAGGCGCTGGACGGTTTCTTCTCCCGCTGGGTTCCGGCCGCCGCGCTGGCCGTGCTGGGCCCGGCCGCCGTGATCTTCATCGTCGCGCAGTTCGACGGCACCAGCGCGCTGGTGCTGGCCGTGATGGGCCTGATGGTGCCCGTGGCGATGGCGCTGACCGGCATCGGCGCCGCGGTGGAAAGCCGCAAGCAGCTCGACGTGCTCGGTCGCCTGTCAGGCCGCTTCGTGGACCGGCTGCGCGGCCTTTCGACCCTGGTGCAGTTCAACCGCGCCGAGGACGAGGCCCGCGCGCTCGGCGCCGCGGCGGACGAGTTCCGCCAGCGCACGCTGCGGGTTCTGCGCGTCGCCTTCCTCTCCAGCGCCGCGCTCGAATTGCTGGCCGGCTTCACGCTGGGCTACCTCGCCTGGCGGCACGGCATGCTGCTGGCGCCCACCGTGACCGATCCGACGCCGGCGCTGTTCTGCATCCTGGCCGTGCCGGTCTTCTTCCTGCCGCTGCGCAACTTCTCCCAGGCCTATCACGAGGCGATGTCGGCGCGTGGCGCGGCGGCCGAACTCGCGCCGCTGCTGCAGGCCCCCCCGGCGCCCGGCCTGCTCCTGGAGGAGATCCCACCCCGCGTGGCGCTCGTCTTCACCGAGGTGGAGCTGCGCTACCCGGAGATGGACCGCCCGGCCCTGCCGCGCCTGACCTTCGCCTTGGCGCCGGGCGAGACGCTCATGCTGGTGGGCCCCTCGGGCGCCGGCAAATCCTCGGTGCTGCGACTGCTGATGGGCTTCGTGAAGCCCTCGGCCGGGCGCATCGCCATCAATGGCGAGGATGTGACGCGCCTGAAGCCCGCCGAACTCCGGCGCCTCTCGGCCTATGTCGGCCAGCGCGCGCACCTGTTCGGCGGCACGCTGCGCGAGAATATCCGCCTCGCCCGGCCCGAGGCGACCGATGCCGAGGTGCTGCGCGCCGCCGAGGCCGCGCGCGTCATGACCTTCGCCGCCCAGCTGCCGCAGGGCCTGGACACGGTGGTGGGCGAGGGCGGCTTCGGCCTCTCCGGCGGGCAGGCGCAGCGCGTGGCGCTGGCCCGCGCTTTCCTGCGCGATTCGCCGCTGGTGCTGCTGGACGAGCCCACCGCCTCGCTCGATCCCGGCACGGAGGCCGAGGTGATGGAGGCGATCGCACGGCTCTGCACCGGGCGGACGGCGATCATCGCCACCCATTCGCCGCAGCTCATGGGGCTGTCGGGCCGCGTCATCGAACTGGCCGGGCACCGGCTCGCGGAACAGCATGTGGGCTGACCTCAACCGCGTCCTCCGGCTCTGGGGCTCGCGCCGCCGCGCGCTGATGCTGGGCCTCGTCATCGGCATGCTCTCGGCGCTCAGCGGCGTGGCGCTGCTGGCGCTGGCCGGCAAGGGCGTGGCCGCCGGGGCGGGCGGCGTCGGCCTGGTCGGCGTCGCGGCGCTGATCTGGCTCCGGCCCGTCGTCCTGATCCGGCCGCTGCTGCGCTGGTGGGAGCGCATGGCCTCCCACGCCGCCGCCTTCCAGGCCCTGGCCGATACGCGCGTCTGGTTCTTCCGGCGCCTGGCCGAGCGCATGCCGGCCGGCATCGGCCTGCGCGGCTCGGGCGATCTGCTGGGCCGCGTCATCTCGGATGTCGAGGCGCTGGACCGGCTCTATCTCGGCGGCCTCATGCCGGCGGCGGCGGCCCTGGCCGTGGTCGCCACCATCGCCCTGCTGCTGGGGGCCGAGCCGCTGCTGATGGCGCTGCTGGTCCTGCCGCTGGCGCTCGCCCTGATCCTGCCGCTGGTGCTGGCGCCGGCCGCGGCACGGGCGGCGCGGCGCGCGGCGGATGAGCGCGGCGGCTTGCGCGCCGCGGCGGTGGACCCCATCGCCGGGCTCGAGGACACGCTGGCCGCCAATGCCGAAGGGCGCGCCCTGGCCCGGCTGGAGGCTGCCGACGCCACGCTGATGGCGGCGCAGCGCGAGGTCTCGCTGCGCTCGGCCGCGGCCGGTACGGCGGGCACGCTGCTGACGCAGGTGGCGGTGCTGGCAGCCCTGGGCTGGGGCCTGCTGGCCGGGCCGACCGGGGCGGCCATGGCCGTGCTCGCCCTCTTCCTCGCCATCGCGGCGGCCGAGGCGCTCGGCCTCATGCCGCGCGCCGGCGCGCTCATGGCGGGCGCCGCGGCCAGCGCCCGGCGCCTCTTCGAGGCCGCGGACACGCGCCCGCCCGTCGAGGAACCCGCCGACCCCGCCCCTCTGCCCGCGGGCCATGAGCTGGTGCTGAGCGGCGTGACCTTCGGCTGGCGCCCAGATGCGCCGCCCGTGCTGGACGGGCTGGATCTCACGCTTCGCCCCGGCGAGCGCGTGGCGATCCTCGGCCCCTCGGGCGCGGGAAAGTCGAGCCTCGCCGCGCTCCTGCTGAAATTCGCCGCGCCCCAATCCGGCACCATCCAGCTGGGCGGCACCGACATCCAGGACCTGTCCAGCGCGGAACTCCGGCAGCGCATCGTCTGCCTCTCGCAGAATGCGCGCCTCTTCGATGTGAGCATCGCCGAGAATCTCCGCCTCGCCGCCCCTGGCGCGCCGGATGCGGCGCTGTGGCGCGCGCTGGCCAAGGCCGGCGTCTCGGAATTCGTGCGCAGCCTGCCCGAGGGGCTGGAGACCCGCTGTGGCGAGGGCGGCACCCGCTTCAGCGGCGGCGAGGCGCGGCGCATCGCGCTCGCCCGCGCCCTTCTCCCGCCGGCCGCCATCCTCATCCTGGACGAACCCACCGTCGGCCTGGATGCCGAGGCCGAGCGCGCCTTCATGGCGACGCTGGCCACCGCCACCGAAGGCCGCGGCCTGCTCATCATCACGCATGAGCTGACCGGCGCCGAGCCGCTGGACCGCGTGCTCCGCCTGGCCGGTGGCCGCCTGCTGCCCGCGGCGGGCTGACCCGCGCGGATCACCCTTGACCCGATCCCCACCATCCGCGACCACGAGCGGGCGCGGAGAATCGCCATGCAACGCCGAAGCCTGATCCTGCCGGCCCTCGCCCTCATCACCCTGGGGGGCCTCACCGCCTGCGCCGGCCTGCAGCCCGAGCCCGGGGCCGAGCCCGCGCGCGTCGTCTTTTTCACGGGCGAGAGCGCCACGCTCGATGGCCCGGCCCGTGGCGTGGTCCAGGCCGCGGCGGAAGCGGCGCGCCGCCCGCCCGGCGCGCGCGTCACCGTGCTCGGCTATGGCGGCCCCACGGGGGGCGCCTTCAACCGCAGCCTGGCCACGGCGCGCGCCCAGCATGTGGCGGAGCTGCTGCGCCAGGCCGGCCTGCCCCCTGAGCGCGTCACCATCGCGTCCCGCGCGCCAGCGCCGCCCGAGATGGCGGCGATCGAGGTCCGCCGCGTCGAGATCCGGTTCGCCCCTTGAGCCGCGACCCCGAGCAGGTCCTGCGCGAGGTCTTCGGCCATCCCGGCTTCCGGGGCCGCCAGGCCGAGATCGTGCACCATGTGATGGAGGGCGGCTCCGGCCTCGTCCTCATGCCCACGGGCGGCGGCAAGTCGCTCTGCTTCCAGGTGCCGGCGCTCTGCCGCGATGGGCTGGCCATCGTCGTCTCGCCCCTCATCGCGCTGATGGAGGACCAGGTGGCCGCGCTGCGCCAGCAAGGCGTCGCCGCCGCCGCGCTGCATTCGGAGCTGGAGGAGAATGACCGGCGCGAGGTCTGGCGCGGGATCAACGACGCCTCGCTGAAGCTGCTCTACATCAGCCCCGAGCGGCTGGGCATGGACGGCATGCTGGAGCGGCTGGCGCAGCGGCGCATCGCCCTTTTCGCGGTGGATGAGGCGCATTGCATCAGCCAATGGGGTCATCACTTCCGCCCCGAATACCGCGCGCTGAACTTCCTCCGTTCGGACTTCCCCGAGGTGCCGCGGCTGGCGCTGACCGCCACGGCGGATGCGCGCACGGTGGACGACATCCGCGCGCAGCTCGGCCTGGAGGATGCGCCGGTCTTCCGCGCCTCCTTCGACCGCGCGAACATCCACCTGGCGGCCGAGCCGCGCGACCAGGAGCGCGCACAGATCCGCGCCTTCCTGCGTGAGGCCTCCGACGGGCGGGGTGCCGGCATCATTTATTGCGGCACCCGCGCCCGCGCCGAGCAGACGGCCGATTGGCTGCGCGCCGATGGGTATGACGCGGCCCCCTTCCATGCCGGCATGGCGAGCGAGGACAAGCGCGACCTGCACCGCCGCTTCGCGCGCGGCGATGCGGTGGTGATGTGCGCCACCATCGCCTTCGGCATGGGCATCGACCGCCCCGATGTGCGCTTCGTGGCCCATCTCTCGCTGCCGCAGGGGCCGGAGGGCTGGTACCAGGAGATCGGCCGCGCGGGGCGTGACGGCCTGCCCGCCCGCGCCCTGCTGCTCTATGGCGCGGCCGACATCGCCCTGGCCCGCCAGCGCATCCAGGCGAGCCCCGCCTCGGACGAGCAGAAGCGCATCGAGCGGATGCGGCTGGACGCCATGGTCGGCATCGCCGAGGCCGGCACCTGCCGGCGGAGGGTTCTCCTGCGCTGCTTCGGCGAGGATCTGGAGCAGGATTGCGGCCATTGCGACGTCTGCGCGGCACCGCCCAAGCTGACCGACGGCACCATCGCGGCCCAAAAACTGCTCTCGGCCGCGCTGCGCACCGGCAGCCGCTTCGGCCTCGGTCATCTGGTGGACGTGCTGCACGGCAAGCTGACCGACAAGGTCGCGCAATTCGGCCACGACAAGCTGCCCACCTTCGGCGTGGGCCGCGACGTGGCGGAGGGCGCCTGGCGCGGCGTGGCGCGGCAGTTGGTGGCGCAAGGCGCGCTCGACATCGCCGTGGAAAACCACGGCGAGCTGGTGCCGACCGAGGCCGCACGCCCCATCCTGCGCGGCGAGACGCGGGTGATGCTGCGCGAGGAGGTGATCCGCCCGCGCAGCAGCCGCGGCGCACGGAGCGCCCGCGCCGATGCGCCCCGGCCGGCGGCGGATGATCCGCTCTTCGCCGCGCTCCGCGAATGGCGGAAGACCGAGGCCAAGGCGCAGCAGGTGCCGGCCTATGTCATCTTCCACGACGCGACGCTGGCCGAGATCGCCACCCGCCGCCCCACCTGCCTGGAGACGCTGCGCGAGGTGCCGGGTGTCGGCGAGAGCAAGCTCGCGCGCTATGGCGCGGCGGTGCTGACGGCGCTGGCCGAGGCGGAATAGGCGCTCGCCTGCATCTTTTGGTTGCATGAAACTTACATAAAATCCATCTTCCAGCAGCTGGCCAAGCGGGGGCGTGATCCCCGCAGCCGGTCTCAAGGGAGATGTCCATGCGTGAATCCGTGAAGCGCCGCAGCCTTCTCGGCGCCGGGGCGCTGCTCGCCACCCCCGCCCTCGCGCAGCCGGCCTGGCCGAACCGGCCGCTGCGCTTCATCGTGGGCTTCGCCGCCGGCGGCCCGACCGACACGTTGGCGCGCCTCGCCGCCCCCGGCTTCCAGGAGGCGCTGGGCCAGCCCGTGGTGGTGGAGAACCGCCCCGGCGCGGCCGCCAATCTCGGCACCGAGGCGGTGATCCGCTCGACCGACGGGCACACCTTCCTCATCGCCAATTCCGGCCAGGTGGTGATCAACCCGCACACCTACGCAAACCTGCCATTCGACCCGATGCGCGAACTCGCCCCAGTCGCGAAGATGATGACCAACTACTTCCTGATGACCATCGCGGCGCAGGTGCCGGCGCAGAACCACACCGAGCTGGTGGCGCTGATGCGCCGCGCATCCACGTCCTTCACCTATGCCAGCACCGGCGCGGGCGGCATCACCCATGTGGTGACCGAGGCCTGGCGCCGCGCCGTGGGGGTGGAGGCGGAGCCCGTGCATTTCCGTGGCACCGCCGCCGCCATCCCCGATGTGCTGGCCAACCGCGTGCCGATCTTCATGGATGGCATCCAGCTGCTCGGCCAGCATGTGGATGCGGGCCGGCTGCGCGCCCTCTTCGTCACCAAGGGGGAACGCCAGGCCTTGCAGCCCAACGTGCCCACCACGCGCGAGATCGGCATCCCCGAGGTGAATTTCGAAAGCTGGTTCGCCATGTATGCGCCGCGCAACACCCCGCGCGAGGTCATCCTGCGCATGGCGGAGATCAACCGCCCCGTCATGCTGGCCGCGCCGGTCCGGGAGCGGCTGGCGCAGGGCGCGGTGGAAGCCGTGCCCTCCACGCCCGAGGAACTGGCGACCCTCACCGCGCGCGACTTCGAGCGCTTCGGCGCCGTGGTCCGCGCCGGGAACATCCGGGCGGAGTGAGGGACCGTGCCGTCAGGGCGGCGGGGGGATCACGACGCCGCCCTGGAAGCCCTGGAGGGTCCAGTAATAGGGCGCGGAATCCGGCCGGACCGCACCGAAGCGCGCGGCGGCGAGGTCAATGACCAGGATCATCGCCCCGGTCCAGACCGCGACCAGCAGGATGGCCAGCATGGGCGCGCCCAGGCGTTTCAGCCCGAACTGATAGCCGATCGTGGCGATGGTCAGGACGGCCAGCCCCATGAGGAAGAGCAGCAGCTCGGCCGGGATGGGCGCGGCGAAGGCCCAGCGCTGCGCCGACCCCTGGTCCAACACGTCGTTCAGCGCGGCCTGCAGTGCGGCCGACAGCGGATCCTGCCGCTCCCGCGTGATGGCGGCCGCATGGCCCCAGATCACGTTCTGGAGGTGGTTGGTCGCCGCACTCAACCGCGCCACCTCGGTCGATCTCATCGGGGCCTCGACGAATTCCAGCCGCAGCCGGGTGTAATCCTCCAGCAGCCGGGCGATCTCGGCGGCGCGGGGGTGGTCGAAGGCGCCGGCGCGCAGCCAGGCGGTGCCGATGGCATTGGTCTCGGCGAGCGTCGTGGCGCGGCGCGTCTCGAAGCGGCCCTGCGCCATGGCGATGGTCAGGCCCATGGTGAAGGCCAGTAGCCCGAGCAGCCCATTGGTGACGAAGCTCGTCGCCTCGATCGTCTCCTCGGTGCGGGCCTGGTGCCAGCGGCCGATCATCACGCCAGCCCCATAGGCCAGCAGCAGGGTCCCGAAGGTGAGCAGGGCGAAGACCGCCAGCCCCTGTGCCGCCAAGGCCTCCAGCGCCATCATCGTTCTGCCACCCTTCACCTCAGCGCAATTTCCCGTCATGAACAGCGTCGCATCAGTCAACGAAGGGCGCCAGATGCAGACCCATTTCACGGCCGAGCAGTTGCGCGACCCGGACACCGCGGAAGCCAACAAGATCCTGCGCACCTGCGTGCATTGCGGGATGTGCACCGCCACCTGCCCCACCTTCCTCCTGCTGGGGGATGAGCTGGATTCGCCGCGCGGCCGCATCTACCTCATCAAGGACATGCTGGAGAATGACCGCCCGGCCTCCGAGCTGGAGGTGCGGCATGTGGATCGCTGCCTCTCCTGCCTCTCCTGCATGACGACCTGCCCCTCGGGCGTCCACTACATGCACCTGGTGGACCATGCGCGGCGCCATATCGAGGAAACCTATGTCCGCCCCTGGCCCGAGCGCGCGCTGCGGGCGGTGCTGGCCAAGGTGCTGCCCAACCCGTCCCTGTTCCGGCTCTCGCTGCGCGCCGCCGCGCTGGCCCGGCCGCTGGGCAGGCTCATTCCCGGCCAGTCCATGACGGCGCAGCGCCTGCGCGGCATGCTGGCCCTCGCCCCCGCCGCCCTCCCGCCGCCGAGCCCCGTGCAGGAGGCGCAGGTCCACAAGGCCGAGGGCGTGCGGCGCGGCCGCGTCGGCCTGCTCACCGGCTGCGCGCAGAAGGTGCTGAACCCCAGCATCAACGAGGCCACCATCCGCCTGCTGACGCGCATGGGGATCGAGGTGGTGATCACCCCGGGCCAGGGCTGCTGCGGCGCGCTGACCCATCACATGGGCCAGCATGACCCGGCCATGGCCGCCGCGCGGGCCAATATCACCGCCTGGAGCGCCGAGATCGCGGGCGAGGGGCTGGACGCCATCGTGGTGAATGCCTCGGGCTGCGGCACCACGCTCAAGGATTACGGCTTCATGTTCCGCGAGGAGCCGGAGGCCGAGCAGGCCGCGCGCGTCTCGGCGCTCGCCATGGACATCACCGAGGTGCTGGAGAAATTCGCCTATGCGCCGACGCGGGAGAAGCCGGGCCTGACCGTGGCCTACCACTCCGCCTGCTCGCTCCAGCACGGGCAGAAGATCACGGCCCTGCCCAAGCAGCTGCTCAACCGCGCCGGCTTCACCGTCAAGGAACCGGCCGAGGGCCATATCTGCTGCGGCAGCGCCGGCACCTACAACATCCTCCAGCCCGAGATCGCGGGGCAGCTGCGCGCCCGCAAGCTCGAGAACATCAACCGCACCCGGGCCGACCTGATCGCCGCCGGGAATATCGGCTGCATGACGCAGCTGGCCGGCGATGCCCTGCCCGTGGTGCACACGGTGGAGCTGCTGGACTGGATGGCCGGCGGGCCGAAGCCGCCCAGGCTGGCGACGGCGGGCCTGCCCGCGTGAAGCGCCGCGCCCTCCTCGCCGCGCCCGCCCTGCTGGCGCTGCCCGCCCGGGCCCAGGGGAGCTTCCCCGACCGGCCCGTCACCTTCGTCGTCGGCTTCCTGCCCGGTGGTTCGGTGGATACCGGCGCGCGGCTGCTGGCCGACCGGATGGCGCCGCGCATCGCGCCCAATGCCCGCATCATCATCGAGAACCGGCCCGGCGCCGGCGGCTCGCTCGGCGCGGAATATGTGGCGCGGCAGAACCCGGACGGGCATGTGCTGGGGGTGCATTCGGCCTCCAGCCACGCCACCAACCCCGCCGCCCTGCCCGACACGGTGCGCTACGACCCGATCAACGACTTCTCGCACATCGCCATCCTGGGCGGCGGGCCGATGGTGATCGTGGTGCCCGGCAGCAGCCCCCATCGCAACGTGGCCGAGCTGGTGGCGGCGGCGAAGGCGGCGCGCGCGCCCATGCTCTGGGGCAGTTCGGGCTCGGGCGGCATCGGGCATCTGACCGGCAGCCTCTTCGCGCATCGCTTCGGCTTCCAGGGCGAATTCGTGCCCTATCGCGGCGGCTCGGCCGTGCTGGAGGCGATGCGCAAGGCAGAGATCGATTTCTCGGCCGAGGTCATGGCCTCCGCCCTGCCGCATCTGCGCGACGGCTCCTCCCGCCCGCTCGCGGTCACGGGCCCGACGCGCCACCCGCAGCTGCCCGAGGTGCCGACGCTGGTGGAAGCCGGCCTGCCGGGCTTCGACATCATCACCTGGAACGTCATCCAGGGCCCGCGCGGCATGCCCGACGCCACGCAGCAGCGCCTGAACCGCGCCGCCATGGAAGCGATGGCCGAGCCCGAATTGCGCCGCCGCCTGACGCTGGCCGGCATTGACCCGGCGGACCCCTCCACCCCCGCCAGCACGCGCGATTTCGTGGCCGCCGAGTTGGCGAAGTTCCAGGCCATCGTGCGCGAGACGGGGCTGCGGCTCGGCCGCGGGTGAGGCGGGAGGATTCGCTTGCGCCGCGGGCGGCCGCGCCCGAACATCGGCGCATGCGTTTCGCTCCCCTCGCCCTCGCGCTGCTGCTGGCCCCGCCCGCCTTCGCCCAAGCACCCACGCCGCCGCAAAGCCAGGCCAGCCGCGACCTCGACCGCGCCTTCGAGGCGCTGCGCGAGGCACCGGATGAGCGCGGCGCGCATATGGCCGAGATGGCGATCCGCCAGATCTGGGCACGCCAGGCCAGCGCCGCCGTGGCCCTGCTGCTGAACCGGGGCATCCGCAACCTGCGCGCCGGCCAGCCGGGCGACGCGCTGGAGGATTTCGACGCCGCCATCACCTTGGCCCCCCTGGTCGCCGATGCCTGGCATTGGCGCGCCCAGGCGCACCAGCAGGTGGGGGACCGCGTGGCCGCCGCCGGTGACCTGCGCGAATGCCTGCGGCTGGAGCCCCGGCATTTCGCGGCGCTCGTCAGCCTTTCGCGCCTGCAGGAGGAGGCGGGCGATGCCCGCGGTGCGCTGCGCAGCTATGAGGCGGCGCTGGCCATCCATCCCCGCCTGCCCGGCGGGGCGGAGCGGCTGCGCGAACTCACCCGCGCCGCCGAGGGCGAGGAGATGTGAGCGCAATGCGCGGATGGCGATGATCCGCCCGCGCCGCCACATTCCCCCCATGCCCGACACCCTTCCCCCGCTCGATGACCGCCGCTGGACCGCCCTCCTGGCGCGGGACGCGACCCCCGATTGCGGCCCCTTCCTCTATGGCGTGACCACCCAGGGCGTCTTTTGCCTGCCCGGCTGCCCCTCGCGCCCGCCCTTGCGGCGCAACACCGTCTTCTTCGCCGATGCGCCGGAGGCCGAGGCTGCGGGCTACCGTGCCTGCAAGCGCTGCGACCCCAAGGGCGAGCGTGCCGCCCTGCACCGCGAGGCCGTCGCCGCCGCCGTGGCCCTGATCGAGGCGAGCGAGACCATCCCGAGCCTGGAGGCGCTGGCCAGGCGCGCCGGCTATGCGCGCCACCATTTCCTGCGCCTGTTCCGCGACATCACTGGCGTCACCCCGCGCTCCTATGCCGAGGGGGTGCGCGCCCGCCGCCTGCAATCCGCCCTCAGCCAGGGGGCACGGGTGGCCGATGCGGTGGCCGAGGCCGGCTTCGGCAGCGAGAGCCGGGTCTATGAGAAGCGCGGCGCCACCCTCGGCATGACGCCCGGCGCCGCCCGGCGAGGGGCGAAGGGCGAGACCATCGGCATCGCCCGCGCCGAGAGCGTGATGGGCCCGCTGCTGGTGGGCGCCACGGCGCAGGGCGTCTGCTTCATCGGCTTCGGCGAGGCGATGGAGGCGCTGGAGGGCGACCTCCGCCGCCGCTTCCCCCTGGCCCAATTGCGGGAGGACCCCGCGCTGGACGCCACCGTGGCGCGGGTCGCCGCCTTCCTGCGCGAGCCCCACGCGGCGCTGCAATTGCCGCTCGACCTGCGGGGCACCGCCTTCCAGCGGCGGGTGTGGGAGGCGTTGCAGGCCATCCCGATCGGCCAGACGCGCAGCTACGGCCAATTGGCCGCCGGGATGGGCAAGCCGGAGGCGGTGCGCGCCGTGGCCCGGGCCTGCGCGCAGAACCCCGTCAGCCTCGCCGTCCCCTGCCACCGGGTGATCGGCGCCAGCGGCGACCTGACGGGCTATCGCTGGGGCGTGCCCAACAAGAAAAGGCTTCTGGCAGGGGAGAAAGCCGGGCGCTGAATGCCGGTCCGCCATAAGCAGAGCGCGGTTCCGGCGGCCCGGCCCGGCATGTTAATGCACCGCACCATGATCATCGCCCTCGGTTCCGACCATGCCGGCCTGCCGCTGAAGCGGGCCATCCTCAGCGCCCTGGAAGCCCAGGGGCATGCCGTGCTCGATGCCGGCACGCATGACGAGGCAAGCGTGGACTACCCGGATTTCGCGCATGAGGTCGCGGCCAAGGTCGCGGCCGGCGAGGCCGCCTTTGGCGTGCTGGTCTGCGGCTCGGGCATCGGGATGAGCATCGCGGCCAATCGCCACCCGGCCATTCGCGCCGTGGTGCTGCACAACAGCACCGAGGCCCGCCTGACCCGCGCCCATAACGACGCCAACATCGCCTGCTTCGGCGCCCGCACCACCGGGGTGGAGGTGGCGCTGGACGCCCTGGCGACCTTCCTCGGCACGCCCTTCGAGGGCGGGCGGCATGAGCGCCGCATTGCCAAGATCGAGACCGCCCTCACCTGATCTCGGGCGTTTCCCGGCCGCGCCCGGCCGTGATATGCCGAATTTCCTGCCCGCAAGGACCTCTGCCATGAACGAGAACACCGCCCGCTTCCTGCCTGCCCGCTTCTTCCAGGCCGGCGTGGCGGAGTCCGACCCCGAGCTGGCCGCCGCCATCGCGCAGGAGTTGACCCGCCAGCAGGACGGCATCGAGCTGATCGCGTCCGAGAACATCGTCAGCCGCGCCGTGCTGGAGGCGCAGGGCTCGGTGATGACGAACAAGTATGCCGAGGGCTATCCGGGCCGTCGCTACTATGGCGGCTGCGAATTCGTGGACGTGGCCGAGACGCTGGCCATCGAGCGCGCGAAGCAGCTCTTCGGCGCGCAATTCGCCAATGTGCAGCCGCATAGCGGCGCCTCGGCCAATATCGCCGTCTTCTTCGCCCTGCTGCAGCCGGGCGACAGCTTCCTGGCGATGGACCTCGCGGCCGGCGGCCACCTGACGCATGGCGCCCCGGTGAACTACTCCGGCAAGTGGTTCCGCCCCATCGCCTATGGCGTGAAGGCCGAGGACGGGCTGCTCGACTACGAGACGATGGAGCGCCTGGCGCGCGAGCATAAGCCCAAGCTCATCATCGCCGGCGGCTCGGCCTATTCGCGCGAGATCGACTTCGCCCGCTTCCGCGCCGTGGCCGATGAGATCGGCGCGATCCTGATGGTGGACATGGCGCATTACGCGGGCCTGGTGGCCGCCGGCGCCTACCCCTCGCCCGTGCCGCACGCGCATGTGACGACGACGACCACGCACAAGACGCTGCGCGGCCCGCGCGGCGGCCTGATCCTGACGAATGACGAGGCGATCGCGAAGAAGATCAACTCGGCCATGTTCCCGGGCCTGCAGGGCGGCCCGCTGATGCATGTCATCGCCGCCAAGGCGGTGGCCTTCGGCGAGGCGCTGCGCCCGGATTTCCGCGCCTATGCCAGGCAGGTCGTGGCCAATGCCCGCGCCCTGGCGGATGAGTTGGTGCAGGGTGGGCTGGCCATCGTCTCGGGCGGCACGGACAGCCATCTGATGCTGGTGGACCTCCGCCCCAAAGGCCTGACCGGCAAGGCGGCCGAGGCCGCTTTGGGCCGCGCCCACCTGACCTGCAACAAGAACGCCATCCCCTTCGATCCCGAGAAGCCGATGGTCACCAGCGGCGTGCGCCTCGGCACGCCGGCCGGCACCACGCGCGGCTTCGGCGAGGCGGAGTTCCGGGAGGTGGGGCGCCTGATCGTCCGCGTGCTGGACGGGCTGGCCCAGGCCAATGCGCCGGACGGCAACACGGCCGTGGAGCAGGCGGTGGCGAAGGACGTGCAGGCCTTGTGCGCGCGCTTCCCCATTTATTGATGCCCTCAGACGCCGGGCGCGCGCTCCGCGCGCTTGGCTTCGCGCCGCTGCTGGCGTGCTGGGGATGAGGGTGGTCTGGGCGCGCCGGCCGCTTTGCGGCCGGATTCTTCGAGGGTAGCGTCTTTTCTGCCGTTTTGTTTTGGCTGGAAGGTCGCCCATGCGCTGCCCCTACTGTGGAAATGACGAGACCCAGGTGAAGGACAGCCGCCCCTCCGAGGATGGGGCGGCGATCCGTCGCCGGCGCTTCTGCCCGGCCTGCGGCAACCGCTTCACCACCTTCGAGCGCGTGACGCTGCGCGAACTCACCGTCCTCAAGACCGATGGCCGCCGCGTGCCCTTCGACCGCGACAAGCTCGGCAAATCCATCAAGATCGCCTGCCGCAAGCGCCCGGTGGATGACGAGCGCATCGAGCGCATCCTGAACGGCATCCAGCGCCGCCTGGAGATGGAAACCGAGGCCGAGATCCCCTCCCGCCGCATCGGGGAGATGGTGATGGACACGCTGAAGGGCGTGGACCAGGTGGCCTATGTGCGCTTCGCGTCAGTCTACCAGAACTTCTCCGAGGCCAAGGACTTCCAGGCTTTTCTGGGTGGCCTGGACGCCCCCTGATGCCGGATGACGCCGCCCATATGCGCGCGGCGCTGCAACTCGCGGCGCGCGGCCTGGGCAACACCTGGCCCAACCCGGCCGTGGGCTGCGTGCTGGTGAAGGACGGCCAGGTGGTCGGCCGCGGCTGGACCCAGCCCGGCGGGCGGCCGCATGCGGAAACCCAGGCCTTGGGCCGCGCCGGGGAAGCGGCGCGGGGTGCCACCGCCTATGTCACGCTGGAGCCCTGCTCGCATCACGGCCGCACGCCCCCTTGCTGCGATGCGCTGATCCAGGCCGGCGTTTCCCGCGTGGTGGTGGCGCTGCGCGACCCCGATGCGCGGGTGGATGGGCGCGGCTTCGCCCGGCTGCGCGCGGCCGGCATCACGGTCGAGGAGGGGTTGCTGGGGCCTGAGGCGGCGGCGCTCAATGCCGGCTTCATCCGCCGCATCACCCAGGGCCTGCCGCTGGTGACCCTGAAGCTCGCCGCGACCCTGGATGGCCGCATCGCGACCCAGGCTGGCGAGAGCCGCTGGATCACCGGCCCCGAATCCCGCCGCGCCGTGCATGCCCTGCGCGCCCGGCACGACGCGGTGCTGGTGGGCAGCGGCACGGTGCTGGCCGATGACCCGGACCTCACCTGCCGCATCGCCGGCATGGACCCCGTGCCCATGCTGCGCGTCATCGCCGATGCCCGGCTCCGCACGCCCCCCACGGCGCGGCTGGTGCGCGAGGCGGGGCGGCACCCCACCTGGCTTCTCACCGGCGCCGGGCATCGCCCTTCCGCGCTGGCACCCTATATCGGCGCAGGGGTGGAGGTGGTGACCATCCGCCGGGCTCCAAAAACCGCCGAGGGCGGCGGCGGCCTGCTGCCCCGCGCCATGCTGGCGGCGCTGGCGGCGCGCGGCGTGACCCGCGTGCTGGCCGAGGGTGGCGCCGGCCTCGCAGCCGGGTTGCTCCGGGCGGGGCTTGTGGACCGGCTCGTCTGGTTCCATGCCCCTGGCGTGATGGGCGCCGAGGGCTGGCCGAGTGCGGGGCCGCTGGGCGTCGCCGCACTCGCCGCCATGCCGCGCTTCCGGCGCGTGGCGACGGAAGCGGTGGGTGAGGATGTGATGAGCGAGTTCGTGAAGGAGTAGCGCATGTTCACCGGAATCATCACGGCGCTGGGCACGCTGCGCGAGGTGCAGCCCATCGGCCAGGGGCATGACATGCGCCTCGTCATCGGCGTGGCCCCCGAATTCCTGGCCGGTGCGGCGCTCGGCTGCTCCATCGCCTGCTCCGGCATCTGCCTGACGGCGGTGGAACTCAACGCCGACAGCTTCGCCGTGGATGCGAGCGCCGAGACCCTGGCCCGCACCACCATGGGCCGCTGGAGGGCCGGCGGCCGGGTGAACCTGGAGCGCAGCCTGAAGCTCGGCGACGAGTTGGGCGGGCACCTCGTCTCGGGCCATGTGGACGGGGTGGGCCAGGTGCTCTCCGCCACGCCGGAGAACGCCTCGGTCCGCTGGCGCTTCGCCGTCCCGCGCGAGATCGCGAAATACATCGCCGTGAAGGGGAGCGTCGCGATCGACGGCGTTTCGCTCACGGTCAACGAGGTTGACGCCGAGAGTTTCGGGGTCAACATCATTCCCCATACCGCCGCCGTGACCAGCTTCGGGACGCTGCAACCGGGGGATGCGGTGAATATCGAGATCGACACCCTGGCGCGCTACGTCGCTCGGCTGATGGAGTTTCGCGCGTGAGCGTCCAGACCAAGACCACGAGCTACCACGAGTTCATCACGCCGACCGAGGAGCTTCTGGAAGAAGCCCGCCGGGGCCGGATGTTCATCCTGGTGGATGACGAGGACCGCGAGAACGAGGGCGACCTCGTCATCCCCGCGCAATTCGCAACGCCCGACGCGATCAACTTCATGGCCCGCTTCGCGCGCGGCCTGATCTGCCTGGCGATGACGCGCCAGCGTGTCGAGCAGCTGGCGCTGCCGCTCATGGCGCAATCCAACGGCACGCGCCACCAGACGGCCTTCACCGTCAGCATCGAGGCGCGCGACGGCGTGACCACCGGCATCTCCGCCGCCGACCGCGCGCGCACCGTCGCCGTCGCCATCAACCCGGAGCTGGGGCGCGAGCACATCGTCACACCCGGCCATGTCTTCCCGCTGGTGGCGCGCGAGGGCGGCACGCTGATCCGCGCCGGCCATACCGAGGCGGCGGTGGATTTCGCGCGCCTCGCGGGGCTCAACCCTTCGGGCGTGATCTGCGAGATCATGAACGATGACGGCACCATGGCGCGCCTGCCGGACCTCGTGTCCTTCGCGCAGATGCATGGCCTCAAGCTCGGCACCATCGCCGACCTGATCGCCCATCGCCGCCGCACCGAGCGCCTGATCAAGCGCGTGGAGGAGGGCGAGATCACCCACGCCGTGGGCGGCGACTGGCGCCTCGTGGTCTACAATTCCGCGCTGGAATCGGGTGAGCATGTCGCCCTCATCAAGGGCGACATCACGGGGCCGGAGCCGGTGCTGACGCGCATGCACGCGGCCAACCTGATGACCGACATGGTGGGCGGCCGCGGCGTGCGCGAACTGCACGGCGCGATGGAGGCCATCGCCGCCGAGGGCCGCGGCGTCGTCGTCATCCTGCGCGACTACCGGCGGGACGGCATCAGCACCCATGTGCGCCGCAACCGCGACAACAACGCAACGCCGCAGCTGCGCGACTATGGCGTGGGCGCGCAGATTCTCGCCGATCTCGGCGTGACCGACATGATCCGCCTTTCCAACCATCCGCGCCCGCTGGTGGGGCTGGAGGGCTGGGGCCTGCGCGTGGTGGCCACGCGGCCGGTCGTGGGAGAGAGCTGATGAGCCCCATCGGCGGAGCGGATCAATGAGCCCCATCTGCGGAGCAGATCAATGAGCCCCATCTGCGGAGCAGATCAATGAGCCCCATCTGCGGAGCAGATCAATGAGCACGGTTGATGGACCCAAGCGCGACACGGTGCAGGTGCCGGGCGCGCCCGTGCGCATCCTGCTGATCCAGGCCCCCTATTACGACGAGATCGTGGGCGGCATGCGCCAGGGCGTGGAGCGCGTGGTGGCGGAAGCGGGCGGCCTGCTCGAGATCGTGGACGTGGCTGGCGCCTTCGAACTGCCGGCCGCGCTCCGCATGGCGCTCGACGCCGATGACGAGGAGCCGCGCTGGGACGGCTTCGTGCTGCTCGGCTGTGTCGTACGCGGCGAGACCGACCATTATGACCACATCTGCCGCGAAGCCTGCTCGGGCGTGATGAACATCTCGACCGATTCCGGCGCTGCCATCGGCTTCGGGTTGCTGACCGTGCACACCCTCCAGCAGGCCATCGAACGGTCGCGCCAGGACCAGCACAACAAGGGGGCCGAGGCCGCGCAGGCCGCACTCATGCAGGTGGCGCTGCGCCGCCGCTGGGGCCTCGGATGAAGGCCGCCGCCAAGCCTCCGGGCCGCCCGCGCACCGGCGCGCGCGTCGCCGCCGTCCAGGCACTGTTCCAGACCGAGCAGTCGGGCGAGAACATCGAGACGGTGCTGGACCAGTTCATCCGCCACCGCCTGGGCGCCGCCCCGGGCCAGCAGGGCTTCGAGGATGGCCGCGTGGAGGAGGCGGATGTGCCGCTCTTCGCGCGCATCATGCGCGGTGCGGCCACCCACACGGATGACCTCGACCAGCTCATCGCCGCCCACCTCGCCTCGGGCTGGGCGATGAACCGGCTGGACCCGGTGCTGCGCGCCATCCTGCGCGCCGCCGCGGGCGAGCTGCGCGACATGGGCGGGCCGCCCGCGCGCGTCGTCATCAAGGAATACATGGACGTCGCGCACGGCTTCTTCGGCGGCGAGGAGCCGCGCTTCTGCAACGGCGTGCTGGACGCGCTGGCCCGCGCGCTCCGCGCCGAGGAATTCTAGGACGCTCCGCGGCAGGTTGGGGGGGGTCTGAGACCCCCCGCCCGCTCAGCCGATCAGGATGGATTCCAGCGCCGCCATCTTGTGCTGGTGCACGCTGATCCAGTCATCCTTGAGGATGCCGCCCGTATCCGTGGAGTTCGGGTTCCAGGACCAATAGGCGAAGCTCATCCCCTCCTCACCGGGCGCGATGTCGAGCACGCCATCCGTGTCGAAATCGCCGTTCAGATACTGGGTCAGCTCGTCCAGCCAGGCGATGTCGCGGCTGTCGGTCAGCTTGGAGCCGAACTCGCCGAGGAAGATCGGCGCGATGCCTTCCTCGTAGATGAAGCCCCAATGCTCGCGGAAGACGTTGGGCAGGTTGTCCTTGAAGTTCGGCCCCTCGAACCAGCTGTTCGGGTAGATCGAGTTCGGATAGTCGTGCGGCGAATAGACCAGCTTGTTGGCCTGCTGCAGCACCACCGGATCATCCCGCACGCCTTCGAGCTGCCCGCCCCACCAGTAGTAGTCGCCCTGGTAGTTGCCCACACCCTCGACGACGATGAGCAGGTTCGGGTTCACCTCATGGATGGCGTTGCCCGCGCGCTCGGCCGCAGCCGACCAGTCGGTCCAGGTCGCGCCATGCGGCTCGTTCTGGAGGTCCACGCCGATGACCGTGGAGTCGTCCACATACCGCTGGACCAGGCTCTTCCAGCTGCTGATCCACTGCGCCTCGGAGAAGTTCTGGTCGTACCAGAGGCCGTTCTCGTTGGGTCCCGCGCCCGAGCTGCTGCGGTGGCAGTCGAGGATGATCTTCATGCCGAGGTCGCCGGCGTAATCCACGATCTTGTCCAGCACCTGCAGGTTGGAGAGGCCCACCAGGTCCGGGTTCAGGCTATAGACGATGTTGTTGGGCATCGCTCCGGGCTGGATGTTCTGCAGGCTGAAGGGCAGGCGGATGGTATCGAAGCCCAGCTCCCGCATCTGCTCCATCATGTCCTGCCAGTTGCGGGTGTAGAGCCCGTCCGGCACGCCGAGGTAACCCTCCATCCCGAACCAGTTGATGCCCTTCAGCCGCACCGCCTCACCGGTGGAGTCGATGATCTGGTTGCCGCTGGTGGAATACCAGCCGGGCGGCGGCAGGGTGGAGGCCGGCGCGTCATTGTCGCGGATGCTGCCCAGCGCCGCGCCATCGGCGAGGCGCGCGCCCGTGGGCGCCGTCAGGTTGAGGGCGAAGCTCTCGGTGCCCTCGCGCAGCGTGTCGCCCAGGATGGCGACGGAGAGGACCTTGCTCACCTCGCCCGGCGCGAAGGTGAGGCTGCCGCTCAGGGCCTGGTAATCGAGGCCCGCCAGCGCCGAGCCATTGGCCGTGCCGTATTGCACCGTAACGGCCTCGGCCGCCGCCGCGGAGAGGCTGACGGTGAAGTTCATCAGCGCGCTGCCCGCATCGCCTTCGGTCAGGAAGGCGTCGGCGATGCTGAGGCCGGGCAGCACGGGGGCCGGGGCCGCGCCATTCACGCTGAAGTTCACCGGCTCGCCCGAACCCGCCACGTCAATGCCGAAGGTGGTGGTACCGAGCGGGCCGATATTGCCGTTCCAGGGCGCGTTGCGGATGACGTAGCTGCTGCCCGACTGGCTGACGATCTCAGCGTTCCAGACGCCCTTGATCTGGAAGGGCGCGTCGAAGGCCAGCGTCCAGCCGCCCTCGATCGGCGTCGCGTCGTTGACGACGGTGATCTCGGCGAGGAAGCCGCCGTTCCAGCGCTCGGTCACGCGGAAGGTCGCGGTATCGCCGGAGGGCGGGGGCGCGGAGACATCGTCGTTCAGGATGGTGCCCAGCGCGGTGCCGTCGGTGATGGTGGCGCCATTGGCGGCGGAGAGCAGCAGGTTGAAGCCCTCATTCGCCTCCACCGCCGTGTCGCCATTGACGGCGACGGCGATGGTCTTGCTGGTCTCGCCCGCCGCGAAGCTCAGCGTGCCGGTGGCCGCCGTGAAATCCGCGCCCGCCGTCGCCGTGCCGGCCTGCGTCGCATAGCTCACCGTCACGGGGCCGCCCATGGCGCGTGAGAGGGTGACGGTGAACAGCATCTGCGTGACGCCGGCATTGCCCTCGGCGATCTGCGCGTCGGCGATGGCGAGCGTGGGCAGGACATCATCATTCTGGATGGTGCCGAGGCCCGTGCCATCCGCGATGGTCGCGCCGGCGGCGCCCGAGAGCAGCAGGTTGAAGCTCTCATTCGCTTCCACTGCCGTGTCGCCGTTGATGGTCACGGCGATGGTCTTGCTGATCTCGCCAGCCGCGAAGTTCAGCGTGCCGCTGGCCGCGACGAAGTCGCTGCCGGCCGTGGCCGTCCCGGCCTGCGTCGCGTAGTTCACCGAGACCGCGCCCGTCGCTGCGCGCGAGAGCGAGACGGTGAAGAGCATCTGCTTCGTGCCGGCATCGCCCTCCGTCACCTGGGCATCGCTGATGGCAAGCGTCGGCGGCGGCTGGTCGTCGTTGAGGATGGTGCCGGTGGCCGTGCCATCGGCGATGGTCGCCCGTGTCGCGGTGCCAAGCACGACGGAGAAGTTCTCATCCGCCTCCACCGCCGTATCCCCGCGCAGCGTCACCGCGATGGTCTTGCTGACCTCGCCCGCCGCGAAGCTCAGCGTGCCGCTGGCCGCCGTGAAATCCGTGCCCGCCGTCGCCGTGCCGGCCTGCGTCGTCCAGGTGACGGAGGCGGTGCTGGAGATGGCGCGGGAGAGCGTGACGGTGAAGAGCATCTGCTTCGTGCCGGCATCGCCCTCCGTCACCTGCGCGTCACTGATGGTGAGCGTCGGCGGCACGTCATCGTTCAGGATGGTGCCGAGGCCCGTGCCATCCGCGATGGTCGCGCGCGTCGCGGTGCCGAGCACGACGGAGAAGGTCTCGTTCGCCTCAACCGCCGTATCGCCGCGCACCGCGACCGCGATGGTCTTGCTGACCTCGCCCGCGGCGAAGCTCAGCGTGCCCCTTGCCCCCGTGTAGTCGCTGCCCGAGGCCGCCGTGCCGTTCTGCGTGGCCCAGGTGACGGAGGCGGTGCTCGAGATGGCGCGGGAGAGCGTGACGGTGAAGAGCATCTGCTTCGTGCCGGCATCGCCCTCCGTCACCTGCGCGTCGCTGATGGCAAGCGTCGGCGGCGGCAGGTCGTCATTGCGGATGGTGCCGGTGCCGCCGCCGGGCGCCAATGTGGCGCGCGCCACATTGCTCAGCACCAGGCCGAAGGTCTCGTCCGCCTCGATGGCGGTATCGCCGTTCACCGTGACGGAGACGGTCTTGCTCGTCTCGCCGGCGGCGAAGGTAACGCTGCCGCTGCGCGCCACATAGTCGCTGCCGGCCAATGCCGTGCCGTCCTGCGTCGCGAAGTTGGCGCTCACGCTCTGCGCGATCGCCTGGCTCAGGCTGAGGGTGAAGACGACGCTGCGCGTGCCGGAATTGCCCTCCACCACCTCGGCGTTGGAGACGCTGAGGACGGGCGGCGCATCGTCATTGGCGATGACGCCGATGGCGCTGGAGCGCGCGAAGCTGGCCGCCGTGAGGCCGCTGAGCGCGATCTCGAAGCTCTCGTCGATCTCGTCCACCGTGTCGCCGCGGATCTCGACGGCGATGGTCTTGCTGGTCTCGCCCGCGGCGAAGCTGAGGCTGCCGCTCTGGGCGTTGTAGTCGGTGCCGGCCAGCGCCGTGCCGTCGCGCGTGGTGTAGGCGACGGTCACGGGGCCCTGCGCGGCAGCCGAGAGCGTCACGGTGAAGACCATGAGCCGGGTGCCGGCATTGCCTTCGCTCACCTGGGCATCGGCGATGGAGAGACTCGGCAGGACGTCGTCATTCTGGATGGTGCCGAGCGCCGTGCCATCGGCGGTGGTGGCGCCCAGGGGCATGCCGAGCAGCAGGTTGAAGGTCTCGTTCGCCTCCACCGCCGCATCGCCGCGGATGGTGACGGAGATGGTCTTGCTCGTCTCGCCCGGCGCGAAGGTCAGGCTACCCGAGGCGGCGTTGTAGTCGCTGCCGGCCAGCGCCGTGCCGTCCTGGGTGGACCAGGGCACCGTGACCGTCTCGGTCGCGGGCTTCGAGAGGGAGACGGTGAACACCATCTCCTTGGTGCCCGAGGCGCCCTCGGCCAGGACCGCATCGCTGATGGTCACGGCGGGCGGCACGGCCAGGGCCTCGGTGGAACCAAAGGTGACGCCGGTGAGCTGGGCCTGGATGTTGGACTCGGCCCGCCCCTCGAAGACGAAGCTGACGCCGCCGCCGGGCGGCACGCTGGCATTCCAGCCGGCGCTGCCCACGGTGTAGCGGATCATGCCACCGCCCAGGTTCGTGGCGGTGAGGATGGTGGCGTCCCACAGATTCACAATCTGGAACGGGACGTCGAAGGTGATCGTCCAATTATTGAGCAGCTGCGAGTCGTTGGACACCCGCATCTGGCCGATCAGACCAGTCCCCCACTGCGCAGAAAACGAGACATTCGCTTGTGTAAACATGAGTAAGCCCCCCCCAGGGCCTCCTCACCATGCAAAAACACCTATGGTTGTGCAATCCTGATTTGACGCTAATTTTGGATTAAGATTGCGTTTTTATTCAAAAACGAGACTGTTGTCTCTTTTTTATCTACGTCTTTGACGGCTTGAGGCAGAGCTTAGAGATCACTTGAGGATTGCCCGCTTTCCGAGACGCGCGAGACAGCCGCTTCACCCGATCCGGCGGAACACCACGGTCAGGTTATTGGCCGGCATCTCCAGCACCCGCTCCAGCGCGAAGCCCTTGGCCGCCGCCGCCACATCCTCCAGCCGCCGCAGGCCCCATTCCGGGTTGCGCGCCTTGAGGCTGGCGTCGAAGTCGAGGTTGCTCGGCGCCGTCGCCACGCCGTCCCGCAGATAGGGCCCATAGAGCACCAGCGGCGCGCCCGGCGGCAGCAGGGCCGCCGCCCCGCGCAGCAGCCCGAGTCCCGCCGCCCAGGGCGCGATATGGATCATGTTCACGCAGAGCAGCGCATCGGCCGCCGCGATGGGCCAGGGCCAGGCGCTGGCATCGAGCGCGAGCGCCGGGCGGATGTTCGGATGCCCCGCCGCCCAGGCATCGATGCTGCGCCGCGCCTCCTCGGAGGGGTCGCTCGGCTGCCAGGTCAGGCCGGGCAGGGCGGTGGCGATGTGCACCGCGTGCTCGCCCGTGCCGGAGGCCACCTCCAGCACCAGGCCCTGGGCGGGGAGGATGCCGCGCAGCACCTCCAGCAGGGGTTCGCGGTTGCGGGCGGCCGCCGGGGCGAAGCGGCGCGCATCCTCGGCGCTGAACCGGTCGGCGTCCGGATGCGCCGGCCGATCGCCCGGGGCGCTCATGCCGCCGGAACGCCCTTGCTGGTGGAATACTCGAAATGCAGCGCCTCGCCGGGGAAGACGCGCGGGTGGATGGCATGCGCCGCCATCGCCGCCTCGGAGAAACCCTGCAGGATGAGCTTCAGCTTGCCCGGATAGGTCGCCATGTCGCCGATGGCATGGATGCCGGGGATGTTCGTCTCGCAGGTCGCGGGCGTCACCGCGATATGGCTGCGCTCCAGCCCCAGCCCCCAATCGGCGATGGGGCCGAGCTCCATGGAGAGGCCGAAGAAGGCGAGCAGGTGGTCGGCCGGGACGCGCATCTCCTCGCCCTTCAGCGTCGCCAGAACGACGGCTTCCAGCTTGGCGCCGTCACCCTCCAGCGCGTGCAGCTGATAGGGGATGGCCATCTCCACCTCGCCCCGCGCGGCGGCGGCCTCGAGCTGGGCGGCGGTCTCGGGGGCCGCGCGGAACTTGGGGCGGCGATGCACGACGATGACCTTCTCGGCCACGTCCTTCAGGCTCAGCGCCCAGTCCACCGCGCTGTCGCCGCCGCCCGCGATCACCACGCGCTTGCCGCGGAACTCCTCGCGCTTCGTGACCATGTAGCGCACGGCGCCGCTGGCCTCGTAGCCGGGCAGGCCCTCCAGCGGCGGGCGGTTGGGGCCGAAGGCGCCGGCGCCGGCGGCGATGATCACCGCCTTGGCCCGCACCTGGTTGCCGAGGCTGGTGGTCAGCGTGAAGCCGCCCTCCGCCTGCGCCAGGGCTTCCACGCGCTGGTTCAGCAGGAAGCGCGGGCTGAAGGGCGCCGCCTGCTCGGCCAGGCGCTCGATCAGTGCCGCACCCGCGATCTGCGGATGCGCGGGAATGTCGAAGATCGGTTTCTCGGGATAAAGCGCGGCGCATTGGCCGCCGATCTCCTCCAGCGTGTCCACCACCACGCAGCGCATCTTCAGCATGCCGCATTCGAAGACGGCGAAGAGGCCGCAGGGCCCCGCGCCGATGATGGCCACGTCAGTTTCGATCATCTCGCTCATGCCAGGGCCATGCCTTGCTTTGCCGGGTGCGTCCAGTCTTCGCCTTTGCGGGACTCGCGCCCTGCCGGCAAGATGGCGGTGCATGGAGATCACACTCGACAATCTCGCCGCGACCGAGGCGCTGGCCGCGCGGCTCGCGGCCCTCGCCCGCCCCGGCGACGCGCTGCTGCTGGAGGGCCCGCTGGGCGCCGGCAAATCCGCCCTCGCCCGCGCCTTCCTCCGCGCCGCCGCCGCCGACCCCGCGCTGGAGGTGCCCAGCCCCACCTTCACCCTGGTGCAGAGCTACGACCTGCCGGGCGGCACCGCCGCGCATCACTTCGACCTCTACCGCCTGACCGGGCCGGACGGCCTGCTGGAACTGGGCTGGGATGAGGCGCGAGCGGGCATCGTCCTGGTGGAATGGCCCGAGCGCCTCGGCCCCCTCGCGCCGCCGGGCGCCCTGCGGGTCGCGCTGGCGCCCGGCCCGGCGGAGGAATCGCGCCACGCCCGGCTCTCCGGATGGGAG
This sequence comes from Sediminicoccus rosea, assembly GCF_033547095.1. NCBI lineage: Bacteria > Pseudomonadati > Pseudomonadota > Alphaproteobacteria > Acetobacterales > Roseomonadaceae > Sediminicoccus > Sediminicoccus rosea. The sequence goes on along the minus strand of NZ_CP137852.1, from coordinate 414,907 downwards.
GACCGCCTGTGACCCTGCTCGACGCCCATGGCTATGCCGCCGCCCGGCAGGAGGTGCTGCAGGCCGATGCCAGCAAGCACTACACCCGCCTCTCCGGCGGCCCGCGCCCGGCGCTGCTGATGCGGACGCCCTCGGCCGAATATCTCGATGCCTTTCTCCGCGTGGCGCGCCACCTGGAGGCGCTGGGCGTGCCGGCCCCCGGCGTGATCGGCGTGGAACCCGCGACCAACACCGCCCTCGTGCAGGACCTGGGCGAGGCCAGCATGGCCACCGTGCTGGACCGCGGCGCCGAGCCCGCGCCGCTCTATTTCGACGCGGCGCGCAGCCTTGTCACGCTGCATGCCAGCCCGCCGCCGGAGGGGCTTCCCGCCTGGGACGCGCCCGCCATGATCCGCGCCACCCAGGCCACCTTCTGCGACTGGTGGTGGCCCGCCATCTTCGGCGCCCCCTGCCCGGATGAGACGCGCCACGGCCTCGCCGCGGCGCTCGCCGCCATGCTGGCGCCCTTCCCCGGCCAGGGCTTCGTCCATCGCGACTATTTCCCGGCCAACCTCATCCCCACGCCGCGCGGCATGGCGGTGATCGACTTCCAGGACGCGGCCCGGGGCCACCCCGCCTATGACGTCGTCTCCCTCGTCGAGGATGCGCGGCGGGACGTGGACCCCGCCCTGCGCGAGGCGGTCGTCAGCGCCTATCTCGCCCAGCGGCCGGAACTGGAGGCCGAGGGCTTCCGCGCCGCCATGGCGGTGCATGCGGCGCAGCGGCACCTGCGCGTCGCCGCCCTCTGGGTCCGGCTCGACCGGCGGGACGGCAAGCCGAACTACCTCCGGCACGGGCCGCGCTGCTGGGCGCTGCTGGCGCGCGCGCTGGAGCATCCGGCGGCCCTGCCGCTCGCCCGCTTCCTCGATGCGCATGTGCCGCCCGCGCGCCGCGGCAACCCCGCATGATCCGCCACGGCATGGTGCTGGCCGCCGGCCTCGGCCAGCGGATGCGGCCGCTGACGGCGGAGACCGCCAAGCCCCTGCTGCCGCTGATGGGCCGCTCCCTCCTCGACCACGCGCTGGACCGCCTGGCGCTGGCCGGGGTGGAGGAGGTGGTGGTGAACGCGCATTGGTGCGCCGAGAAGGTGGCCGCCGCGCTCGCCGCGCGCGAGGGCCAAAGGGGGGAGACCACGCCCCGCCTGCGGCTGCAACTGGAGCCTGAATTGCTGGAGACCGGCGGCGGCATCCGCCGCGCCCTGCCGCGCCTGGGTGACGCGCCCTTCGCCGTGGTGAATGGCGATGCCTATTGGCTCGACGGCCCCACCCCCGCACTGACGCTGCTTGCCCGCCATTTCGACCCGGCGCGGATGGATGCGCTGCTGCTGCTGATCCGCACCTCGCGCATCGAGGGCGAGGTGGGGCGCGGCGATTTCTTCCTGGATGGCGAAGGCCGCCTCACCCGCCCTGGCCCGCGGCAGATCGCGCCCTATCTCTTCGGCGGCGTGCAGATCATGGCGCCCGCCCTGGTGGCGCCCGAGCCCGAGGGCCGCTTCAGCCTGAACCGCTGCTATGACCGCGCGATCGAGGCCGGCCGCCTGTTCGGCCTCGTGCATGACGGCGCCTGGTTCCACCTCTCCACCCCGGGCGACCTCATCCGCACCGAGCGGCGGCTGCGCGATGGAATGCTGAGCCACTGGCTGTGAGGCTCTTCGCCATCCCGCCGGACCAGGCCTTCCTGCCCGCCCTCGCGCGCGGCACGCTGGCGCGGCTCGGCACGGGCGAGGCGCTGGCCGCCGCGACGATCCTGCTGCCCACCCGCCGCGCTGCCCGCGCCCTCCAGGCCGCCTTCCTCCGCGAGGCCGATTCCCCCGCCCTGCTGCTGCCGCGCATGCGCGCGCTGGCCGGCCTTTCCACCGAGGATGCCGACGAACTCGCCCTGCCCGCCCTGCTGCGCCTGCCGCCCGCGGTGGATGCGCTGCGCCGCCAGGCGGTGCTGGCCGGCTTCGCCAGCCGCCTGCCGCGCGACATGGGCGGCCCCGCCAGCGCCGAGCACGCCTGGGCGCTGGGCCTCGAACTCGGCAAGCTGCTGGACGAGATCGCCCTCGAGGAGGCCGAGATCCTGCCGGACGACCCTGCCCTGCTCGGCCATCGCTGGCTGGAGCGGCTGGAGGCGCTGGCCCCCGAATCGCTGGCCGTGCATTGGCAGATCACCACCACCTTCCTGCGCGCCATCGTCGTGGAATGGCAGGGCTGGCTGACCGAGCAGGGGCTGCTCGACATCGGCGTGCGGCGCGTGCTGGCGCTGCGCGCGCAGCGCGTGGCCTGGGAGGATGCGCCCCCCGCGGGCGCGGTGATCGCGGCCGGCATCGGCATGGGCGGCACCGTGCCGGCGGCGGCCGACCTGCTGCGCGTCATCGCAACGCGCCTGCCGCAGGGCTTCGTCGTGCTGCCCGGCGAGGACCGCGCCACCGCCGCCCTGCCCTGGGAGGCGCTGCGCGAGGCGCCGACGCATCCCTATGCCGGGAGCCGCGCGATGCTGGACCGCATGGGCGCGACCCTGGCCGATGCCGCGCCCTGGGTGGAGGGCGCGCCGGAGGGGATTTCCGAATTGCTCGGCACGGCGCTGCTGCCCGCCGGCCATCTCGACCCCTGGCAAAGCCCGGAGCCCGCCCGCTGGCTGGCGCCGCTCGCCGCCCTCAGCCGCATCGAGGCGAGCGACGCGCAGCATGAGGCGGCGGCCATCGCGCTCACGCTCCGCGGCGCGCTGGAGACCCCCGGCACGCGCGCCGCGCTGGTCACGCCCGACCGCGACCTGGCGCGCCGCGTCGCCGCCGAATTGCCACGCCATGGCATCCTGGCCGATGACAGCGCCGGCCAGCCGCTCTCCGACACGCCGCCCGGCGCCTTCCTGCGGCTGATCGCGCATCTGGCGGCGGGGGAATGCGGGCCGGTCGCGCTGCTCTCGGTGCTGAAGCACCCGCTCTGCGCGGGCGGGATGGAGCGCGCCGAATGGCTCGCCGCCACCCAGGCGCTGGAGCGCGCGGTGCTGCGCGGCCCCTCGCCCGGGCCGGGCCTTGCCGGGCTGCGCGCCGCCCTCGCCTCGCTGCGCGCGCCGGAGCCGCGCCTCGCCGAACTGATTGACGCATTGGAGGCGGCACTCGGCCCCTTCACCGCCCTGCCCCCTTCACCCGCGCGCCCCCCCGGCGACCTCCTCTCCGAGCATCTCGCCGCCGCCGAGGCGCTGGCCAGCACGCCGGCCCTGCCCGGGGGCTTGCGCCTCTATGCCCAGGCCGAGGGCGAGGCGCTGGCGCGGCACCTCGCCGCCCTCGCCCCCGCCATGGCCGCCATGCCGCCCATCGCGCCAGCCGACTGGCCCGGCCTCTTCGAGGCGGCGCTGGCCCAGGGCACCACCCAGGCGGCCCGCATCTCACGCGGGCGCAGCGATGCGGCGCATCCGCAGGTGGAGATCCTGGGCCTGCTGGAGGCGCGGCTGCTGGATTTCGACCTGGTCGTGCTCGGCGCGCTGGACGAGACCATCTGGCCCCAGGCGAGCGACCCCGGCCCCTGGATGAGCCGCCCCATGCGGCGGGATTTCGGCCTGCCGTCGCCCGAATTGCGCATCGGCCGCGTGGCGGCGGATTTCCTGCTGACGGCCGCGGGCTCGCGCCGCGCCGTGCTCTCCCGCGCCGCACGGCGCGGCGGCAGCCCGGCGGTGCCCGCCCGCTGGCTGACGCGGCTCGATGTCTTCCTCCAAGGCCAGCAGGGGCTGCGCCTGCCGCCCGAGCCCTGTGCCGAATGGGCACGGCTGCTGGACCAGCCGGCCGAGATCCGCCCCGGCCCGCGCCCCGCCCCGCGCCCACCGCTCGCGGCCCGGCCGGATCGCCTCACCGTCAGCGATGTCGCGACCCTGCTGGCCGACCCCTATGCCTTCTATGCCCGCCGCATCCTGGGCCTCTCGGCGCTCGATCCGCTGGAGCAGGAGCCGGGCGCGCCCGACTACGGCAACATGGTGCATGCCGCGATCCATCGCTTCCTGGCCAGCCTGCCCCAGGCCTGGCCGGGCGAGGCGGCGGCCCTGCCCCTCTGGGAGGCGGCGGCCGAGGGGGCCTTGGCGCGCGCCGCGCTGCGCCCGGCTGTCGCCGCGCTCTGGGCGCCGCGCCTGCACCGCATCGGCCGCTTCATCCGCGCGCTGGAGGCCGAGCAGCGCGACCGTATCCTGGCCAGCTGGGCCGAGGTGAAGGCCAGCCTGACGCTGCGCCGCCCGGGCGGAAGCGTCACCCTGGAAGCCCGGGCCGACCGCGTGGACCGCATGCGGGACGGCTCGCTCCGCATCCTCGACTACAAGACCGGCACCGTGCCCTCGAAGCGCGAGGTGGAGGCCGGCACCGCGCCGCAATTGCCGCTGGAAGCCTGGCTGGCCGAGCAGGGCGCCTTCGCCGGCGTGCCGGCCGCCGCCGTCGGCGCCCTCGAATACTGGCGCCTGACCGGCGCCGACCAGGCGGGCGAGGTGAAGCCGCTCGACCTCGACCTGCCCGCCACCATCGCCGAGGCCGCCGCGGCGCTGCAGGCGCTGGCCGACCGCTTCCTGCTGGGCGATGCCGCCTTCACCGCCCACCCGCATCCACGCCGCCGCGCCGTGGGGGATTTCCAGCACCTGGCCCGCACCGCCGAATGGTCGGCCGAGGCGGAGGAGGGCGCGTGACCGGCAAGACCACCCCGCGCGCCATCGCCGAGGCGCGGCAATCCGAAGCCTCCGATCCCGCCGTCTCGGCCTTCGTCACCGCCTCGGCCGGCTCGGGCAAGACGAAGCTCCTCACCGACCGCCTGCTGCGGCTGATGCTGGGCGGCGCGCGGCCCGAGCGGCTGCTCTGCCTCACCTTCACCAAGGCGGCGGCGGCCGAGATGGCGACGCGCCTGCATGGCCGCCTGGGCCGCTGGGCCGTGGCCGGCGCACCCGCTCTGGAGGCCGAGCTGCACGCGCTGCTGCAACGCCCGCCCACCGCCGAGGAGATCGCCCGCGCCCGCGCCGGCTTCGCCGCCGTGCTGGAACTGCCCGGCGGCATGCGGATCGCCACCCTGCACAGCTTCGCGCAATCCCTGCTGCGCGGCTTCGCGCTGGAAGCCGGCCTGCCGCCGGGCTTCGCCGTGCTGGAGGAGCTGGACGCAAACGCGCAGCTCGCCGGCGCGCGCGAGGCGGAGCTGCCGCTGAGCCCCGCGCTGGAGCGCCTCGCGGCCCTCAGCAACGCCGCCGGCCTCGGCCAGGTGATGGGCGAGCTGCGCCGGGCCGAGCCCATGCTGCAGGCTGGCCTCGCGGCACTGGGCGGCCTGCCCATGCTGGTGGCGGAAATCGCCCATCGCCTCGGCCTCGACCCGGAGGCGGATGAGGCCACGCTGCGGCGCATGGCGGCGATGCCGGCCGATGAAGGCGGCCTCGCCCGCGTCGCGGCGCAATTGCTGGGCAGCGGCAATGCCGGCGACCAGGAGCGCGGCGCCACCATGCGCCGCTTCCTCGCCCTGGCCGATGCCGAGGCGCGGCTCGCCGCCATGGAGGATTGGCGCGGCGTCTTCCTGACCAAGGACGGCAAGGTCAAGGCCGACAGGAACCTGGCGACCAAGGGCGGCCTGGGCGCCACGGGCCAGGCCGCCGCCCTGCCCGTCCTGGTCGCGGAGGGCGAGCGCATCCAGCGCATCGAGGCGCAATGCGAGGCGCTGGCCCTGCTGCGCTCCACCGAGGCCGCGCTGGTGCTCGGCATCCCCGTGCTGCGCCGCTTCGCCGCCGCCAAGCAGCGCATGGGGCGCCTCGACTATGACGACCTGATCCAGGCCGCGCGGAAGCTGCTGGACGACCCCGGCGCCGCCTGGGTGCTGTTCAAGCTGGATGGCGGCCTGGACCACATCCTCCTGGACGAGGCGCAGGACAGCAATCCGGAGCAATGGGCCATCGCCCGCGCCCTCTCGGGCGAGTTCTTCGCCGGGCGCGGCACCCGCGCCAACGAGGCGCCGCGCACCGTCTTCGCGGTGGGCGACATCAAGCAATCCATCTACGGCTTCCAGGGCGCCGATGCCGCCGGGCTGCCGCGCGCCGAGGCCGAGTTCCGCGCCGCCATCACCGCCGCCGGCCAGGAATTCCGCGCCGTGCCGCTGGAGGTCTCCTTCCGCTCGGCACCGCCCATCCTGGCCCTGGTGGATGCGGTCTTTGCCGAGGGCCCGGCGCGGGACGGCGTCGTCGCCCCCGGCCAGACCTTGCGCCACCTGCCCGACCGCGCGGGCGCGGCCGGGATGGTCGAGCTCTGGCCGCTGCAATCCCAGGCCCGCGCGGAGGACCCGCCCGCCTGGGACGTGCCCGAGGCACCGATGGCCGAGACCGGCGCCGATGCGCGGCTGGCCACCACGCTTGCGGCGCGCATCGCCCACATGATCGCCCATGGCCGGCTGGATTCCCGCTGCGAGGCGGACCCGGCCCAGGGCCGGCCGATCCGCGCGCGCGACATCCTGGTGCTGGTGCGCCGGCGCAACGCCTTCGTCGGCCTGCTGGTCCGCGCGCTGAAAGAGCGCGGCGTGCCGGTGGGCGGCGTGGACCGCATGGTGCTGGTCGAGCAGATCGCGGTGCAGGACGTGCTGGCGACGCTGGACGCCATCCTGCTGCCGCAGGACGAATTGCAACTCGCCGCCGCGCTGAGATCACCCATCTTCGGCCTCTCGGAAGAGGATCTCTTCACCCTCGCCTGGAACCGCCCGGGCACGCTGCACGCCCGGCTGATGGCCGAGCGCGGCGCCGAGACGCCCATCGGTCGCGCCGCCGACCTCTTTGCCGCGCTCACCGCCCGCGCCGACCACCTGCCCGCCCATGCGCTGATCGCGGAGATCCTGGGCGAGCGCGGCGGCCGCGCCCGGCTGCTGGCGCGCCTCGGCCCCGATGCGGCCGACCCGCTGGACGAATTGCTCACCGCCGCCATGGCGCATGAGCGCGCCAATCCGGCCTCACTCCAGGGCTTCCTGCACTGGCTCCGCCGCTCCAGCGCCACCGTGAAGCGCGAGGCCGATGCGGGCGCCGACATGGTGCGCGTGATGACCGTGCATGGCGCGAAGGGGCTGGAGGCGCCCATCGTCATCCTGCCCGACACCGCCGCGGCACCGCCGCAGAAATCCGGCCTGCGCTGGACGGAGGAGGAACTGCCCCTCTGGGCGCCGCGCCGCACCGGCTTCAACGCCCCCGCCTATGCCGAGGCCGAGGCGCGCCAGGCCGCGCGCGAGGCAGAGGAGGCGAACCGCCTGCTCTACGTGGCGCTGACCCGCGCCGAGGACCGGCTGATCATCTGCGGCTGGCACGGCAGCAAGGGCCCGGCGGAAGGCTGCTGGTACGAGAAGATCAAGGCCGGCTTCGCCCGGCTGGACGGCGTGGAGGAGCGCGACTTCGACCCCGGCGAATGGGGCGGCGATGCCGATGGCTTCGCGCCCGGCCCGCTGCTCGGCCTCGCATCGCCGCAGACCGACCCGCGCCGCCCCGAGCCGCGCCGCACGGCGGAGGCCACCGCCGAGGCGCTGCCCGCCTGGGCCCGCACCCCCGCCACCGCCATCGCCGCGCCCGGCATCGCCACCCCCTCCCACATGGAGGACCAGGAGGCGGAGGTGCCGGCCGCCGCCCCGCATGCCCCGGGCGATCCGCTGGGCCGGCGCTTCCGGCGTGGCAACCTGATCCATGCCCTGCTGCAATCCCTGCCCGAATTGCCGGAGGCCGAGCGCGAATCGGCCGGCCGCGCCTTCCTGGCCCGCCCCGGCCATGGCCTGGACGCCGCGCAACAGGCCGAGATCCTGGACGAGGCGCTGGGGGTGATGGCCCACCCCGCCATCGCCGCCGCCTTCGGGCCCGGTAGCCTGGCCGAAGCGCCGCTGGCCGGCCGCGTGGGGGAGCGCCTGATCATGGGCCAGGTGGACCGGCTGCTGATCACGTCCGGGCGCATCACCCTGCTCGACTTCAAGAGCAACCGCCCGCCGCCGAAGCTCGCCGAAGCCGCTCCGCCCGCCTATCTGCGCCAGATGGCCGCCTATCGCGCCGTGCTGCGGCTTGCCTTTCCGGGCCGTCCGGTGGATTGCAGCCTGGTCTGGACCTATGGCGCCCATGTGATGCCGCTGCCCGACGCCCTGCTGGACGCGCATGCGCCTGCCCCAGGGGGTATCCAGGGTGGCGCTTGACCTGGAACGCCGACGATACAACCTTAACGACAGTTGAACCCGAGGAGGCCCCTGTGAGCGACGTGACCAAGGCCGTGACCGACGAGACCTTCAAGACCGACGTGCTGGAGGCCAAGGGCGCCGTGCTGGTCGACTTCTGGGCCGAGTGGTGCGGCCCCTGCCGCATGGTGGCCCCGATCCTCGACGAGATCGCCACCGAGTACAAAGGCAAGCTCACCGTCGCCAAGGTGAACATCGACGACAACCCGATGACGCCCAACACCTATTCCGTGCGCGGCATCCCGACGATGATCCTGTTCCAGGACGGCAAGCCGGTGGACACCAAGGTCGGCGCCATGCCCAAGGGCCAGATGAAGGATTGGATCGCTTCCAAGCTGGCCTGATAGGCCAGCCTGGAAGTTTTTTGGCGCCCTCAGACGCCGGGCGGCCGCCTCCGCGGCCTTGGCTTCGCAAGGCTGACGCGTTGCGCCGGGCCTGTTCGGCACGGCTCTCTCAGGCGGTGCGCCCGGCTTGGTCACGGGTCAACAACCGCATGACCCCGGCGCTCACCCGCTGATCGCATCCCAGCGCCGCTGCATCTCCTCGGGCGTCACCGTCTCGACCATGCGCGTCAGCGTCCACCAATGCCCGAACGGGTCCGTCAGGTTGGCGGAGCGCGCGCCGTAGAACTCGTCGGTGGGCGGGCGCGTGATGGTGGCACCGGCGGCTTCGGCCCGGGCGGCCACCGCATCCACGTCAGGCACGGTCAGCAGGAGCCGCACCGGCGTGCCGCCGAGGTCGGCGGGCGTGCGGGTGCCGTATTCCGGGAAGGAATCGGCCAGCATCAGCAGCGCGCCATGCACCCGCATCTCGGCATGGGCGATCCGTCCGCACTTGCGGTCAGCGAGGCGGAACACCTCCTCCGCCCCAAAGGCCGCCGCGTAGAAGGCGATGGCCGCCGCGGCATCCGCCACGACGAGATACGGGCTCCACGCGCCCGCGGAATGCTCGGCGGCCATGGGATCCCCCTCGCGCTATTCGAGCTTGATGTTGGCGACCCGCACCACCTCGCGCCACTTGTCATTCTCGGCGGCGATGAAGCGGTCGAAATCGGCGCCGCCCAGCGGCGAGGCCGTCGCCCCCAGCTCACGGAAGCGCGCGATGGTCGCGGGCTCGGCGCAGATCTCCAGGACGGCGGCGGTCAGGCGGTCCAGCGCGGGGCGGGGCGTGCGCGCCGGCGCCTGCATGCCGAACCAGGCCACCGCCTCAAAGCTCGGCACGCCGGATTCCTGCACGGTCGGCGCATCTGGCACGGCGAACCAGCGCTCGCGGCTCGTCACCGCCAGGATGCGCAGCCGGCCCTCGCGGATGTGCGGGATATAGGCCGGCAGGTTGTCCACCGCGATCTCGACGCGGCCGCCCAGCAGGTCGGGAATCAGGGCGCCCGTGCCGCGATAGGGCACGTGGTTGATGTCCACCTGCGTGCGGAATTTCAGGTATTCGCCCGACATATGGCCCGAGGTGCCATTGCCCGGCGTGGCATAGTTGAGCCGCCCGGGCTGGCGGCGGGCCAGGGCCAGCAGCTCCTGGAAGCTGTTGGCCTGCACGCTCGGATGCACCACCACCGCATTCGTCACCTGGTTGACCAGCGCGACCGAGGCGAAGTCGCGCTGCGGGTCGAAGGGCAGGCGGGGGTAGAGGAACTGGTTGATGCTGGCCGTGCCGATCGTGCACATCAGCAGCGTGTGGCCATCGGGATCGGCCTTCGCCACCAGCTCGGCGCCCACATTGCCGCCGGCGCCCGGGCGGTTGTCCACCACATAATTCTGCCCGAGCACGGTCGAGAGGCGTTCGGCGATGATGCGCGCCGTGACGTCGGTCGCGCCGCCCGCGGTGAAGGGCACGATGATGCGGCCGGGGCGGCTCGGCGCCCAGGTGGAGGGCCCCGATTGCGCGAGGGCGGAAGCAGGCAGCAGGGCAGGCAGGGCCAAGGCCGCGCGGCGGTTCAGCATGGCGAATCTCCGTGATTTCTGGGACGCTGGATACAGAGATTCCCCCGCCCGGACCAGCAGCCCCGGCTGGCCCCGACGACGCCGCGGGCGCAAGCTGATCCACCGCCAGGGAGAGAACCGCCGCCATGTCCGATGCCGTCCTGAACCGCCGCCTCTGGCTTGCCGCCCTGCCGGCGCTGGGCCTCGCCGCCTGCGCCACCGAGACGCCGCCCGCGCCGGTGGCCGCCACACCCGCACCGCCGCCGCCCAGCCCCCCGGCAGAGGCGCCGCTCGGCAATGCCGTCGCCCGCGTCGAGATGAACAACTGGCAGGTGGGCTTCATCGGCCAGGTGGCCTGGGGCTCCGGCTCGGTGCTCTACCAGGGCCGCACGCATCGCTTCCGCGTGCGCGGGCTGGGCGCGGGCGGGGTCGGCATGGCACGCATCCGCGCGATCGGCCGTGTCTACAACATGACCAGCATTGACCAGTTCCCCGGCCTCTACGGCCAGGCGCGCGCCGGGCTGGTGGCGCCGGGCGCCCAGATGCGCGGCGGTCTCTGGCTGCAGAACACCGCGGGCGTGCGGCTCAACCTCACCCCGACCCGCACCGGCCTCGCCGCTCAGGTGGGCGCGGATGGGCTGCTGATCGAGATGCTCTGAGCCGGATCGCCTCTGGTGGCATCACCACAGGCGTGAACCAGCCTCGCGGCCGGCCGGGCGCGGGTCACTCGACCCGCACCTGCGCCTTCTGCACCACCTCGCCCCATTTGCGGATCTCGGCCGCGATGAAGGCCTCGAAGGCGGCGGGCGTCGTGCCGCCCTGGGGCGTCAGCCCCGGCCCCTCCGCGCCGAATTCGGCCAGCCGCGCGCGGAAGGCCGGATCGCGGGCGATCTCGTCCACCTCCGCCCCCAGCCGCTCGATCACCGGGCGCGGCACACGGGCACCCGTCTGCACGCCGAACCAGGCCGTCGCCTCAAAGCCCGGAACGGTCTCGGCGATCACCGGCACGTCCGGCACCACCGGGCTGCGGGCGGCGCCGCTCATGCCCAGCGCGCGCAGCCGGTTGTCGCGGATGAAGGGCAGGGCGGAGGGGATGTTGTCCATCCCGCAATCCACCCGCTCGGCCATCAGCTCCGTCAGCATGGGGCCCGAGCCGCGGAAGGGCACATGCACGAAGCGGATGCCGGTGAGCTGGCCGAGCAGCTCCATGCAGACATGCGGGCTGCTGCCGATGCCGGCGGTGCCGTAGGTGATCTCACCCTGGCGGCCGCGTGCGAAGTCGAGGAACTGCGCCATGGTGCGGACGGGCAGGCGGTTGGCGACCATCAGCACGTTCGGCATGCGGGTGACGAGGCCGACCGCCGCCATCTCCTCCGGCCGCCAGGGCATGCGCGCGCCATAGACGGCGTAGTTGATCGCCCCGGTGCCGATCGAGGTGAAGAACAGCGTCTGCCCGTCCGGCTCGGCGCGGACCACGAATTCGCCCGCGATGTTGCCACCGGCGCCCGGCCGGTTCTCGACGATCACCGGCTGGCCGAGCCGGGGCGAAAGCCGCTCGGCCACCATGCGGCCGATCAGGTCGGTCGTGCCGCCCGGCGGGAAGGGGATGACGAGGCGCAGCGGTCGCGTCGGCGCCCAGGCCTGTGCGCTGGCGAGGCCCGGGGCGAAGAGCGGCGCGGCGAGGACCGCGCGGCGGGGAAGGCGGCTCACCCCTCCACCGTCGCGCCGGACCGGCGCACCGCGTCGCTCCACTTGGCAACTTCCGCGCGCATGAAGGCGTCGAAGGTCTCGGGCGTGCTGCCGCCGCCCGCGACGAGATCCGCCCGCATGCCGCCCAGGTCGTCGAAGCGGCGCCAGATGGCGGGGTCGGCCAGGATGGCCTCCACCTCGGTGTTGATGCGGGCGATGGCGGCGCGCGGCATGCGGGCGGGGCCAGCCAGGCCGAACCAGGCCGTCGCCTCCACCGCCGGGAAGCCCGCTTCGGCCGTCGTCGGCACATTGGGGAGCGAGGGGCTGCGCGTGGCGGTGGTGACGGCGAGCGGACGCAGCCGCCCCTCGCGCAGATGGCCGATGACGGAGGGCAGGTTGTCCACGCCCACCTCGATGCGGCCGGCGATGATCTCCTGCATCATCGGACCCGCGCCGCGGAAGGGGACGTGCGTGAGGTCAATGCCGGCGGCGAGCTTCAGCAATTCGCCCGTCATGTGGAGCGAGGTGCCGACGCCGCTGCTGCCGATGTTCATGCGGCCCGGATTGGCGCGGGCCAGCGCCACCAGCTCGGCCAGGGTGTTCGCGCGCACATTGGGATTCACGAAGATCGCGTTGGGGACGCGCACCACCAGGCTGATGCCGGCGAAATCCTCCGGCTTGTAGGGCATGCGCGCGCCATAGAGCTGGTAGTTGATGGCCCCGGCGCTGACCGTCTGCATCAGGATGGTGTGGCCGTCCGGGTCGGCCTTCGCCACCACATCCGCGCCGACATTGCCGCCAGCGCCCGGCCGGTTCTCGATGACGACCTGCTGGCCGAGGCGCTGCGACAGCGGCTCGGCCAGGATGCGGGCGGCGATGTCGGTGGTGCCGGCCGGCGTGAAGCCGACGATGAGGCGGATCGGCCGCGTCGGCGCCCAGGGGGCCGGGGCGCCCTGGGCGTGGGCGGTGCCCGCCAGGGCCGGCATGGCGAGGCTGGCGGCCAAGAGGCCGCGGCGATTCACGCGCATTGGACGAACTCCCTGTCTTTCACTTTGTTCATGAGTCTGGCCCAGTGGCCGTCATGCTTCAAGGGGCGGCCTGCGCAACTCATGCTCTTGCGCGCATCCGTGCGGTTGCTACAGGCGTTCCCTGCAAGCCCTCAGGATCACAAGCCGATGGACTTCGTCCGCATCTACATCCGCGTCCTGGCCCTGCTGAAGCCGGACCGGCAGATCGCCTTCGGGCTGACGGCCGCCGCCATCGCGCTGGCCGGCCTGCAATTCCTGGAACCCGTGCTGTTCGGCCGGGTGATCGACCTGCTCGCCCGCTCCGACCGGATGGAGGAGAGCAATGTCTGGGCCGAGGCCTTCGTGCTGCTCGGCATCTGGGCGGCCGTGGGCTTGTCCGCGATCGGCTGCAACGTCGCCGTCTCGCTGCTCGCGGACCGGATGGCGCATCGCAACCGCCTGACCATGATGTCGAAATACTTCCAGCATGTGCTGGCGCTGCCGCTGGAATTCCATGGCGACGTGCAGTCCGGCCGGCTGATGAAGGTGATGCTGATGGGGTGCGACAACCTCTTCGGCCTCTGGCTCGCCTTCTTCCGCGAGCACCTGATCACCTTCATCGGCGCGCTGGTGCTGCTGCCGCTGACCATGTTCCTGAACTGGCGCCTGGGGCTGCTGCTGATCGGCCTCGTCGTCATCTTCACCATCCTCACCACGCTCGTCATCCGCAAGACGCAGACGGCGCAGATGCGCGTGGAGCAGTTCCACACCGAGCTGGCGGGCTCGGCGCAGGATGCGCTCTCCAACGTCGTCGTCGTGCAGTCCTTCACGCGCCTCAATAGCGAGGCGAAGATGTTCGGCGACATCATGCGCCAGGTGCTGGACCACCAGTTCCCGGTGCTGAACTGGTGGGCGCTGGTGAACGTGCTCTCCCGCGCGGCCAGCACCATCACCGTCATCCTCATCTTCATGCTGGGCACGCTCCTGCATCTGCGCGGCCAGGCGAGCGTGGGCGACATCGTGAGCTTCATGGGCTTCGCGACGCTGCTGGTGGCGCGGCTCGAGGGTGCTGTGGGCTTCGTCTCGCACATGTTGTTCCAGGCGCCGGCGCTCAAGCAGTTCTTCGAGGTGCTGGACGCGGTCAGCACCGTGCCGGAAAGGCCGAACGCGACCGAGATGGGCCGCGCCGCGGGCCATGTGCGCTTCGAGGGCGTGGGTTTCTCCTACCCCAACAGCGGGCGCATCCTGAACGGCATCGACCTCGCCTCGCAGCCCGGGCAGACCATCGCGCTGGTGGGCACCACGGGCGCGGGCAAGACGACCTCGATGCAACTGCTGCAGCGGCTCTGGGACCCGACGGATGGCCGCATCACGCTGGATGGCGTGGACCTGCGCGACATCAGCCTGGAGAGCCTGCGCCGGAACATCGGCGTGGTGTTCCAGGAGAGCATGCTGTTCAACCGCAGCATCCGCGACAACCTGCTGGTGGGCCGCGCCGATGCCACGCAGGAGGAGATCGAGCGCGCCTGCCGCATGGCCGAGGCGCATGACTTCATCATGCGACAGCCGCATGGCTACGACACGATGGTGGGCGAACGCGGCGCCTCGCTCTCGGGCGGGCAGCGGCAGCGCCTGGCCATCGCCCGCGCGCTCCTGAAGGACCCGCCGGTCCTGATCCTGGACGAGGCGACCAGCGCGCTGGATGCCGCGACGGAGGCAAAGGTGGCCAAGGCGCTGCGCGCGCTGATGGCCGGGCGCACGACATTCATCATCGCCCACCGGCTCTCCACCGTGCGCGACGCGGATGAGATCCTGGTCTTCGACCAGGGCCGCATCGTCGAGCGCGGGAGCTTCCAGGCGCTGCTGGCGGAGGGCGGTCGCTTCGCCGAGCTGGTGAAGACGCAGCTGACCGGAAGCAGCGAGTAGCGGCGCAACCGGACAGGACCATCCCCACCCTCCGAGGATCCGGGCCGAACAGGCCCGGCGGAATGCTTCAGCATTCCGAAGCCAAGGCCGCGGACGCGGCCGCCCGGCGTCTGAGGGCATCAAATATGACGCATCGCAGCACGGGATTTCGTTGCAACCGCCGCGTGCGGGGGTGCAGCCTTGGCGTTCGAGGAGAGGGAGGAACACCATGGTGATTTCCAACATCCTGCGCGGCAAGGGCAGCCAGGTGATCTCGGTCCGCACGGGGGATTGTGTCGCCTCCATCACACGGACGCTCGCGCAGCACCGGATCGGCGCCGTTCTCGTGGTGGAAGGCGATGGCACCGTGCTCGGCATCGTCAGCGAGCGCGACATCGTCCGCGCCCTGGCCGGCATGGGCGAGGCGGTGACGCGCATGACGGCCGGACAGCTCATGACGCGCGTGCTGCACACGGTGAATCCGCGCAGCAGCGTGCAGGAGGCGTTGCAGCTGATGACCGACCGGCGCGTGCGGCATCTGCCCGTGCTGGAGGCTGATGGCGCGCTGGCCGGCATGGTCTCGATCGGGGACCTGGTGAAGGCCCGCATCGCCGAGGCCGAGCAGGAGGCCGAGGAACTGAAGCACTACGTCGCCACGGCAGGCTAGGCCGGCTTTCCGCACGCCTTGACCTGACGCAAGGCGCCCGGGCGAAGGGCGTGTTTCCATGCGGCATTCGCTTGGGAGAATGAAGCAGAATGAACCATCGTCACCGCAAGGTCCTGCACGGCATCTTCGCGCATCCGCTGAACCACAACCTGGACCCCAAGGCGGTCGAGCACCTGCTGGAGGAGCTGGGCGCGGAGCTGCATCCGAGCGGCAGCGGCGCCGTGCGCATCACGCTCAAGGGCGCGCAGGACAGTGTGCATCTCGGCGCGCATTCCGTGGCCGGGGATCAGGTGATGCGCCTGCGCAAGCTGATCAGCGCCGCGGGCGTGGAGCCAGAGCGCGACTATCCTCTGTAGAGGGCCCCTCTAGCCGCGGCGGGCCGGCATGCCTCATGCTCCGGGTGCAGAAGCACCCACGCATGAGGCCCCCATGCCTGAGCAAGGCCATTCCGAGCATCGCGACTTCATCGGCTACGGCCGCACCCCGCCCGACCCGCAATGGCCGGGCGGTGCCAAGATCGCCGTCAACTTCGTCATGAACTACGAGGAGGGCTCGGAGCCCTCCATGCAGGACGGCGAGGGTTTCACCGAGACCGGATTGACCGAGGCGCATGGCCGCAACGAGATCAAGTCCGGCCGCGACCTCGCGGCGGAGGGCATGTTCGAATATGGCAGCCGCGTCGGCTTCTGGCGGCTGATGCGCCTCTTCCAGGAGCGCGGCCTGCCGATGACGGTCTTCGGCTGCGCACTCGCGCTC
The DNA here is from genome assembly GCF_033547095.1 of Sediminicoccus rosea. NCBI lineage: Bacteria > Pseudomonadati > Pseudomonadota > Alphaproteobacteria > Acetobacterales > Roseomonadaceae > Sediminicoccus > Sediminicoccus rosea. The sequence continues at coordinate 398,739 of NZ_CP137852.1, read as the reverse complement.
GAACGCAATCCGGAAGCGGCGGCTGCGATCCGCGAAAGCGGCTTCGACGTCTGCTCGCATGGCTGGCGCTGGGTGAAGCATTATGAACTGAGCGAGGCGGAGGAGCGCGAGCATATCCGCCTCGCCGTTGCCAGCCTCGAGAAGACGGTCGGCCACCGGCCGGATGGCTGGTATTGCCGCTATGGACCCAGCGTGAACACGCGCCGCCTCGTCGTCGAGGAGGGCGGCTTCCTCTATGACAGCGACTATTACGGCGACGAGCTGCCGATCTGGAAGACGGTGCAGGGCAGGCCGCATCTCGTCGTGCCCTATTCGCTGACGAACAATGACGGGAAATACGCCGGCTGGATGGGCACCTCCGACGACTGGTTCTCCTACATCCGCGACGCTTTCGACATGCTCTATGAGGAGGGGGCGAAGGGGCAGCCGAAGATGATGTCCATCGGCCTGCACATGCGCCTCATCGGCCATCCGGCGCGGGCCATGGGGTTGCAGCGCGTGCTGGATCACATCGCGCGGCGGAAGGATGTCTGGGTGACGCGGCGCGTGGACATCGCGAAGCACTGGATGGCGGTGCATCCCTACAGGGCGAAGTAGATGGAACACCTCTCGCTCACGGCCAATGGCGCGCGCTTCCATGTCGTGCGCCATGGGGAAGGGCCGCCGCTGCTGCTGCTGCATGGCTGGCCGGAATTCTGGCTGAGCTGGGAACCGGTGATGCAGCGCCTGGCCGATCGCTTCACGCTGATCGCGCCCGATCTGCGCGGCTTCGGCGCGAGCGACAAGCCGGCTGGCCCGCACGGCGCGGCGGAGCATGCGGCGGATCTGGTGGCGCTGCTGGATGCGCTCGGCGTGGGCCGCACGGGCGTCGTCGGCCATGATGTGGGGGGCGCCGTGATGCAGGCGTTGGCGCGGCTCGCACCCCAACGCATCAACGGGCTCTTCTTCTTCGACTTCGTCCATCCCGGCATCGGCGCGCGCATGGGCACGCCCGAGCGGTTGAACGAGATCTGGTATCAGTCCTTCCATCAGATGCAGATGGCGCCGGCGCTGGTCGGCGCCTCGCGCGAAGCCTGCCGCGCCTATATCGGGCATTTCCTGCGCCACTGGTCGCACCGCAAGCACGCCTTCGACGATGTGTTGGACGCCTTCGTGGACAATTTCCTGGCGCCCGGAAATCTCGAGGGCGGCTTCGCCTATTACCGCGCCGCCCATGCCGGGCGCATCGCGATGATGCAGGGCGCGGCCCCCGCGCTGCCGCCCATCACCTTGCCCACCTGCGTGCGCTGGGCCGAGCACGACCCGATCTTCCCCTTCGCCTGGACGGACCGGCTGGGCGAGACCTTCACCGATCTCGACCTCGCGATGTTCGAGGGCGTCGGCCATTTCCCGCATCGCGAGGACCCGGACCGGGCGGCAGCCGAGATCGCGCGCTTCTTCACGCACCTGGGTTGAACGGCGCGCGGCTCAGTTCCAGCCGGGATCGTTCCAGGTGGCCTCGGGGTCGAGCGGCCAGGTCGGGCGGGGCAGGCGCTTCCAGTTGAAGTTGGTCAGCACCGGGCTGGTCAGCCCCGCGCTGTCCACCTCATGGATGCGCTCATTCGGGAAGAACTCGTCAAAGCCCGCGCGGAAATGGCCGCGGCTCTTCACCACCACCACGCGCGCGGCGCCGATGTCGATGCCGTGCATCTCCAGCGTGCGCGGCTCATGGCATTGCCGGCGCAGGCTGATGACGACGACCTTCATGCCCGAGTCATCCAGCTCCAGCAGCGCCGTCGGGCCGAGCTGGAAGGTCCGGCCCTTCATCGTGCCGCGCCGGCCGACACCCTCGCCATCCGTCAGCGTCAGGATGCGCGCGCCGGATTCGAAGCGCTTGGAGAATTCCGATTCCACGCGGTTGAAGACGGCATGGAAATGCGCGCCCTCGCCCAGCGCATGCGCCTCGGCGGCCAGGGCCGGGTCCACGAAGAGGCCGAGCACCACGCCCGGCACCCGCGCCTCATGCAGCGCGCGCAGCGTGTAGCTGGTGCTGCCGCGCCCGCCGCCACCGGGATTGTCGCCGGCATCGGAATAGATCACCGGCTCCACCTCGCCGCGGCCCGCGCGCAACGCGAGTTCCGTCGCCTCGGGGATGGAGAGCAGCCGGCGCGTGTGGCGCGCGCGCTCGGCCCAGCCGCGGCGGGCGAGTTGCGCGCAGGCGCGCTTCGCCGCGCTCATGTCCCCGCCGCGCGCGGTGACGGTGACGGTGATGCCGCATTTGGGCAGGTCGCTGAAGGTGAAGCCGCCGGTCACGCTGGCATTCAGGATGGCGGGGTCGCGCGCCATGATCGCCTCGGCATCGCGCACCAGGTCGGCATAGGGGCCTTCCGCCGTCAGCAGCGTGACGGAGGGCGGCGTCAGCGGCAGGCGCAGGAAGGCCTTGGCGGTCTTCTCGCCCGCCAGCAATTCGCGCATCGCATCGGCCGCCTCGGCCGCGCGGGCGGCCATGTCCACATGCGGATTGGTGCGATAGGCGATGAAGCAGTCCAGCGCCTCGATCATCCGCTCGCTGACATTGCAGTGCAGGTCATGCGTCACGACGATGGGCACGCGGGACCCGACCAGGCGGCGGATCATGGCGAGCAGCGTGCCGTCGCTGTCCTCGTCGCCCGTGGCGCTGCTGGCGCCGTGGCTCGCGACATAGACGCCATCCACCGGCAGGGCGGCGGCGAGGCCGCGCTGCATCTCATCCAGGAAATCGAGGAAGACCTGCTGCTCGATCGGTCCGCCCGGGGGTGCCGCGGCCATCAGGACGGGGCAGGGCGTCCACGGCCCGGTCGCGTCCATGCGGGCGTAAAAGCCCGGGATCTCGGCCGGCAGGGGCGGGTTGGGCGCGCGGGCCAAGCGGGTGATCTCCGCGCCGCGCGCCAGGCATTGCCTTTCGAAATCCACGCGCAACGTGGGCGGTGCGAAGGCGTTGGCCTCAAGATGGAGGCCAAGGATGGCGATGCGTGGCGACATGTGAGGACCCCCCGATGGACGCGGCCCGCCGAGTGGATAAGCTGCAACGCATGCCGTCAATCGCCCGAATCCAGGACATGTTGGCAAGGCTGGTCGCCTTCGACACGACGAGCGCGCGCAGCAATGTGCCGCTGATCGAATTCGTGCAGGCGGAGCTTGAGGCGCATGGCGTGGAATCCCGCGTCATGGTCGAGGATGGCAAGGCGAACCTGCACGCCATCATCGGCCCGCGCCTGGAGGGCGGCATCGCGCTCTCAGCCCATGTGGATTGCGTGCCCGTGGAGGGCCAGGCCTGGCTCGCGGACCCCTTCACGCTGCGCGCCGAGGGCGAGCGCCTGATCGGCCGCGGCAGCACCGACATGAAGGGCTTCCTCGCCTGCATCCTGGCCATGCTGCCGGAAATGACGGGCGCGCATCTGGCACGCCCCTTCCACATCTGCCTGACGCATGACGAGGAAACGAGCTTCCGGGGTGCCGCGCGCCTGATGCCCGTGCTCGGCCGCCACGCCCCGCCGCCCGCCTTCTGCGTGGTGGGCGAGCCCACCAACATGGCGCCCGTCATCGCCCACAAGGGCTATGCGAGCTGGGACGTGGTCTTCACCGGCCTCTCCGGCCATTCCTCCCGCGCGCATGAGACGGTGAACGCGCTGATGGCCGCCGCCGAGGCGATCGCCTGGCTGAAGGCGGAGGCGCGGCGCTTCGCGCGCGAGGGCCGCCGCGTGGAAGGCTTCGAGCCGCCCTACACCACGGTCCATGCCGGCACCTTCCGCAGCGGCACGGTGCTGAACATCGTGCCCGACCGCGCGGAATTCACCTTCGAGATCCGCAGCGTGCCGGGCGATTCCGCGCCCGAGATCCTCTCCCGCTTCGTCGCGCATGTGGAACAGGCGATCCTCCCCGAGATGCGCGCCGTCTTCCCCGCCGCGACGATGGAGCTGCGCGTGCGCGCGAACGCCCCGCCGCTCGGCCTGCCGGAGAATGACCCGCTGGTGCTGCTGGCGCAGCGCGCCTCGGGCAGCAACCGCGCGGGCTTCGTCAGCTATGGCACGGAGGCCGGCTACTACCAGCAGGCGGGCATCCCCGCGATCGTCTGCGGGCCGGGCGACATCGCGCAGGCGCATCAGCCGGAAGAGTTCATCACCACGGCGCAGCTGCTCGCCTGCTGCGACTTCCTCGGCCGGCTGATCGAGCGGCAATCGAGGCGCGCCGCATGAGGGCGCAACTGCCGCCCGCCCTGGCGGAATTGCTGGAAGCGCCGCGCCGCACCGCCCGGCTCCAGCCGCCCGACATCGCCCGCTGGCGCGCCGGCAACAGCCTGCCCGGCGTCTGGACCTTCGACAGCGGGGCGCCTGGCGCGCATCTCTGCGTCGTCGCCCTCACCCATGGCAATGAATTCGCCGGCGCCATCCTGCTCGACCGGCTGCTGCGGGAGGGCCTCAGGCCGCTCTGCGGGCGGCTTACGCTCATCTTCGCCAATCTCGACGCCTTCTCCCGCTTCGATCCCGACGACCCCACCGCCTCCCGCTTCCTGGAGGAGGATCTGAACCGCCTCTGGGACATCGCGACGCTGGAAGGGCCGCGCCGCTCGGCCGAGCTGCGGCGCGCGCGCGCGCTGCGCCCTGTGCTGGACAGCGCGGATGTGATCCTCGATTTGCACTCCATGCTCTGGCCGTCGGATCCGCTGTTCCTGGTGGGCGGGCCGCAGGACTCCGTGCGCCTGGCGATGGAGCTGGGCGAGCCCGCGCTGGTGGTGGCCGATCACGGCCACCAGACCGGGCGGCGGCTGATCGACTATGGGCGCTTCGCCGTGCCCGGCAGCGGCAGGCGCTCCGTCTTGCTGGAAGCGGGCTGGCATTGGGAGGCGGAGACGGTGCAGCGCATGGAGACCGCGACGCGGCGCCTGCTGGCGCTGCTGGGCCTGGCACCCGGCCCGATGCCGGCACTGCCCTGCCCACGCCTCGCGCAGGTGACGCAGACGATCACCGCGCGCACGGCGGAATTCACCTTCACCCAGCCCTGGCGCGGCGGCACGGTCATCCCGGCGCGCGGCACGCTCATCGCCCTGGAGGGCGATGAGGAGATCCGCACGCCGCATGATGACTGCATGCTGGTGATGCCGAGCCTGATCACCTCGCCCGGCCACACCGCGGTGCGGCTGGCGCGGCTGGAGTAGCTACCCCGGCTCGCCCTGGATGGGCGTCGCACCCATCGCCGCCAGCATGGCGGTGATCTCGGCCGTCGCTTCCTCCACCTCGGCCAGGGAGACGCCCTTCGAGACCAGCGCGACGCCGCCGCCCGGGAAGCCCGTGCTGCCCGGCGTGGGGCGGTAGAAGGGATAGCTGCCGATGTCGAGGTCCGGGTGGCGCTTCTGGATCGCCTCCAGCGCCTCGGCGATATTGCCCTCAAAGACGCCGATCGCGTGCACCGCGCGCGAGACGACCGGCACGCCCCCCGTCAGCGAGGGGGCCAGCGCCTCGAACATGGATTGCATGATGCGCGGCACACCGGCCATCACATGCACATTGCCCATGGTGAAGCCGGGTGCGGAGGTCATCGCGCAGCGGATGGGCACGGCACCCAGCGGCAGCGTCGCCATGCGCATGCGCGCCGCGTTCATCTCCACCGGCGGGTCGCGGCGGGCGTAGTCCTCGGCCATCAGCGCGCGCGTCTCCTCATGCACCACCCAGGGCACGCCGAAGGCCTTGGCCACGCATTCGCTGGTGATGTCGTCATGCGTCGGCCCGATGCCGCCGGTGGTGAAGACGTGGTCGTATTTGGCGCGCACCTCGTTCACGGTGGCGACGATCGTCGCCTCCACATCGGGGATGACGCGCACCTCGCGCAACGGGATGCCGAGCTCACCGAGGCGGGTCGCCAGGAATTGCAGGTTGGCGTCGCGCGTGCGGCCCGAAAGCACCTCGTTGCCGATGATCAGCAGGCAGGCGGTCGGATTGGCCATCAGGGCACCTCGCGGTTGAAATCAGAGGAAATCGCGCAGCAGCGCCACCAGCGGCACGTCGGCGGGCGGCATGGGGTAGTCGCGCAGCTTGTCGGGCCGCACCCAGGCGAGGTTCTGCCCCTCGCGCGCCACCGCGCGCCCCTGCCACTTGCGGCAGATGTAGAGCGGCATGAGCAGGTGGAAATTCGCGTAGGAGTGGCTGGCGAAGAAGAGAGGCGAGAGGCAGGCCTCCTGCGTCTCGATGCCGAGTTCCTCGCGCAGCTCGCGGATCAGCGCGGCCTCGGGCGTCTCGCCCTCGTCCAGCTTGCCGCCGGGGAATTCCCAGAGGCCCGCCATGGATTTCCCCTCCGGCCGCTGCGCCAGCAGGATGCGCCCCTCGCTGTCCAGCAGCGCGCAGGCGACGACGAGCAGGATGGGCTTGGGCGGCGGCGCGGGTGCGCGGGCACGGCGGAACAGCGCCACCGGCATCGCCCGGTTGCGCGAGAGGAAGGGCTGCATCGCCGTGCCTTCCTGGACAAAGCCCAGATGCTTCAGCACGGCCTGGGAGGCGATGTTGTCGGACAGAGCGCTCGCCTCGACCTCGGTGATGCCCAGATGCGTCTCGGCCCAGGCCAGCAGCCCCTGCCCCGCCTCGCGCGCCAGCCCGCGCCCCCAGAACTTGCGGCCGACCCAGTAGCCGAGCTCGGGCAGCGCGCCGCGCTTGAGGGTGAGGCCGATGCAGCCCACCAGCGCACCGTCCTGCGTGATGGCGAGGTGATAGGCATCGCCCGAATCGATCTGCTCGCCGGCCGAATCGATCCATTCGCGCGCCAGCTCCTCCCGGTAGGGGAAGGGCACGCGGGCGAGGTTTCCGGCGACGGAATAGTCATTCACCAGCCGGGTGACGGCGGGCGCATCCGCCGGCACCAGGCGGCGCAGCACGAGCCGCGCCGTGGCGATGGGAAGCTCAGCTGCGGTAGCTGCCATTGATGTCGATGTATCCATGCGTGAGATCGCAGGTCCAGACGCGCGCCTTCCCGCGCCCGAGGCCGAGATCCACGGTGATCTGCACGTCGCGGCCCTTCATGTGGGCCACCACCGGCGCCTCGTCGTAATCCGGGATCACGCCGCCATCGCGCGCCATCCAGACGCCGCCGACGGCGATGGAGAGCTTGTCGCGATCCGCCGGCTCGCCCGCCTTGCCGACGGCCATGACGATGCGGCCCCAATTCGCGTCCTCACCCGCCACGGCGGTCTTCACCAAAGGCGAATTGGCGATGGCCATGGCGACGCGATGGGCCGACCTGGCCGAGACGGCGCCGGTCACGTCGATGGTGATGAGCTTCTGCGCCCCCTCGCCATCGCGCGCCACCATCAGCGCGAGTTCGTGCAGCACCTCATCCAGCGCGCGGGCGAAATCCTTCAGCATCGCGCCGCCTTCCGCCGGCACGCGCGGGTGCTTCGCCTGGCCGGTGGCGAACAGCAGCACCGTGTCGGAGGTGCTGGTGTCGCTGTCCACCGTCACGCAGTTGAAGCTCTTGGCATTGCCCTTGGAGAGCAGCTTCTGCAGCGCCTCGGCCGGGATCTTCGCGTCGGTGGCGATGAAGGAGAGCATGGTCGCCATGTCGGGCGCGATCATGCCGCTGCCCTTGGCGATGCCGCAGATGGTCACCGTCGCGTCACCGATCTTCGCCGTGCGGGTGGCGCCCTTGGGGAAGGTGTCGGTGGTCATGATGGCGCGCGCCGCGCCCTGCCAGGAATCGGCCTGGAGCTTGGCGACCGCGCCGGGCAGGGCGGCCAGCAGCACATCGGTCGGCAGGCGCTCGCCGATCACGCCGGTGGAGGCGATGAAGACCTCGCGCGGCTTGCAGCCGAGCAGGGCGGCGGTTTCCTTCGCCGTGCGCTCGCAGGTCTCGCGGCCGGCCTTGCCGGTAAAGACGTTGCTGTTCCCGGCATTCACCACCAGCGCGCGCGCCTTGCCGCCCTTGAGCGCGGCACGGCACCAATCCACCGGGGCGCCCGGGCATTTGTTCATGGTGAAGACGCCCGCCACCGTGGTGCCCGGGGCGAAGCGGAAGACCGTCATGTCCTCGCGCGACTTGTAGCGGATGCCGGCGGCGATGCTGGCGCATTCGGCGCCGGCGATGGCCGGCATCTCCGGCAGCGGCAAGGCGAGGGGCGAAACAGGGCCCGTCATGGTCTATCTCCGGGTGGCAGGGGCGGGGGCGGCGGGCCGGGCGGGTGCCGGCGGCTCGGCCTGGATGGCGGGGGCGGGCGGCGCGGGCGGCTCCACGCGCTCAATGCGGCTCGCGGCGCGGATGCGCTGGACGGCGGCCAGCACCTCCTCCTCGACCAGCGCCTGGCGCAGCGTGTCGCGGCTCTCCTCGAAGGTCGGCCCGCTGGAGGTGCGGCGCTCCTCCACCTTGATCACGTGCCAGCCGAACTGGGTGCGGACCGGGGCCGGGCTGACCTGGCCGGGCTGCAGCGCGAAGGCGGCGGCTGCGAATTCGGGCACCATGTCTCCCTGGCGGAAGAAGCCGAGATCGCCGCCATTGCGGGCCGCGGGATCGGTCGAGCGGCGGCGGGCCACCTCCTCGAAATTCGCGCCGCGCTGGATCTCGGCCAGGATGGCGCGGGCATCGGCCTCGTTCGCCACCAGGATGTGGCGGGCGCGGACCTCCTGCTCGGCCGAGCGGTTGGCGGCGTCTCGCTCGTAGCGGGCGCGCAGCAGGTCCTCCGTCACGCGGGGCAGCACCTCGCGGCGCAGCAGGGCGTCGCGCAGCTCATTCTCCTCGGCGAGGCGCACGCGGCGGCGGATCTCGGGGTCCTGGTCCAGGCCGGCGGTGCGGGCGGCGGCGACCATGGCGCGGTCGGTGATGGCGCGGTCCAGCAGCTGCTCGAAGACCTGGGGCGGCAGCATGGTGCGCAGCAGGGCGGGCGGCACGCTGCGCAGCTCGGCCGGCATGGCCTCGGCGGCGGTGGCCATCACCTCGTCCAGGCGAAGATCCTCGCCATTCACCCGGGCGAGGACGGGGTTGCTGTCCTCGGCGGCCGCCGCGGGGGCGGGGGTTGCCGCAGGGGCCGGCGCCGCGGCCGGGGGGCGGGCCGGAGCCGGCGCCTGGGCCAGGGCGGGGCCGGCGGCCAGCATCAGGGCGAGGGGAAGGGAAAAGCGGGACATCGGCGGGAATCCATCACGGGCGGCCCGACAATGGCCGATGCCCGCCCCCCCCACAACCCGGCCGGCCCCCTTTGGCACGTTGACCCGGGGGCAGGGGGACCTTACCTGTCAAAGTCCCAAAGCCGCCCCTTCCGTCGGCGGCGCCCGGAGAGAATCCACACCCCATGTTCGCTCGTCTTGCCCGTGCCATTTTCGGTTCCGCGAATGACCGTTCGCTGAAGCGTTTCCAGGCGCGCCTCCCCGCGATCAGCGCCTTCGAAGCGCCGCTTGCCGCGCTGTCGGACGAGGCGCTGCGCGGCAAGACCGCCGAGTTCCGCGCCCGGCTGGCCCAGGGCGCCGAGCTGGACAGCCTGCTCGAAGAGGCCTTCGCCGTGGTGCGGGAGGCCGCGAAGCGTGTGATCGGCCTGCGTCATTTCGATGTGCAGATGATCGGCGGCATGGTCCTGAACGACGGCAAGATCGCCGAGATGAAGACCGGCGAGGGCAAGACCCTGGTCGCCACCCTGCCCTGCTACCTCAACGCGCTGCCCGGCAAGGGCGTGCATGTGGTGACGGTGAACGACTACCTGGCCAAGCGCGACGCCGAATGGATGGGCCAGGTCTATGGCTTCCTCGGCCTCACCACAGGCGTCATCGTCCAGGGGTTGAGCGATGACGAGCGCCGCGCGGCCTACGCCTGCGACATCACCTACGGCACCAACAACGAGTACGGCTTCGACTACCTGCGTGACAACATGAAGTACCGCCTGGAGGAGATGGTCCAGCGACCCTTCCACTATGCCATCGTGGACGAGGTGGACAGCATCCTGGTGGATGAGGCGCGCACGCCGCTTATCATCTCCGGCCCGACGGACGACACCTCCGACCTCTATCGCCGCGTGGACGCGGTCATGGCGGAATTCGTGAAGGACACGGAACGCTTCGAGAAGGACGAGAAGCAGCGCACCGTCGCGATGACGGAGAAGGGCGGCGAGGACATCGAGGCCATGCTGCTGGCCGCCGGCGTGCTGGAGGAGGGCAACCTCTATGACAGCCACAACGTCTCCATCGTGCACCATGTCAACCAGTCGCTGCGCGCGCATGTGCTGTTCAAGCGCGACGTCGAATACGTGGTCCGCAACGACAAGATCGTGATCATCGACGAGTTCACCGGCCGCATGATGGAAGGCCGCCGCTACAGCGACGGCCTGCACCAGGCGCTGGAGGCGAAGGAGGACGTGACCGTCCAGCCGGAGAACCAGACGCTCGCCAGCATCACCTTCCAGAACTACTTCCGCCTCTATCCCAAGCTCTCCGGCATGACCGGCACCGCCGCGACCGAGGCGGACGAGTTCGCCGAGATCTACAAGCTCGAAGTCGTCGAAATCCCGACCAACGTGCCCGTCGCGCGCAAGGACGAGGATGACGAGGTCTATCGGACCGCCATGGAGAAATACCAGGCGGTCATCAAGCTCATCGGCGAATGCCGGGAGCGCAACCAGCCCTGCCTCGTCGGCACCACCAGCATCGAGAAGAGCGAGCTGATCTCCAGCCTGCTCAAGCAGGCGGGCATCCCGCACAATGTGCTGAACGCGCGCTACCACGAGCAGGAGGCCGGCATCGTCGCCCAGGCCGGCCGCCCCGGCGCCGTCACCATCGCCACCAACATGGCTGGCCGCGGCACCGACATCAAACTCGGCGGCAACGCGGACATGCTCGCCAAGGCCGAGGTGCCCGAGGGGCATGGGCCGGAATATGACGCGGTCTATGCGCGCCACCTGGCGGAGGTTGCGGCGGCGCAGCCCATCGTGAAGGCGGCGGGCGGGCTCTTCGTCATCGGCACCGAGCGGCATGAGAGCCGCCGCATCGACAACCAGCTGCGCGGCCGCTCCGGCCGCCAGGGCGACCCGGGTGGCAGCCGCTTCTTCCTCTCGCTGGAAGACGACCTGATGCGCATCTTCGGCAGCGACCGCATGGGCGGCATGCTGACGAAGCTCGGCCTCAAGGAAGGCGAGGCCATCATCCATCCCTGGATCAACAAGGCACTGGAGAAGGCGCAGAAGAAGGTCGAGGCGCGGAACTTCGACACGCGCAAGAACCTGCTGAAATACGACGACGTGATGAACGACCAGCGGCGCGAGGTCTATGCCCAGCGCCGCGCCTACATGGATTCGACCGATCTCAGCGAGACCATCGCCGAGATGCGGCACGAGACCATCGGCGCCATGGTGGACAAGGCGATCCCCGAGAACGCCTATCCGGAGCAATGGGATCTGGAGGGCCTGGAGAAGCGCGTGCGCGACGTGCTGGGCCTCGACCTGCCCATCGCCGCCTATGCGAAGGAAGAGGGGATCGACGAGGTCCAGGTGCGCGAGCGCATCGAGGCCGCGGCCGACCAGGTGGCCGCCGCCAAGGCCGCCAATCTCGGCCCCGACTTCATGCGCATGGTCGAGAAGTCGCTGCTGCTGCAGCTCTTCGACCAGGTGTGGAAGGAGCACCTGCTCAGCCTCGATCACCTGCGCCAGGGCATCGGCCTGCGCGCCTATGGCCAGCGTGACCCGCTGAACGAGTACAAGCGCGAGGCCTTCGCGCTGTTCAACAACATGCTGGAAGACCTGCGCGAGCGTGTCACCTCGCTGCTGCTGCGCCTGGAGCTGACGGCCGATGCGCCGATCCCCGAGCCGCAGCCGATCCGCGTGACCGACATGCGCCACGCCGCACCCGATGCCGAACCCTATGAGATGGCGCCAATGCCGCCCGCCCCGGATTACGGCGCGGCGGCGATCGCCCGGCAGGAAACGCGCGTGATCTCCGAGGTGGACCCGAACGACCCCTCCACCTGGGACAAGACGCCGCGCAACGCGCCCTGCCCCTGCGGCTCGGGCAAGAAGTACAAGCACTGCCACGGACGGGCGTAGTCATCCGGCCTCCCGCGCCTCCAAGCGCCTGAGCCGGCCGAGGCGACGCTAGGCATCAACCGGGGATCGCCGCTAGGCTGCCGCTGGAGACAGGATCCAGCTGCCGCCGCATGAACGGGAAACCTGTGCGCGAGGGCGGCTGGCTGAGCCAGAAACACCCAAGAGGCAACGTCCCATGAATGGCGCCCAATCCCTCTTCAAGGCCTTGGTTGATGCAGGGATCACCACCTGCTTCGCCAATCCCGGCACATCCGAGATGCAGCTGGTCTATGAGATGGGGCTGGCGGATTCCGTGCGGCCCATCCTGTGCCTGCAGGAGGATGTGGTCACTGGCGCGGCCGATGGCTATGCGCGCATGGCAGGCAAGCCCGCCTTCACGCTGCTGCATGTCGGCAGCGGCCTCGCCAATGGCATCGCCATGCTGCACAACGCCGGGCGCGCCGGCACGCCGGTCGTCAATGTCGTCGGCGCGAACGCATCCTACCACCAGCCGAACTATCCCGAGCATGAGCTCGTAAACGGGCGCATCAGCGACCTGGCGCGTGTCGTCTCCCACTGGTGCCAGGAAGCACGCAGCGCGACGCAACTCGGCGAACTGGGCGCGGAGGCGGCGATGCTCGCCCGGACCGGCCAGGTCTGCACGATCATCGCGCCGACCAACCGGCACTGGGAAGATGCGAACCCGCCGCCCGCCCCCATGGTGCAGCCACGCCCCTCCTTCGCGGCGGAGGCGATCGCGCATGCCGCGGCGCTGCTGGCGAACGGGCGCAAGACCGGGCTCGTGGTCGGCAATGCGGCGCAGCACGGAGCCGCGCTCGAGAGCGCTGCCCGGATCGCGGCGCATTGCGGCGCGACGCTGCTGAGCGAGACCTTCGCGTCGAGCCATCTCGCGCGCGGTGCCGGTCGCCCGATGGTGGAACCGGTGCCCTACGAGTTCGAGATGTGCGTCCAGTTCCTCGCCGGCTTCGAGCAGCTGATCTTCGTGGGGGCTGCCTTCCCGGTCGCCACCTTCGCCTATCGCGGCAAGCCGGTGATGAAATCCCCCCCGGGCTGCGACCTGTTCGAGATGGCGAGTGCGCGGCACGACCTCGCGGCCGCGCTCGAAGCGCTGGAAGCCGCCTGTGGCGCCTCCGGCGCGCCATATCCGCGCCAGCCATCCTTCACGGGCGCGGCACCGACGGGGCCGCTCACCGCGTCCGCCATCGGCACCTCGCTGAGCCTGCTGATGCCGGAGGACGCCGTTCTGGTGGATGAGGCGGCGACCAATGCACCCTGGATCTTCGCCGCCACCAAGGGCGCGCGTCCGCACGATTACCTGAATCCCCTGAATGGTGGCGCGATCGGTGGCGGCCTGCCCATGGCGCTCGGCGCCGCCATCGCCTGCCCAGGCCGCAAGACCGTGCTGCTGCAGGCCGACGGCAGCGGCATGTATGCCGTGCAGGCGCTATGGACCATGGCGCGCGAGAAGACCGACGTGGTCATCATCCTGCTCAAGAATGACCGCTACAACATCCTTGGGCTGGAACTCGCGCGCGTGCGCGAGGGAGCGGCGAACGCCCGGATGGACTCGATGCTGAGCCTCGCCGATCCGGCGATCGACTGGGTGCCTGTCGCGGCGGGCCTGGGCGTGCAGGCGGTGCGGGCGGACAGCGCGGAGGGCTTCCACACGGCCTTCCAGGCCGCGATCGCGCGGTCCGGACCCACATTGATCGAATGCATCGTCCCGATCCCGGCGGAGTGGCGCCAGCTGGAGGAGCTGGTCCACACATCCCGCGGCTGAGCGGCCCTCCTCAGCGCGGCCCGCGCCGGCGGTTCATCGCGACCTCGTCCTCGTTCAGCTGGAAGCCGACCAGGATGCGGTAATCCTGCACGCGCCGGCCGCTTCCCACCGGGAAGGCGATGTCCACCGCCTGGGAGGTAACATTGGCCCGCGTGGTGTTCACGGCGAACTGGCCGTTCATGATGAAGCTCTGCCGGTTCAGCACCTCGTTGGTGCGGGCATCGAGCAGCGCGATGAACCAGGGCAGCTGGAAACCGCGCGAGGGGGCGGCTGGCCCACGCTCCACCTGGAAGCGGACGGCGATGCTCGAATCCAGCGTCTGGTCGCGTCGGCCGCGGCGGCAGCTGCCCTCGATGCCGGTGATGCGCGCATCCATCACCATGGTGGAATGATCCGGCTGGCTGTCGGCCTGGTAGCGCGTCAGGTCGGCCACATCGGCCGGCAGCGTCAGGCTTGGGCAGGGGACCAGCAGATCCTCCAGCCGCGGTCCGCCACAGCCCGCCACTGCAAGCCCGGCCGCGACCATCACACCCAGACCCAGACGCTTCATCATTCGTCCCCGCTCACGTCCCATCCGGCGCTCCGTCTGGCACCGATCCGCGCAAAGCGATAGTGTGGAGGGGTCGCAACCCGCCCCCGGAACCCCATCGCATGGCCGCCAAGCCCTCGCTTCATGTCATCCTTGCCGGCCCGCGCGGATTTTGCGCCGGGGTGGACCGTGCGATCAAGATCGTGGAGGAGGCGCTGAAGCGGCACGGCGCCCCGGTCTATGTCCGGCATGAGATCGTCCACAACCGCTTCGTGGTCGAGGCGCTGGAGCGCCAGGGCGCCGTCTTCGTCGAGGAGCTGGACGAAATCCCGGATGACGGCCAGCCCGTCGTCTTCTCCGCGCATGGCGTGCCGAAATCCATCCCGGCCGAGGCGCAGCGGCGCGACATGTTCTTCCTCGACGCCACCTGCCCGCTGGTCAGCAAGGTGCACCGCGAGGCAGAGCATCATTTCTCCCGCAAGCGGCACATCTTCCTGATCGGCCATGCCGGCCACCCGGAGGTGATCGGCACCATGGGCCAGCTGCCCGAGGGTGCGGTGACCCTGGTCGAGGACGAGGCCCAGGCCCGGAGCGTGACGCCGCCCGAGGGCGCCTCGCTCGCCTTCATCACGCAGACCACGCTCTCGGTGGATGACACGGCGGAGATCGTCCGCGTGCTGCAATCGCGCTTCCCGGAGATCTCGGCACCGGCGAAGGAGGACATCTGCTACGCCACCACCAACCGCCAGGCGGCGGTGAAGGAGATCGCGCCGCAGGTGGACA
Organism: Sediminicoccus rosea; assembly: GCF_033547095.1. Taxonomy (NCBI): domain Bacteria; kingdom Pseudomonadati; phylum Pseudomonadota; class Alphaproteobacteria; order Acetobacterales; family Roseomonadaceae; genus Sediminicoccus; species Sediminicoccus rosea. The sequence continues at coordinate 383,634 of NZ_CP137852.1, read as the reverse complement.
TGATGATCGTGGTGGGCGCGCCCAATTCCTCCAACTCCGTGCGTCTCGTGGAAGTCGCCGGCCGGGCGGGCTGCGCAAAGTCGGTCATGGTGCAGCGCGGGCGTGAGCTGGACCTCGCCACCGTGCAGGGAGTCTCGCGCATCGGCATCACGGCGGGCGCCAGCGCGCCCGAGGTGCTGGTCGAGGAGGTGATCGAGCGCCTGCGCGAAGCCTATGAGCTGACCATCCAGGAAATCGTGGTGGCGGAGGAGAAGATCATCTTCAAGCTCCCGGCGGCGCTGGCCACGGCCTGATTTGTGGCGGTCTATACGGAAGTCTCCGACGAGGCGCTGCGTGCCTTCCTCGCGGAGTACGACATCGGCGCGCTGCTGGCGTTTCGCGGCATCGCCGAGGGCGTGGAGAATTCCAACTACGCGCTGAAGACCAGCGCGGGCGACTATGTGCTGACGCTTTACGAGAAGCGCGTGAACCCGCGCGAACTGCCCTGGTTCCTCGGGCTGATGCGGCACCTCGTCGCGCATGGGCTTTCCGCGCCTGAACCCGTGGCGGGACGGGACGGGCAGGCGCTGCGTGAACTGGCCGGCCGGCCGGCGGCGATCTGCACCTTCCTGCCCGGTGTCTGGCCGCGCCGCATCCGGCCCGAGCATTGCGGACCGCTGGGTGCCGCACTCGCCGGGCTGCATCGGGCCGGGCAGGGCTTCGCCGAGGTGCGGCCCAATGGCCTGGGCCCCGCCGCCTGGGCGCCGCTGCTCGACCGTTGCCGCGCGGATGGCGAGGCGGTGCAGGCCGGGCTGATCGCGGAGCTGGACGCGGCACTGGCCGGCATCCTGGCGGCGTGGCCTGTGGCGGGTGCGCTGCCAGTCGGCCAGATCCATGCCGACCTCTTCCCCGACAATGTCTTCTTCCTGGAGGAGGGCGGCACGCCCCGCGTCTCCGGGCTGATCGACTTCTACTTCGCCTGCACGGATCTGCTCGCCTATGACGTGGCGGTCTGCCTGAACGCCTGGTGCTTCGAGGCGGATCGCAGCTTCAACGTGACCAAGGCGCGCGCCATCCTGCGCGCCTATGCGGCGGTGCGACCGCTGAGCGAGGCCGAGCTGGCCGCCCTGCCCGTGCTGTGCCGCGGCGCCGCGATCCGCTTCCTGCTGACCCGCCTCTATGACTGGGTGAACACGCCGCCGGGTGCGATGGTGACGCGCAAGGACCCGCTGGAATACCTGCACAAGCTGCGCTTCTTCGGCCATGCCCAGAGCCCGGAGGCCCTCGGTGCCTGACGCCCCGCGCAAGGTCGAGATCTGGACGGATGGCGGCTGCAAGCCCAATCCGGGCCCTGGCGGCTGGGCCGCCATCCTGCGCTTCGGCGAGGTCACGCGCGAACTGACGGGGGCCGAGCGCGAGACGACCAACAACCGCATGGAGCTGACGGCCGCCTGCGCGGCGCTGGAGGCGCTGACCCGCCCCTGCCAGGTCATGCTGCACACCGACAGCGAATATGTCCGCAACGGCATGGAGCGGTGGATCAAGGGCTGGGTGCGGAACAACTGGCGCAACGCAGCGCGCGATCCCGTGAAGAATTTCGACCTCTGGCAGCGCCTGCTCGCCGCCGCCAAGCCGCATGAGGTGGAGTGGATCTGGGTGCGCGGGCATTCGGGCAATCCCATGAATGAGCGGGCCGATGAATTGGCCACGCAGGCGCGCGAGGGACTGGGCGAGGGCGGCAGGATCGGCCCAAACTGAACCTCCCTGACCGGAGGTTCCGATGCGCCGCCTGCTGCTCGCTGCCCTGCTCCTGCTGCCGCTTCACCCGCACGCGCAAACATTCCCCGAACGCCCGTTGACGCTGGTGGTGCCCTTCGCACCGGGTGGCACGATTGATGTGCTGGCCCGCGTGCTGGCGCCGGAGCTGTCCGCCGCGCTGGGCCAGCCGGTGGCGATCGACACGCGGCCCGGTGCGGGCGGCAATGTCGGCGCGGCCTATGTGGCGCAGCAGTCGCGGCCGGATGGGCACACCATCCTCTTCACCGGCGCGGGCCTGGCCAGCAGCGTCTCGCTCAGCAATCTCGGCTTTGATCCGGTGCGGGATCTCACACCCGTGCTGGGCGTGGGTGCCATTCCCTCGCTGCTCGTCGTCTCGCCGCAATCGCCGCATCGGGACGTCGCCTCGCTGCTCGCGGCGGCGCGGGCGGCGCCGGGGCGGGTCAGCTATGGCTCTTCCGGGCCTGGCACGGGCAGCCACCTCGCCGGCGTGCTGCTGGGCGCAGCGGCGGGGGTGGAATTGCTGCATGTGCCCTATCGCGGCTCGGGCGCCGTCTATCCCGACCTGATCGCGCAGCGCATCGACATGCTGCTCGATGTCATGGCCTCCTCCATCGGGCAGGTGCAGCAGGGCACGGTGCGGGCGCTCGGCATCACGTCGCGCAACCGCTCGGACGTGCTGCCGCAGGTGCCCGCCATCGCCGAGACGGTGCCGGGCTATGCCTTCGAGACCTGGGTGGGCCTGTTCATCCGCTCCGGCGCGCCGGAGGGCACGCAGCGCCGGCTGGAGGCGGCGGCACTCACCGCGCTGCAGGCCGCCCCGGTGCGCGAGCGCCTGCGGCTTTCCGCCGCCCAACCCATCCCGGCCGAGAGCGCGGCCTTCACCGCCTATTTCCGCGCCGATGTGGAACGGTGGGCGGAGATGGTGCGCCAGGGCCGCCTGCAACGTTCGGAGTGAGACGCATGGAACCGGCCGACATCATCCTCAGCGGCGGCAAGATCATCACCGCCGATGCGCGCTTCTCCATCGCCCAATCCGTCGCGATCCGCGCCGGCCGCTTCATCGCGGTGGGCGAGGACACGATGGTGCAGCGCCACGCGGCGCCGCACACGCGGCACATCGCGCTGGATGGCCGCGCCGTGCTGCCCGGGCTGATCGATGGCCACGCCCATATGGATCGCGAGGGGCTGAAGGACGTCTTCCCGAGCCTGGCCGGCTGCCGCTCCATCGCCGCCATCCAGGCGCGCATCGCGGAGCTGGCGAAGGACAAGGCGCCGGGCGAATGGATCGTCACCATGCCGGTGGGCGAACCACCCTTCTACTGGGACCTGCCGGAATCGCTCGCCGAGGGCCGCTGGCCGACGCGGCAGGAACTGGATGACGCGGCCCCGCGCAACCCCGTCTATATCCGGCCGATCTGGGGCTTCTGGCGGCATTCGCTGCCGCTCGTCTCCATCGCGAACACGATGGCGCTGAAGCTCGCCGGCATCACGCGCGAGACGGCGCCGCCGCACCCTTCCGTCACCATCCGCAAGGATGCGGCGGGCGAGCCGGATGGCGTGATCATCGAGCAGGGCTACGTGCCGCTGATGGAGCTCGCCGCCTTCCATATGGCGCCGGGCTTCACCCATGCGCATCGGGTGGCCGGGCTTCCGAAATCGGCCGCGATGTATCATGCCTTCGGCACCACGAGTATCTATGAGGAGCATGGCGTGGCGGCCGAGCTGCTCGCCGCCTATCGCGAGGTGCATGCGGCGGGGAAACTCACCATGCGCTCCCACCTGGCGCTGAGCCCGGATTGGCGCGGGATGGAGGGTGTCTCCATGGAGCGGCTGATCAGCGGCTGGGCGCATCAGCTCGCCGGCGCGGGGCTGGGTGATGACATGCTGCGCCTTTCCGGCCTCATCACCGAAATCGGGCGCACGCCGGACAATGCTTTGCGCGCGCAGGCCGCGCCCTATACCGGCTGGGCGGGCTTCAACTACGACATGGGGCTGGATCGCGAGCGCGCGAAGGACATGCTGATCGCCTGCGCGCGCCACAGCATCCGCGCCATCGGCATCTGGCCCAACATGCTCGACCTGTTTGCCGAGGTGAACGAGGTGGTGCCCATCCGCGACCTGCGCTGGGTGCTGGGCCATATCGCGGTGCTGAGCCAGGAGCAGGTGCACCGCATCCGCGACCTCGGCCTGGTGCTCACCACCCATACCAATCGCTACATCTACAAGGAGGGGCACCTGCTGGTGGAGCGCAACAAGCTGCCCGACGAGGACAGCATCTCGCCGCTGCGCTGGCTGGAGGAGGCGGGCGTCACCTATGCGCTCGCCACGGACAATGTCCCCGTCTCGATGTTCTATCCGATGTGGCAGGCGGTCTCGCGGCAGAACATGCACACGCAGCGCGCGGTGGGCGAGCGCCAGGCGATCAGCCGTGAAAGCGCCATCCGCGCGGCGACCAATGCGGGCGCGTATCTCACCATGAGCGAGCGCGACAAGGGCGCGATCGAACCCGGCAAGCTCGCCGATCTTGCGGTGCTGACGGCGGATCCGCTGACGGTGGAGCTATCCGCGCTGAAGGACATCGCGGCGGAGATGACGATGGTGGGCGGCGAGATCGTCCACCGCGCCCCGGGCACCGCTCAGAAGTCGTAAAGCCGCGCCGCATTGTCCACGAGGATGGCGCGGCGCTGCGATTCCCCGGGCGCCCATTCGGCCAGCAGGTCGAGCAAGGTGGCCTCGTCCGGCTTGGGCGCGGGCGCATTGGGATGCGGCCAGTTGGAGCCCCAGACCACGCGCTCCGGCGCCGCCGCGATGATGGCGCGGGCAATGGCGGCCACATCCGCATAGGCGGGCGGACCGGATCGCGAGACGCCATAGGGCGAGGAGGCCTTCACCCAGACGCGCCCGCTTTCCAACAGGCGCAGCAGCGCGCGCACGGGCGGCGCGGAGGGCGGCACCGGATCATGGAAGCGGCCGATGTGATCGATCACCACGTCGCAGGGCAGGCTGGCGATGAGCGGCGCGCGCGCTTCCATCTCGCCGCCATCGAATTGCAGCTGCACATGCCAGCCGAGCGGCGCGACATGCGCGGCAAGCGCCGGCAGCCCCTCCCAGGGGACGGGACCGCCCTTCAGCATGAAGGCTCGCGCTCCGCGCGCGCCGGCCGCATGCAGGCGCTGCAATTCCGCGATCGACGTCTCCACCGTCACCGCCACCACGGCGCGCGCGGCATCGAGGCCAAGCTCGGCCACCGCATCCATGGTGCAGGCATTGTCCAGCCCATAGGCGGTGGGCTGCACCACCACGGTGCGCCCGAGGCCGAGCCGCGCCTTCACGGCGCGATAGGCGGGCAAGTCGCTCGTGAAGGGCACTGGCGAGGGGTTGGTCGGCGCCACGGGATAGCGCGCTTCCGGCCCATAGATGTGCATGTGGCAGTCGGTGGCGCCGGCGGGGGTGGGGTGTCGCATCATGCGGGCAGCATGGCGCGGCGGGCGGCGCACCGCTATCCTCGCGCAAAATCAAGGGAGGTCACGATGTTCGGACGCAGGGCGTTCCTGGCGGCACCCGCCATTCTCGCCAGCACGCAGGCGCGGGCCTGGGAGCCGGCGCGGCCCATCCAGCTCATCGTCGGCTTCGCGCCGGGCGGCGGCGCGGACCTCGCGGGCCGTGCGGCGGCGGAAGCCGCGCAGCGCCTCTTTCCCACGCCCATCATCGTGGTGAACCGGCCCGGCGCGGGCGGCGCCATCGCGGCGCAGCAGGTCGCCGGCATGGCGCCGGATGGGCTGAACCTGCTGGTCGGCGGCGGCAGCGAGAGCATTTCGCTGCCCGCCTTCCGCGACCTGCCCTATGACCCCAAGACCTCCTTCCGCGCCATCATTCGCCTGACGCGGCAGCCGCTGCTGATCGTGGCGCGGCGCGGCGGCCCCTATGGGGATCTGCGCGCGGCGGTGGAGGCGGCCCGGCGTGCGCCCGGCACCATCCCGCATGCCTCCTCCGGCCAGGGCTCGATCTATCACGCGGTCTTTGTGCTGCTGCAGCAGGCGGCGGGCGTGGAGTTCCTGCACGTGCCCTTCACCGGCGGCGCGCCCTCGCTCCAGGCACTGATGGCCGGCACGGTGCAGCTTGCCGTGCTGGCGCCGGAGGAGATGGCGGGCCTGGCCCAGGCCGGCGAGGTGCGGCCGCTCGCCGTCGCCTCGGCCGAGCGGCTTGCCGCCTTCCGCGATGTACCGACGCTGCGCGAGCTGGGCTGGGATGTGGTGATCGAGAACATGAAGGGGCTGAACGCGCCCGCCGGCCTGCCGGACGACATCGCCGCCACCCTGCATGACCGCTTCCGCCGTGCGCGCGAGAACCCGGCCTGGCAGAATTTCCTGGAGCGCACTGGCGCGATGGACGGCTACCTGGACGGGCCCGGCTATCAGGCGGCGATGGATTCGGTGCTGGATGCGCTGCGCCGCGCCGTCCGTCGCTGACACGAAAGCGAGACGCGACTCCGCCGCGCGCCGATGCTAAAGGCGCGGCATGATGCTCGCCCGACGCTCCCTGCTCCTCGGCGCCGCCGCCGCGCTCGCCGCCCCCGCCACCCTGCGCGCGCAGGAAGCCTTGCCGCCCATCCTCATGGTGCATGGCAATGGCGACCATGCCGCGCTCTGGCTCACCACCCTCTGGCGCTTCGAGGTGAATGGCTGGCCGCGCGATCGCCTGATGGCGGTCAACATGCCGGACCCGCTGGCGCGCGCGAATGACGCGGTGCCGCAGGACAACCGCAGCTCCAGCGCCGAGCAGACCCAGCGCCTGGCCGCCTTCGTGGCCGAGCTGCGGGCCCGCACCGGCGCGCCGCGCGTGGCGCTCATCGGCAATTCGCGCGGCGGCTATCCAATCCGCGATTTCGTGGTGCACCAGGGCGGTGCCACGCAGGTCAGCCACGCCATCACCTGCGGCACGCCCAATCGCGGCGTCTTCGACTGGGAGTTCAACGAAGGGAGTGAGTTCAACGCGCGCAGCCCCTTCCTGCGGCGGCTGAACGGCGGCGCCTCCGACGTGGTGGAGGGTACGGCCTTCCTCGCGCTGCGCTCCGACAATGACCTCTTCGCCCAGCCCGATGGCCGCTTCGTCGGCCGCCCCGGCACGCCCACCGGCATCACGCAGGATGGCCCCGCGCTGCGCGGCGCCACCAACATCCTGCTGCCCGGGCTGGACCACCGCGAGATCGCCTATCACTGGCGTGCCTTCCGCGAGCAGTTCCGCTTCATCGCCGGACGCGAACCCGCGACGCTCACCGTGCCAGCCGAGGCGCGGCCGGTGCTGAATGGCCTGGTCACCAACCTCGTCGCCGGCGGTGCCACCAACCGCCCCGTCGCGGGTGCCGTGGTGGAGATCTTCCGCACCGATGCCCGCACAGGTGCGCGCATCGGCGAGGCGATCCATCGGCGCGAGACGGGCACGGATGGGGTCTGGGGGCCGGTGACGGTGCAGAGCGACTGGACGCTGGAAATCGTGCTGACGGCGCCCGGCCATCCGACCGCGCATTACTTCCGCTCGCCCTTCCCGCGGTCGACCGAGGTGCTGCACCTGCGCCCGCCCGCCCCACTCACCGAGGCGGATCGTGCCGCCGCCAGCCTCACGCGCCTCACGCGGCCGCGCGGCTATTTCTCCTGGCCGCGCGACGTGGTGCTGCTGGATGGGCGCGAGGTGGCGGAGCGGCGCGAAGGTGTCGCGAGCCTCGCCGTGGCCAATCTCCGCCTGCCGGCCGAGCGCCTGGGCACACCCATCGCGGGCGTCTTCAACCAGGAAGGCATCGCGGGCCGCGTGCTGCCGCTCTCGGAGAATCGCATCGCGCTTCTGGAGATGACGTGGTGAGCATCACCAGGAGGCTGTCGTGATCCAGTGGGTGGTCTTCGATGTCGGTGGCGTGCTGGTGGATGAGGCGCGGCTGATCCGCGGCTGGGCCGGCGTGCTCGACATGCACGAGGTGGATTTCACCGAGGCGCTGCGCCAGGGCATCGCCGCCGGCAAGGGCATCGGCGGGACCATCCGCGAGATCGCCCCCGCGCTCGACATCAAGGCGCATCGCCAGCGCCTCGCCGGCCTCGAAATCCCGGGCGAGGATGATCTCTACCCCGATGTGCGCGATGCCTTCATGGCCCTCCGCGATGCGGGCTTCCGGCTCGGCATCGCCGGCAACCAGCCCGATGGCGTGCTGGAGGCGCTGCACGCGCTGGACCTCGGCGCCGATTTCATCGCGACCTCCCACCAATGGGGCGTCTCCAAGCCCGATCCTCGCTTCTTCGAGGAAGTGCTGCGCGCCACGGGCGCCGAGCCCGCGCGCGTCGCCTATGTGGGCGACCGCGTGGACAATGACGTGGAGCCGGCGCGCGCCGCCGGCATGCACCCGGTCTTCATCCCGCGCGGGATCTGGGGCGAGGTGCAGGATGCCTCGGCGCAAGGCGTGGCCCGCGTGACAAGCCTGCTGGAATTGCCGGCATGCGTCGCGCCGCGCTGATCCTCGCGGGCCTGCTCGCCACCGCCCCCGCCCGCGCGCAGGAGGAACCGCGCCTGGGTGCGCCGCTGCCCACGATGGAGACGGTGGTCTGCTACACGCAGCGCGCCGCCCAGGCCTTCATCACGCAATCGCGCCGGCGCCCGCCCGTCGAGCGCCTGCCGGAGAATTGCGTGACGACGCTGCTCATCGCCATCCCGCAGGAGGTCCCGCCCAACCTGCCGCGCTTCGAGGTGACGGTGCGGAGCTACGCGCCCGGCGCCACCACCTGCATCGAGCACCTGATCGAGGGCGCGATGCGCCGCATCCCGGTGGTGCCGCGCCGGCAGCCGGCGCGTTTCGTGGAATCCCACGCCATCTACGAGGATGGCAGCCCGCAGGACATGCGCGCGCTGGTGCTCATCCCGCAGCGCCCCTACGCGCTGGAATTCCAGGAAGACCCCGGCCGCCGCGAGGCGCCCGGCCCCTGCGACCAGCCTGGAGGCTGAAGCGCGGGCGGCGCTTCACGATGCGCTAATCCTTCTGCGGCATGCTCCCGACCGGACAGCTTTCCGCACGGGGATCAGCATGCGCATCCGCACCGTCTTCTACATCGGTTTCCTCGCCGTCGCGCTGCCCGGGCTGCTCGGCACCAGTTGGCTCGCCTGGGAGGGTGCGCGGACCCTGGCCAGCAGCCAGCGGGCCGAGGTCGCCGCCCGGGTGATCAGCGACGTGCAGCGCGCCCAGACCGCCCTCGCGGTCGAATCCGGGCATCTGAACGTCGCCGCCCAGGCCGCCAGCCCCGACCGGGCCTTCCTCGCGACCACGGCGGCGACGACCGACGGCCTCCTCGCCGCGGCCGAGCGCAGCACGCGCGAGGCGGGGTTCGATGCGGCGGCCATCCGGGAGGGCATCGCCACCCTGGCGCGTTTCCGCCAGCGGCTCGAGGGCATGCTGGCCCGCCCGCCCGCCGAGCGCGATGCCACCTTCGCCGCCGAATTGCTGGCTGCGCGCACCGCTGCGGGCACCCAGATGGGACAGCTGGCCGCCGTCGCGGCCGAGCGCGTGGCGACCGAGGCCCCGGCCATCGCAGCACCGGTCAATGTCGCGCTCCAGGCCATGGACATGCGGGAATATGCCGGCCGCCGGAACCTGATGATGAATGCCTGGGTGTCCGGCCGGCCGATCCCGCCCGAGCAACTGGTCGCGGCCGAGCAGATGACGGGCCGCGTCGAGCAGGCCTGGGAAAGCGTGCAGCGCATGGTCGCCGCGCTGAAGGATGCGCCCGCCCTGACGGCCGAGGTGCAGCGTCAGATCCAGGTCTTCCAGAACCGCGATGCGGTGCGCTGGAACCGGCTGATGGAGTGGGCGCGGGCCCGCCCCGCCCCGGGCGCGCCGGCCACCCCCTGGTCGGAGGATCTCACGGCCTTCCGCGCCTGGTCCCTCCCGGCCCAGGCCAGCATCCTGCAGCTGCGCGACACCGCGCTGGACGATGCGCTGGGCAAGGCGCGGGACATGACGCGCGCGGCCTGGCTGTCGCTCGGCATCGGCCTCGCGCTCGTGCTGGTGACGGCGCTGCTCTCGGCCGCCGCCGTGCTGCTGCTGCTGCGCCGCGTGGTCTCGCCCCTGCAGGCCACGACCGAGGTGGTGGACCGCATCGCCACCGGCGAACTCACCACCGCCGTGCCCGGCCAGGACCGGCAGGATGAGCTGGGCCGCCTGGCCACGGCGGTGGAGACGCTGCGCCGCGGCGCGCTGCAGCGCGAGGAACTGGCCGCGGCGCGCCTGGCGGAGGAATCCGCCAAGGCCGACCGCGCCCAGCGGATCGAGGCGCTGATCCACCGCTTCGAATCCGAGACGGCGGAGGTGCTGGGCGCCCTCACCGTCGCGGCCAGCGGGCTGGAACAGACCTCGACGGAGATGAGCGTGAACGCCACCGACGGCACCGAGCGCGCCACCTCCGTCGCCGCCGCCGCCGAGCAGGCGAGTGCCAATGTGCAATCCGTGGCTGGCGCCTCGGAGGAGCTTTCCGCCTCGATCGCCGAGATCTCGCGCCAGGTGCAGGAGGCCGCGGCCGTGGCGCGCGACGCCGCCAGCAATGCGCAGGAGACAGATGCGACGGTGCAGGGCCTGGCCAATGCCGCCCAGCGCATCGGCGAGGTGGTGCAACTCATCAGCGGCATCGCCAGCCAGACCAACCTTCTCGCCCTGAACGCGACGATCGAGGCCGCCCGCGCGGGCGAGGCGGGCAAGGGCTTCGCCGTCGTCGCCTCCGAGGTGAAGACACTCGCGGCCCAGACCGCCAAGGCCACCGAGGAGATCGGCGCGCAGATTGGCACGATGCAGCAGGAGACCGCGCGCACCGTGGCCGCCATCGCCGGCATCTCGCGCACCATCTCGCAGATGGAAGCGAATACCAGCGCCGTTGCGGCGGCGGCGGAACAGCAGTCGGCCGCGACGCGGGAGATCGGCCGCGCGGTGGCGGAGGCCGCGGCGGGCACGCAGGACGCCGCGCGCCATGCCGCCGGAGTGCGCGAAGGCGCCGAGCGGACCGGCAGCTCCGCCGTCGAACTGCGCGGCGCCTCCGGCAACCTCGCCCGCCAGGCGGATCAGATGCGCGGCCAGGTGGACCGGTTCCTGGCGGAGATCCGCGCCGCCTGAGGGCAGGCCCGGCTACTGCTCCTTGTAGCGGTAGCCGATCCCGTAGAGCGTCTCGATCTGCGCGAACTCGTCATCCACGGCGCGGAATTTCTTGCGCACGCGCTTCACGTGGCTGTCGATGGTGCGGTCATCCACGTAGATGTTCTCGCCATAGGCGGCGTCGATCAGCTGGTCGCGATTTTTCACCAGGCCGGGGCGCAGGGCGAGCGTCTTCACCAGCAGGAATTCGGTGACGGTCAGCTGCACCTGCTTTCCCTTCCAGGTGCAGGTGTGCTTCGTCTCGTCCAGCGTGAGGTCGCCGCGCACCAGCAGGCCGCCCGCCACCACGCCGCTGCTCTCGGCCTTCATCGCCTCGTTCCGGCGAAGCAGCGCGCGGATGCGCTCCAGCACCAGGCGCTGGCTGAAGGGCTTGGTGATGTAGTCATCCGCGCCGAGGCGCAGGCCCATCAGCTCATCCACTTCCTCATCCTTGGAGGTGAGGAAGATCACCGGCATGGCGCTGCGCGCACGCAGGCGCTGCAGCAGCTCCATCCCGTCCATGCGCGGCATCTTGATGTCGAGCACGGCGAGGTCGGCGGGCTTGCCCATCAGCCCCTGAAGCGCGCTCTCGCCATCCGTGTAGGTGCGGACGGTGTAGCCCTCCTGCTCCAGCGTCATGGACAGCGAGGTGAGGATGTTGCGGTCGTCATCCACGAGGGCGATGGTTTGCGGCATGGGGGCCTCCTTGACGACGCTTATAGGCGCCGATGGTGGCACAAAACAGGCCGGCTTGGGGCAATTCCGCCTTCAGCGTGGCTTCAGCGGCAGCAGGATGTCGGTCAGCCATTCGGCGGGCGGCAGGGTGCGGCAGTCATTCAGGTATTCCTCGAGGACCGGGAACTCGCCCGGTTCCTCGCCCGACTGCGGCAGCCATTCGCCATAGAGCCGGTCATAGATCGCCTCCAGCTCGGCATAGGGGCCCTGGTAGCGCAGCCGGGCGCAGCGCAGCGCGGGCAGCTCCACCGCCTCCATGCCCGGATCGAGCGGGGTGCCCGGCGGCACGGTGAGCGCGGCCTTGGAGCGCAGCTCGGCCTCGGGCGTGCTGTGCGGGTCATCGAGGTAGATGCCGATGAAGCGCGTGGCGTCCTGGATCAGGCCGCGCGCGCCGGCCCAGGCGCTCAGCCGGTCGAAGACCGGGCCGATCGCGTCGAAGGAGCCGCGATGCGGCAGCGCCGCCAGATGCAGCGGCGGCGTCTCGACGATGATGATGTCCTGCATGCTGTCCTCCTCCGGGATGGGGGTGCCGATGGCGGCACGCTGGCGATAGGCGCCGGGCGGGATGCCCAGCGCCTCGCGAAAGGCGCGGGTGAAGGCAGCGGTCGAGCCGTAGCCCGCCGCGGCTGCGACCCGCGCCATCGGCGCGTCGCTCTTGATGAGCGCGGCCGCGGCGCGCGAGAGGCGGATGCGCGTGAGCGTCTCGGCCGGCGTCTCGCCGGTCAGGGAGCGATAGGCGCGATGGAAATGCCAGGGCGAGAAGGCGGCGACGCCGGCCAGCTCCTCCAGGCTCGGGGTGCGGTCCGGATGGGCGGCGAGGTGGGCCATGGCGCGCGCGATGCGCGCGGCGTGGTCGGCCAGGGTCCGGGTCTTGGGCGTGCGTGTCGTGGTCGGCATGCGGCGCTTATGCCGCAAGGCCGCTTGATCCGTCTTGCGAACTCCGCGCGGGCCCGGACCGTGATCGAAGGGCGCCGGTCACTGTCCCGCCATGGGCTGAGAGGCTGGTTCACGCGCCCGGTGTTTCCACCGGACACGCTCGGCTCCTAGCGCTCCATCTCGACCGCGATCCGCCCCGCGCGGACCTCGGCCTTCAGCGTCGCGTGGTCGCGCTCGGCCTGGTCGGCGTAGGCGAGGGCGAATTCGCCCATCGCCTCGTCGAACCCGGCGCTGCCGCCGAGATAGCCGCTGATGGTCCAGGGGTCGCCCGCCTTCGCATGGGCGCGGGCCAGGGCCCAGCCGCACAAGCTGCCATAGATCTCCAGCATCTCGGCGTCGAAGCTTTCCACCACGGGGCTGAGCTTCGCGTCACGCAGCTGGCGCACGTACAGCTGGCTCCCGCCCCGCGTCGTCACCCAGCCCAGGAAGATGTCGGAGGCGGGCTGCATCAGGCGCTGGCCCATCACCACGCGCTGGCCGTGATGCATATGGACGCTGGCGCCGGCATAGGGCTCCAGCACCGAGGCGTTGGCCTGCTTGACCTGCAGGAAGAGCGGCTTCCCCGCGATCGAGGTGAAAAGCAGCACGGCGCAGAAGGTGCCCACACTGCCGATGCCGACGACCTTCATGGCGCCATCCGCGAGCCGGTAGCGGTCGAAGAGGACGCGCCGGTCCTCGGCCAGCGTCTCGCGATAGAGCAGCATCGCCTCGCTGATCACCTCCATCAGGCGCGCGCCGCCGCGGGGCGTCCAGTGGTAGAGCAGGGGCGGCTGGTCGCGGATGCGCGGCGGGCCATCGCCCTGCTCCACCAGCTTGGGGAAGAGGAGTTCGGAGCCGCTGGTGCCGGTGACCTTGGCGATGCGCCGTTCCAGTGTCGCGCGCCGCTCGTCCGGCAGCATGTCCAGCACGTCATCGGCATCGATCCGGGCATACCAGATGTCGAGCACGTCCATCGTGGCGTAGTCGCGCATGCGCTTGCGGTAGGCGGTGGCGCAGGCCATCGCGGCCTCCCGCCCCACATGGTCGGAGAGGCCGTTGGACCGCGCGGCCAGCACGAAGGAGGCGGCGAGGCGCTTCACATCCCACTCCCAGGGGGCGGGCAGCGTCTCGTCCAGGTCGTTGATGTCGAAGACGAGGCGCCGCTCAGGGGTCGCAAAGCCGCCGAAATTCATCAGATGCGCGTCCCCGCAGGCCTGGACACGGAGGCCCGTGGCGGGCGCGGCGGCGAGGTCCCGCGCCATGATCGCGGCCGAGCCGCGGAAGAAGGTGAAGGGCGTTCGCAGCATCCGCCCATAGCGGATGGGCACCAGTTCCGGGACGCGCTCCTTGTCCCCGGCGCGGAGGAGGGCGATGGCGTCCTCGCGCCGGCCGCGCGGCTTCCAGATGGCGTGGGAGCGGCGCGGAACCCGAGCCCGGAGGAGCTTGCCGGCGCTGGCGCGTTCCGCGGGCGTGGCGTGCCCTTCCCCTGGCGGCTGCGTCATCCGGAACACTCCCTCCCGACCGAGCGGGCATCCTGGGCGGCACGCGCAGGGCCGCCATGATCCGGATCAAGCCGGGCGGTCAGAACTTCATGTTCAGCGCGATGAAGGGCCCGCCCATGTGCAGGTCGCGGATCAGCGCATTGCCGCTGGCCGTGTAGGACAGGTAGCGATAGCCCGCGACGACCCCGGCCCAGCCTGTGGAATAGCCAAGGCCGCCCTGCACCTGCCAGGTCGTGGTGGAGCCACCGGCGCCGACATCAGCCGCGTAGGGGATGTAGAAGCCATGGCCAAGGTTGAAGCGGCCACGCAGGCCGACGATGCCGTCCCAGAGCTGGTCGCTCGCGCTCAGTCGGCCGGCGCGGGCGAAGACCTCGCCCGTGCGCGGGCTGACCACATCGGTCGCCAGCTGCACATTGGTGCGCGCGCTGACGGCGAGCAGGCGGAAACCGGCCTGGATGTCCACATTGCCCCAGGCGCCCTCGGCCAGGGTATAGCCCGGCGCCAGCGTCCAGAGCGTGGTGCTCAGCGAGCTCTGCGTGCCCAGATTGGCCGAGGCCTGGACGCGGCCATCCGGGAAATCCACGTTCCGCACCCAGCTCGTCTGGTTGCCGAGGTTCAGGTAGAGCAGGTCCGTCGCCAGGGTGAAGCGGCCGTAGCGCGCCTCGGCGCCGAAGGTGATGCCGAATTTCAGCGTGTCCACGATGCTCTGCGGATCCACGTCCACATAGGCGGTGCCACGCTCGCGCGGGCCGTAGCGCAGCTCGCCGCCCAGCGTCGGCAGCCAGAGATAGGGCGTGAGCGAGAAGCGCCAGCCCGGATCATTCGCGTCGGGCACGGTCTGCGCCATGGCGGCCGAGGAGAGCAGCGCGACCCCGAGAAGAGCGCCCAGCGCGGCGGCGCGGTGCTGTGGCTCGGACATGGGCGGTCTCCTCCGCAATCATCAAAAGGTTGCCGTGCGTGGGATTCTTCGCACCGGCTGGTACATGACTCTGCGCCCTAAATCGCCGGCCGCGCAAGATCGCACGCGCTGCCGGCCGCGGGATGACAGGACCGCCCGCCATGCCCATTCTCCAGGCCATGACAGAGGTTCCCGGCTTCGAAGCCCGCCGCATCATCCGCGCCGCCGCCGCGGCCACACTGGCCACGCAGCAGGACGGCCAACCCTTCGCGAGCCTGGTGACGCCGGCCCCGGCGCCTGACCTCGCGCCGCTGCTCTGGCTCTCCTCGCTCTCCGAGCACACGCGCCACCTGCAGCGCGATCCGCGCTGCGCGCTGCTCTTCACCGGGGCGGCCGAAGGGGCCAATCCGCAGACCGCGCCCCGCGTCACGCTGACCGGCATGGCGGAGCAGATCACCGATGCGGCGCTGAAGGCGCGCTGGCTGGCGCGCCACCCCTATGCGGCGCTCTATGCGGAATTCGGGGATTTCGGGCTGTGGCGGATCAACCCGCTCGGCGCGCTCATGGTGGGCGGCTTCGCGCGGGCCACGCGGCTGCGCGTGGCGCAGCTCCTGCCCGACGCCGCGGCGGTCGCCGCCATCGCGGAGGCGGAGGGCGACATCATGGCCCATGTGAATGCCGACCATGCCGACGCCGTGGAAGCCATCGCCACCGGGCTGCTCGGCGCCGCGCCGGAGGCATGGCGCCTCTCCGCCGTGGATGTGGACGGGCTGGACATCGCGGCAGGGGAGACGGTGCTGCGCCTCACCTTCGCGGCACCCGTCGCCGACGCCGATGGCGTGCGCCAGGAATTGGTCCGGTCAGCACGCGCGGCGCGCGCGGCACTTGCTGCATCGCAGCAATATCGGAATTCATGAATCCTTTGGATTTGAACCGTTTGGCGGCATTGACCAGGGCCGCCCGCACGCCGTAATTCCGCCTCGACTGTCATCGAAATGCCCCCGAGTGAACCAACACCGCCGGGACATGGAAACGGTCACGGCTTTTTGCTCGAAACAGGGACATTCCGCATGACCGCAACCGCCCTCGCCGGGACCGGCGTCACCTCCAGCAACCCGGTGCACGCCAACCTCACGGCGCCCCTGCTGGTGCAGCATGCCCTGTCCCGCGGCGAGGGTCGTCTCTCCGCCGATGGCGCCTTCATCGCCATCACGGGCGTGCACACCGGCCGCTCGGTGCAGGACAAGTTCGTGGTGGACGATGCGGAGGTCACGAACGAGATCTGGTGGGGCAAGGTCAACAAGAAGATGGAGCCGGCGAAGTTCCAGGGCCTGGCCGCCAAGGTGCGCGGCTGGCTCGGCGCGCGCCCCATCCTCTTCACGCAGGATCTCTACGCGGGCGCGGACCCGGCGCATCGCATCCGCGTGCGCCTGGTCACCACCAATGCCTGGCACGCGATGTTCGCGCGCAACATGTTCATCCGCCCACCGGCGGAGGACCTCGCTTCCTTCACGCCGGACTTCACCATCCTGCACGCGCCGGAATACGAAGCGGACCCCGCCGTGGATGGCTGCCGCACGAGCACCTGCATCGCGCTCAGCTTCGCGCAGAAGACCATCCTGATCGCCGGCACCAGCTACGCGGGCGAGATCAAGAAAAGCATCTTCACCGTCATGAACTGGCTGCTGCCGGCCAAGGGCGTGCTGCCCATGCATTGCAGCGCCAATGTCGGCAAGACGGGCGACGTCGCCCTGTTCTTCGGCCTCTCCGGCACCGGCAAGACCACGCTCAGCAGCGATCCCGAGCGCAGCCTGATCGGCGATGACGAGCATGGCTGGTCCGATGCCGGCGTCTTCAACTTCGAGGGCGGCTGCTACGCCAAGGTCATCAAGCTGAGCCGCGAGGCGGAGCCGCAGATCTGGGACGCCTCCCATCGCTTCGGCGCCGTGCTGGAAAACGTGGTGGCCGACGAGCATGGCCGCCTCGACCTGGACGACAACCGCTACACCGAGAACACGCGCTCCTGCTATCCGATCGAGTTCATCCCGAACGTCACGATCACGGGCAAGGCGGGCCTGCCGAAGAATGTGGTGATGCTGACGGCCGATGCCTTCGGCGTGCTGCCGCCCATCTCCAAGCTCTCGCCTGCCCAGGCGATGTACCATTTCCTCTCGGGCTATACCGCGCGCGTCGCCGGCACCGAGAAGGGCATGGGCAAGGAGCCGCAGGCGACCTTCTCCACCTGCTTCGGCGCGCCCTTCCTGCCGCGCCATCCGGAAGTCTACGGCAAGATGCTGAGCGAGCTGATCGCCAAGCACGGCGCCGATTGCTGGCTGGTGAACACCGGCTGGACCGGCGGCGCCTATGGCACGGGCCAGCGGATGAGCATCCAGCACACCCGCGCCCTGCTGCGCGCGGCGCT